>CAIUUR010000081.1 GCA_903902345.1 uncultured Geobacteraceae bacterium | reverse complement strand
TGGCCAGGGATATCCTGGATTATCTTCACACCGAGGCCCCTGCTACCTATGCCCGTACGGCCTGCCGGCTGGTGGAGGCGGAGCCGACACTCCGGAGTATCCAGGAGCAGATGCTGGGGCCACATGCTTCCCGGACCACCTGGAACAGTCCCGGGGAGCTTTCCTCCGGGGAACTTTCTCTTGTGGGGTGCGTCTATTCCAATGAGCTGATCGACTCGTTTCCGGTCCACCTGGTGGAGATGACTCCCCATGGTCTTCGGGAGGTTTACGTTGGGCTCCGGGGTGGTGAGCTTGTGGAGGAGCTCGGGGAACCTTCCACGCCGGAGTTGGCGGCCTACCTGGCGCGAATCGGTATCACCCTGTCCGAGGGGAAACGGGCGGAGATCAATCTGGCCGCACCCCGCTGGATCGCCGCTGTGGCCGGTTCGCTCCGGCGGGGATTCGTCCTGACGGTGGATTACGGTTACGAGGCCCTGGATCTCTTCTCGCCGGGGCGGATGGCCGGCACCCTCCTCTGCTACCATCGGCATCAGGTGGAGGAGAGCCCGTATCTCCGGCCGGGGGAGCAGGATATCACCTCCCACGTTGACTTCACCACTCTCATGAAGTGTGGCGAGGACGCAGGGCTGGCAACGGTCTGGTTCGGCGAACAGTACCGGTTTCTCCTGGCGGTGGGGTTCATGGAAGAGATGATGGTGCTGGAGGGTTCGGACGCGCCCCTGGAGGAGAAGCTTAAGGTTCGGCTGCTGATGAAAAAGCTGATTCTTCCCGAGGGGGGGATGGGAGATACCTTTCGGGTGCTGGTACAGGCCAAAGGAGTGGAGAATCCCCACCTCTGCTGCATGAGAGACTGGACTAAAATTGATAATTGATGGTTAACAATGGATAATGGATAATTTTTTGCGGCGAGGAGAGTCATGATGGAGCAACAGAAGGAATTACTAGCCGCCGTCATGCAGGCCATAGAGATCGAAAAAGAGACCTTCGATTTCTATTCCGCCGCCGTGCAGAAGAGTTCCAACCCGGCAGGGAAGCGGATCTTCCGGTGGCTGGCCAAGGGAGAGGAACTCCATTATCTCACCATGACGGAACTCTACCGTTCCCTCCAGGATGGCCGCTGGGTCTCCTACGGCGGCTCCCTCGCCCACCTGGAGCCTGAGATGTATGGCGAAGTAGAGATCCCCCTGGATAGCGACGACAGGAAGGCCCTGGAGATTGCCCTGGAGATCGAACGGAAGGCTCTGGCCCATTTTGAGGCGCTGGAGATGAAAAGCATCGACCCCCAGGGAAAAGAGATGTTCCGGAGCATCATCCTGGAGGAGAAAGAGCACCGACGGGTTATTACCGAAAAATACGAGATTATCACCGGAACTGCGTAACTACCGTTCACCGTTCATGCGGATAGAGGTCGTACCATGGCAGTGAGAATCGAACGTGACACCCTGGGGACGATGGAGGTCCCCGCCGACGCCCTCTATGGCCCACAGACGGCACGAGCCGTGGCCAACTTTCCGATCTCGGGACTGAAGCCGTTCCCGTGCTTTGTGCGGGCCACGCTCCGGATCAAGAAGTGCGCGGCTTTGGCCAACATGGCCACGGGGAGGCTTGACGGTCAGATCGGAAACGCCATCGTGGCTGCCGCCGAGGAGGCGCTCTCCGGCGTGCACGACGGACAGTTCGTTGTGGACCCGTTCCAGGCCGGCGCCGGCACCTCCCACAACATGAACGTCAACGAGGTGTTGGCCAACCGTTCCGACGAGCTCCTGGGAGAAGGAAGGGGGAGCGGCCGGGTTAACGCCAATGACCATGTGAACATGGCCCAGTCCACCAACGACGTCATCCCCACGGCCATCCGCCTCGCGGCCCTGGAGCAGATGGACCTGCTCGCGCCGGAACTGGGTCGGCTTCGGGACGCCCTGGCCCGCAAGGGGGAGGAGTTCGACGGTATCCTCAAGTCCGGGCGGACCCACCTCCAGGATGCGGTTCCCATCCGGTTGGGGCAGGAGTTCGCGGCCTATGCCGCGGCTGTTGCCCGGGCAATCAGGGGGCTCGACAGCTGCCGCGGCGACCTCTGTGAACTGGGGATTGGTGGTACAGCAGTGGGGACCGGTCTCAACGCCGAGGAGCGTTACATTGATCTGGTGGTGGCGGAACTGGGTCGGGAGACCGGTCGGGAACTGGTTCGGGCGAAGGACCTGGTGGAGACCACCTTCAACATGGATCCCTTCGTAGCCCTCTCCGGGGCGCTCCGGAGGGTGGCGGTGCTTCTCGTCAAGCTCTCCGGCGACCTGCGGCTCCTGGCTTCGGGACCTCGCACCGGCCTGGATGAGATCACCTTGCCGGCGGTGCAGCCTGGCTCTTCCATCATGCCGGGGAAGGTGAACCCTGTCATGGCGGAGATGATCAGCATGGTCGGTTTTCAGGTCATGGGGTGTGACGCCACCGTGGTCCTGGCGGCCCAGGCGGGTCAGCTGCAGCTGAACGTGATGATGCCGGTCATCGCCTTCAACCTTCTCTTTTCCCTGGAGATCCTGAGCAACGGAGTGGAGCGGTTGACTACCCTCTCCATCGACGGGATCTCCGCCAACGAGGCCCGCTGCCGGCGGTACCTGGACGAATCTCTGGGGATGGCGACGATCTTTGCCCCCTATCTGGGGTATGCCGCGGCAGCCGAGGTGGCCAAGGAGTCGGCCAAATCCGGCAGGAGTATCCGGGAGATCATTCTGGAACAGGGTCATCTGTCGGAGGAAGAGGTTGAAGCCATTCTGAATCCTTATCCGTTGACCTCCCCCGGTGTTCCGGGGGGCAAACGGTAGGGGCACGGCGCGCCGTGCCCCTACAAACCGGGCGAGGCTATGCCACGACCCGACAGACGCAGGACCATAAAGGAGATAGTTGATGATCGAAGAAGTCAAGAAAGCTCTCGAATTAGTCCGTCCGGCCCTCCAGGCGGACGGCGGTGATGTGCAGCTGGTGGGTGTGACCGAAGAGGGTGTCGTTCAGGTCAAACTTACCGGAGCGTGCGGCCACTGCCCCATGTCCACCATGACCTTGAAGATGGGAATCGAGCGGACCCTCAAGGAGAAGGTGCCCGGGGTCAAGGAAGTCGTGCAGGTGTAATAATAAACAGGTTCAAGGTTCAAGGTTCGAGGTTTTAACCTTGAACCCTGAACCTTGAACCTTGAACCTTGAACCTTGAACCTTAGCTTTTCCGGGGGGTATTTTTATTCAACAACTTTACGGTAATCTGACCGGACTCAAGAGCAGCCAGATCAACGGGCTGGAGCGACTCTACCGCCGCCGGGTCCCGGTGGAGGAGGTCGTCAGCGACGAACTGGCCTGGCGCATGGTGGAGCTCTCTCAGGAGACGGGACGCCAGATCGGTGTCCTCATCGCCCGCACCGGCGCCGTGGAGTACGTCATTGTGGGGGACGAGCGGGGACTCCTCATCCCGGATCTCACCGACTTTCCCCTGGGGCGCAAGCTCCTCCGGGGGTTGCGCTTCGTTCACACCCATCTCAGGGGGGAGGCGCTCACCAACGACGATCTCACCGACCTCTCCCTGCTTCGACTGGACATCATGGCAGTCCTCCTCCCCTCCCTGCACGGGCAGCGGCTGGATATCCAGATCGCCCAGATCGTCCCTCCCTCCACCCGGATGACCCACCCCTACACCGTGGAAAGGCCCCAGTCCCTCAGCGCCTTCACCCTGGATTTCGTACAGTTCCTCAGCACCCTGGAAGGATCACTCAAGGAGTCCCGCCAGGAATCGCGGGAGGTCTCCGACGCCGTGGAGCGGGGGATACTGGTCTCGGTGACGACCGGTTCTTTGTTGGAGGCCGAAGACTCCCTGGACGAGTTGCAGGAGCTGGCCCGCACTGCCGGAGTATCGGTTCTGGACCGGGTAGTTCAGCGTCAGAAGGCGGTCAACCCCCGCTACCTCATGGGTGAGGGGAAGATTCGCGAGGTGGTGATCCGGGCGCTCCAGCTGGGGGCGACTCTCCTCGTCTTCGATCAGGAGCTCTCCCCCACCCAGGTTCGCTCCATCTCACAGTTGACGGAGCTGAAGGTTATTGACCGTAGTCAGCTTATTTTGGATATCTTCGCCCGCCGGGCCAAGAGCCTGGACGGCAAGGTGCAGGTGGAGCTGGCTCAACTCAAATACCTTCTCCCCCGGCTGTCGGGTCGGGGGGTGCAGATGTCTCGGCTTATGGGGGGGATCGGCGGGCGCGGTCCCGGAGAAACCAAGCTGGAGGTCGACCGGCGGCGGATTCGCGACCGGATCGCCCGATTGGAGCGGGAGCTGGAAGAGCTCTCCAAGGGGAGACGGGAGCGGCGGCGGAAGCGGGTCAAGGCCGGGGTCCCCATCGTTTCCATCGTCGGCTACACCAATGCGGGGAAGTCCACTCTCCTCAATTCTCTCACCAAAAGCGAAGTTTTCACCGAGAACCTCCTCTTCGCCACCCTGGACACCTCCACCCGCCGCCTCCGCTTTCCCCGCGAGCGGGAGGTGATTATCACCGACACCGTGGGGTTTATCCGCTCCCTCCCCAAATCGCTCATGGGAGCCTTCAAGGCGACCCTGGAGGAGCTTCAGGATTCAGACCTCCTCATCCATGTGGTGGATGCCGCCAACCCTCGCTTTGAGGAACAGATCAGCCAGGTTGACACGATCCTGGACGAACTGGGATTGGGGGAGAAGCCGCGCCTCCTGGTTTACAACAAGAGCGATCTCGTCACCGCCCTTCGAAAGAGGGATCCGGTCTCCTTCATCCGGATCCGCCACTCCGGGCGCCGCTACCGGGCCATCTCCGTCTCGGCCCTGGACCGGAGCAGCCTGGACCCGCTCCTGGCGGAGTTGGAAAAGCTCTTCTGGGCCGGGGAGCAGGACCCCTGGCTGATCACCCAGGAAGAGTTCCCCGATGAGGAAACCAATACCGCATTTCAACACAGAGACACAGAGAACAGTGAGAAATCATAAAAAGAAAAAGCACCTGAACCAACCCTTTGCAGGGATTATACCCATAGTTATGGCGGGTTCCTCTGTGACCTCAGTGTCTCTGTGTTGAGTTAATTTTCGGGGTTCTCCCCTAAGGAGAGTTGTATGTCCTTTCGTACCATCCAGTGGCGCGACGACAAGGTCGTCATGATCGACCAGACCCGGCTCCCGGCCGAAGAGATCTATAACGAATACGCCGATTACCAGGGGGTGGCTCAGGCGATTCGGGGGATGATCATCCGGGGGGCTCCGGCCATCGGCGTGGCGGCCGCCATGGGAGTTGCCCTGGGGGCGCGGGATATACGGGCCACGGATCACGGTAGTTTTTTTCGGGAATTCCAGGAGATCTGCGACGTCATGGCAGGGACCCGCCCCACGGCGGTGAATCTCTTCTGGGCCATAGATCGGATGAAGCGGATGGCTGAAGCCCACCGGAGCCTTCCCCTCCCCACGATTTGCAAGATCCTCATCGCCGAGGCGATCCGGGTGGAAGAGGAGGATCTGGCGGTCTGCAGGGCCATCGGGCGCCATGGCTGTGATCTGATCCCCGGGGGGGCCACGGTGTTGACCCACTGCAACGCCGGAGGTCTGGCCACCGCCGGTTACGGCACGGCTCTGGGAGTCATTCGGGCGGCCCATGATGCGGGGAAGGGGATTCAGGTCTATGCCGACGAGACCCGCCCCTGGCTTCAGGGGGCGCGGCTCACCGCCTGGGAGTTGATGAAGGACAACATTCCGGTGACGCTCATCTCCGATAACATGGCCGGTTACTTCATGAAAAAGGGCGAGATCACCTGCTGCGTGGTGGGAGCCGACCGGATCGCCGCCAACGGCGACACCGCCAACAAGATCGGCACCTACTCCGTGGCGGTGCTGGCCAGAGAGAACGGCATCCCTTTCTACGTGGCGGCCCCGGTCTCCACCCTGGATCTCACCCTCTCCCACGGCGACCAGATCCCCATCGAGGAGCGGACCAGCCTGGAGGTGACCCACATCAAAGGGATCGCCATCGCTCCTGAAGGGGTTGCGGTTAAAAACCCCGCCTTCGACGTCACTCCGGCCCGCTACATCACCGGCATCATCACCGAGCATGGAGTGGCCAGCGGTGACTACCTGAAGGAACTGAAGGCGTTGGCGGAGAAGAGATGAACCTGACGATTCTCTCCCCGGCAAAAGCACTCTCCAAGGCATACCTGAAACAGAGCCTGAAGCGAGAGCAGATTGACCTTTTCAAGAGTTCCCTGGCGCGTCTGTTCCAGAGAATCAAGGAAGGTGAGTCCGAGGAGCACCTGAAAAACATCGTCGCGGATTTCCTCAAGGATGTCTGGTACAAACCTGCCTACGAGATCAACACCAGCGGCAGAGCTGATCTGGTCATTCATAACGGCAGATCATCTTCCGATTCCGTGGGTGTCATCATGGAGGTCAAACGCCCCTCCAACACGGGTGAGATGATTTCACCGGAGCGGCCTAACGTCAAGGCTCTCCACGAACTGCTCCATTACTACCTGCAAGAGCGCTACCTGCGGGAGAACAAGGAGCTCAAGCGGCTTATCATCTGCAATATCTACGAGTGGTACATCTTTGATGCCGCCGACTTCGAGCGGCTCTTTTTCGGCAACCCGAAGTTTGTCAAAAGCTATGGGGATTGGACGGAGGGAACCCTCTCCGGAACCGGAACCGACTGGCTGTATCAAGAGCTGGCAAAGCCGTTCATCCGGGAAAAAATCGACGAGCTAACCTGCACCTGCTTCAACCTCAAGGAATATCAGCACCTTGTCACCGCTTCTTCCCCGCAATCAGGACGTGACGACAGAAAGCTCATAAACCTCTATAAACTCCTCTCTCCCCCTCACCTTCTCAAACTTCCCTTTGCCAACGACAGCAACTCCCTCAATAAGGAGTTTTATTCGGAACTGCTGCATATCATCGGCCTGGAAGAGGTGAAGGATAAGGGAAAGAAGCTGATCCGACGCAAGGGGGTCGAGCGGCGCAACGACGGATCATTGCTGGAGAACACGGTCTCTGTCCTGGTCAGCCAGAGGGTACTGGAAAATCTGGAACATCTCGACCGGTTCGGCGCCGACGATGAAGAACGGCTCTTCAGCATCGGCCTGGAGCTTTGCATTACCTGGCTGGACCGGATCCTTTTTCTCAAACTCCTGGAAGGGCAACTCATCGCTCATCATCGGGGCGACCGGAGCCGAGCGTTTCTTAACGGCCGGATGATCGAAGGTTTTGACGGACTGCAGGAACTGTTTTTCGAGGTTCTGGCCGTCCGTCCGGACCGGCGAAACGCCCAGGTCACCGCACGCTACGGCGCCATTCCCTATCTGAACAGCTCTCTTTTCGAGCCCGGCGATCTGGAGCGGAAAACCGTTCATATCTCCAGCCTCAAGGAACGGAAGGAACTACCTCTCCATGGCGCCACGGTCCTGAAGGGGAGCAACGGCAAACGTCTCACCGGCAACAGGGGAGTTCTCCCCTATCTGTTCGAGTTTCTCGACGCCTATGATTTTGCCGCCGAAGGAAATGCCGAGATCCAGGAAGAGAACAAGAGCATCATCAACGCTGCCGTACTGGGGCTGATCTTCGAGAAGATCAACGGCTACAAGGATGGTTCTTTCTTCACCCCCGGCTTCATCACCATGTATATCTGTCGCGAGACTATTCGGCGGGGGGTGGTGGCGAAATTTCGCGGATCAGATATCCCCGGTCTGGCCAAGGTGACGGATTTTGCCGACCTCAAGGATCGTCTCGACCGGACCGACCGGGATCTCCGAAAAAAGAGCAACGACATCATCAACTCCCTCCGGCTCTGTGATCCCGCCGTGGGTTCCGGCCATTTTCTGGTCTCGGCCTTGAACGAAATCATCGCCATCAAGAGCGAACTGGGTCTCCTCTGTTACCGGGACAACGGCGACCGGGTCAAGGAGTACCGGATAACCGTTGACCAGGACGAGCTCATCGTCATTGACAAGGATGATGACAAGCTGTTCGAGTACGTTCTGAACCAAAACGGCCGTCCTGACGAAGAGCAGCAGCGGCTTCAGGAAACCCTTTTTCACGAAAAGCAGACCATCATCGAGCAGTGCCTCTTCGGTGTGGACATCAATCCCAAGTCCGTCTCCATCTGTCGTCTCCGACTCTGGATCGAACTACTGAAAAATGCCTATTACCGCGCCGATGTAGGGGCGTCCCTTGCGGGCGCCCACCAAGGGCGAGGGCAAGAACCGCCGCTACAGTTGGAGACTCTCCCCAATATCGACATCAACATCAAGTGCGGCAACTCACTGGTCAGCCGGTTTTCCCTTCGCGACGACAAGGAGACCCTGGAGCGGTACGCACCTGCGGAACGCCAGAAGCTCCGGAACCTCACCACCCGCTACCGGGAGAAGGTCTGGGCCTACAAACTGGGGAGCGACGGTCCCAGCAACAAGGCGGTTCTCCGTCGGGAAATCCAACGGCTCAAGGAGCAAT
>CAIUUR010000080.1 GCA_903902345.1 uncultured Geobacteraceae bacterium | reverse complement strand
CGTTAGCATGAGGCGTTTGCACAAACAGAGGCTACTGCCCGGAAACGTCGAAAGACGCCAATGGGTAGACCAGGTATTGCCGGATTAAGGCTTTACTTAAGGTAGCTGGTCATAACGACCTACGTTGTGCACTGCCGAAAACCTACGAGTGGGGAATCGTGCCGAAGTACGTTCGTGGCCGGGGCCTCCCCGGCCATTTTTCGTATCCACCTCCGGAGGTTATGAATCATTTTGGAAAGTCATAGTAGCGGCTTACATCGCTTCACCATCCCCCTCGGCAGTTGACCCTCCTCCCCTTTTCCGGCATGGCGGTAACTGCTGAAGGATAGCGGAGACCGGCAGACTGGGGAAACGTCTTAGTGACTCCAATCCCTCGTCGTACGTAATCACACTATATAATGCCCCATCACCTTCGGTTGAGAGTGAAACTCTCCGACCCCCGGGAAGAGATGGTCGCAGGCAGACAGACGTTAGCTAGCACGCTTCAAATGACTATTTCCATTCACGGGTCGTCACAAGGAAGGGAAAAATGAGCGAAGAACTCAACGAAGTCAATCTCAGTCGCGTGCTGGGCAAGACCGTCATCGATGACAAGGGAAAAGAGATCGGCACCCTGGACGATCTGATCATGATTCCGGGGGAAGGCTTCCCCCAGGTTTCTCACCTCATCGTCAGAAGCAGGAAGCGTTACATCACCATCCCCTGGCTGGCCATCACCCTCTTCAACCGTTTTGTCATCTCCGTGGGGCGGAGTACCATCGACTTCCCCCGGCATGAGGAGACGGAGGGGGAAATCCTTCTCAAGCGGGACATTCTGGACAAGCAGATCGTGGACGTGGACGGCGCCAAGGTCGTCCGGGTCAACGATATCAAGTTGGGGAAGTACAAGGAATTTCTCTGCATCCTTTCCGTGGACATCGGCTTGGCCGGACTGTTACGGCGACTGGGATACGATGGTGTGGGGAAGAAGGTGGCGGCGCTCCTGAAGAAAGAGATTCCCCGCCAGGAGATCAGCTGGGAGTACGTGCAACCGCTGGAGATGAACCTTTCCCGGCTGACCCTGACCATGGCCCATGACCAGCTTTCCGAGATGCACCCGGCTGACCTGGCCACCATCATCTCCAACATCTCCCACCAGCAAATCCAGGCGGTGCTCACCTCCCTGGACGCCGAAACCGCAGGGGAGGCGATCCATGAACTGGAACCGGAGCTGAGAAGCCGGGTCATCACCGAGATGGACAGCGAGTTGGCCTCGGATATCCTGGAGGAGATGGAACCGGACGAGGCGGCCGATGTCCTGGGCGATCTTTCCGAGGAGAAGGCCCAGGAACTCCTGGACCTGATGGAACCGGAAGAAGCGGAGGAGATCCAGGAACTGATGGAGCATGAGGACGATACCGCCGGCGGTCTCATGAACAACTCGTTCATCACCATTACCGCAGCCATGACCGTCGGCGAAGCCTTTGAGAAGGTCCGTGAGAACGCTCCCGAAATAGAGATGATCTATTACGCCTATGTCCTGGACGATGACGAGCATCTCCGGGGAGTCGTGAGCCTCCGGGACCTCCTCATCACCCCGGCGGAAACGCCCGTTACCGAAATTCTCACCGAGAATGTCAAGTGCGTGACGGTTGAGAGTGAACCGGAAGAAGTGCTGGAACTCATAGCCAAGTACAACCTCATCGCCGTCCCCGTTCTCGACAGCGAGGAAAAAATGGCGGGGATTATCATGGTGGACGACATCCTGGAACCGTTCCTCCCCGAGGCTTTAAAGAGAAAGCGCCACGCATAACGCGGATTCTCCGAAAAGCCCCGCATCACCAGCTACCCCAAGGAGGATTTCATGGCCGCCGATTCCATCTTTTCCCGGCTCCTGCAGCCGTTTGCCAAGATCAACCTCAAGAATATCGCACTATTTCTGGCAATTCTGGGTCCCGGCATCATCACCGCCAATGTGGACAACGACGCCGGGGGAATCACCACCTACTCCCTGGCCGGAGCCAAGTTCGGTTACTCCCTCCTCTGGCTCATGATCCCCACCACCATCGCCCTGGTGGTCATTCAGGAGATGTGCGCCCGGATGGGGGCGGTGACGGGGAAGGGACTGGCGGATCTGATCCGGGAAACCTTCGGGGTCAAGACCACCTTCTACGTCATGATCGCGCTTCTTCTGACCAACATGGGGAACTCCATTTCCGAATTCGCGGGGATCGCCGCCGGGATGGAGATCTTTGGCGTCAGCAAGTATCTCTCCGTGCCGGTGGCCGCCATCCTCATCTGGCTCCTCATCGTCAAGGGGTCGCTGAAGGTGGTGGAACGAATCTTTCTGGTGGCCTGTCTGGTCTATGTGGCCTATCCCGTGGCCGCCTTCATGGCCCACCCCGATTGGCCGGAGATAGCCAAAGCAACGGTGATTCCCGACTTCCGCCCCAACAGTGACTACATGATGATGATGATCGGCGTGGTGGGGACCACCATCGCCCCTTGGATGCAGTTCTACCAGCAGTCCGCCGTGGTGGAGAAACGGATCACCGTGGAGCAGTACAATTTTACCCGCCTGGATGTCATTGTCGGCTGCATCTTCGCCATCGTGGTCGCCACCTTCATCGTCGTGGCCTGCGCCGCCAGCATCCACGTCCAGGGGCTCAAGGTGGAAACCGCCGCCGACGCCGCCATGGCCCTGAAGCCGTTGGTGGGGAAATACGCCGCTACCCTCTTCGCCTTTGGCCTCTGCAACGCCTCGCTCTTTGCCGCCTGCATCCTTCCCCTCTCCACCGCCTTCTACATCTGCGAAGGGATGGGGTGGGAATCGGGAGTTGACAACGACTTCCGCCAGGCGCCCCAGTTCTTCTGGCTCTTCACGATCATCATTATCCTCTCCGCCCTGATCATCCTGATCCCCAACGCACCCCTCATCGCCATCATGTACATCTCCCAGGTGGTGAACGGCGCGGTGCTCCCCTTCGTCCTCATCTTCATGCTCCGGCTCATAAACAACCGCCGGATCATGGGGAAATACATCAACGGACCGGTTTTCAACGCCATCGCCTGGATCACGGTCATCATCATGATCGTCCTCACCCTCCTCATGACCTTTGACCAGATCTTCCCCGGCGTCTTCGGCAGGCTCATGGGGAAATAATTTACTGACGTAGCTCCCCCGGAACGGAGGCGGCTGCCGCCTCCTTGCTCAGCAGATCCCATCGGGCAAGTAACGCCGTAAGTCTGAAGTTCAGCTGTCGGATCTCGTCCTCCAGCTTCAGGTAGTCACTCCGGTTGATGCTGCCGGACTCCCTCAACAGCCGCTGTTTCTCCTTGAGTTCTCCATCCACCCCCCGGAGATCGCCGTTCAGGACGGTAAAAGCCTCCTTCCACTGAAGCGCCGACTTGCCGCCGTAGCTCCCCTGAGGTTTGGCGCCCGGCAGGTCAGGCTGCCCGAACACAACCGGTGACGGGAGCGCGGAGTTCCCTTGAGCTCCCGGGGGCGGAACCGATGACGGTGGCGCAGGGGGAGTTCCCCCGTCGAGCCTCCGGGCCTTCTTTCGGTACTGCCTCGGGATGTTCTGCAGGTCATCGGTAAAGCTGACGGTCCCCCCGCTGTCGACCCACTCCCAGGTTTCCGCCGAGGCGGAAGCAGCCCACGCTACCACCAGAAAAGCCGCAAGAATACGGGTCATGACATCCTCCTGTCTCTTCTACCCCGGAGGCCACTGAAGATGCCGCCCGGCCAAAAAGTGAAAGTGGATATGAAACACCGACTGCCCGGCGTCGGCGTTACTGTTGGTGACCAGCCGGAAACCCGACTCCGCCACCCCCCGCTCCCGTGCCAATTTCGCAGCCACCTGATGGATGTGGCCGATCAACTCACGGTCTTCATCGCCGATGTCGAGACAGTTGACGATATGCTTTCGGGGAATGATCAGGAGGTGGTGCGGCGCCTGAGGAGTAATATCCTGAATGGCGACGACGAATTCGTCCTCATGGACAGGTTTGACGGGAATGGTCCCGCTGATGATCTTGCAAAAAAGACAGTCAGTCATGGTTATGCTCCTGGAGGGACGGGTTAAGGTTAAGGTTGAGGTTAAGGTTAAGGTTGAGGTTAAGGTTAAGGTTAAGGTTGAGATGTCCGGCAAAGTTTGTGGTGCGTTTCCGCTTTTGTGATGGTATGCTCCGCGCACCAGCCCACATCGTCCGCTGGTTGCGTCCGGAGTTCCCATGTCTTCGCCCAACAGCCGCTGGCTCCTCCTTCTCTGCCTGGCGCAGCTCTTCATCATGCTGGTCTTCATCAACTACTCCGCCGTCCTCCCCACCCTCAAGCAGGAATGGGGGATGAGCAATGCTCAGGCGGGGACAATCTTCTCGGCCTACCAACTGGGGTACATCGCATCCGGGGTACTGCTGAGCGGGCTCACCGACCGGTACAACACCCGGACCATCTTCATCGCCTCCACCCTCTGGTCGGCAACAGCGAACCTCCTCTTCGCTCTGTATGCCCACGACTATACCAGCGGCCTGTTGCTCCGGGGACTCACCGGCATCGGCATGGGGGGAACCTATATGCCGGGGCTGAAGCTGGTGGCGGAACGGTTCCCCAGCGCCCAGCGGGGGAAAGCGGTGGGGATCTATGTGGGTTCGCTCCTCCTGGGGGGATCGCTCTCTCTTGCCCTCACCGGCGGAATCTCGGCCCTGGCCGGATGGCGCATCGCCTTTATCACCTGTTCTCTGGGGGTCTTCATCGGCCTCCTGGTGGCGCTGGCAGCCTTCAGGGGGTATGAGCCCCGGAGATACGCTACCGTGGAACAGGGGTTCCGGCGGGAAATCGTCACCAACCGTCCGGCCCTCCTGATGATCTGCGGCTACGGCGCTCATATGTGGGAGATGTACGGCATGCGCAGTTGGCTCGCGCCCTTCTTCGCCGCGGCCCTCATGGGTCAAGGCCTCGCCAGCGGGGTAGCCACCGGCTGGGCCGCGGCCGGAGCCGCCCTGGTGGTGGGAATTGGCGCCATCTCCACGGCTCTGACGGGAACCCTTTCCGACCGGCTGGGAAGAAGCAAAACCATCACCCTGATCATGCTGGCCAGCGCCGTTTCCTCCTTCATCTTCGGCTGGCTCATCAACCTCCATCCGGCGCTCATCTTCCTTTTCGCCCTGATCTATGGATATCTGGCCGTGGCCGAATCGCCGGTCTTCTCCACCGGGCTCACCGAACTGGTGGACCCTGCCTACCTGGGAAGCGCCATGGGGCTCCAGTCTCTGGTGGGGTATTCCCTGGCCATGATCTCCCCCGCCATCTTCGGCTGCGCGCTGGACCTCTGTTCCGGCCAACAACCTGCAACAGGGTGGGGGATCGCCTTTGCCACCGCCGGAACCGGAGCCCTTGCCGGACCGCTGTTCATGTATTTCCTGCGTAAAACTCCCGAAAGCAAAAAAATGGCCGGGGGACGGCAGTAAAGAGAGGTCACCGTTTAAACATCTTCTCGATCTCCCTCTTGGAGATAGGTTTGTAGACCGGCCGGCCGTGGGGGCAGTTGGCGGCAAAGCCCGCCTCATCCATCTGAGCGAGAAGGGCCATGATCTCCAGCGGCGCCAGAGTCCGCTTCCCCCGCACCACGCTGTGACAGGCAATGGTGGTCAGCGCCTCTTCCGCAACATCGCTGATGGCCCGACTCCGCCCGACCCCCCGCAGCTCCTCCAGGATATCGCGCAATGTCCCCACGGGATCACCATCGACCAGCAGGCAGGGAACCTCCTTCAGGAGCCAGGTGGCGCCGCCGAAGGGCTCCAGGGCAAACCCGAACCGCTCCAACTCCTTACCCTGCTCCCTGGCGGTGGCGGCCTCCCCGAAGGAAAACTCCAGCGTCTCCGGAAAGAGGAGCCCCTGGGACGCCACCTTTCCCGAGCGCAACTGCTGTCGCAGCTTCTCGAAGGCGACCCGCTCATGGGCGGCATGCTGATCGATAACTATAAGATTATCTCCATCCTGACAAAGAAGATAGGAGGAAAGAAACTGACCGATGACGGCAAGTCCGGAGAAGTAACTCCCCTTCTCGCCATCCTGCCGGGGAAGCAGCTCCCCGATGGGAACGGGAATCGGCGGTATCTCAAGTGGTACGGAGTACGGGGTCTCTACCACCGGGACAACCGCCGTAGGACTCTCCAGAGGGCGAAACTCCGGAAACGGAGGAGGAACGGGACGAGGTGACGGTGGGAAATTGAATGATGGTGGTACAGGCGGAGAGGGTGTGCGCTCCGGCGGTCGGTATGCGGCCAGGGTATCCCGCACCGACTCCTTCCGCACCTCGGTCACGGTCGGCTCCGGAGCCCCGACGCCACCATCGGGTCCGTCCAATCCCGTACCCCGGACAAGGTTCAAAACCTCGAACCCTGAACCCTGAACCTCACTTTTGACCTCGCCTTGAACCTCGAACCTTGAACCCTGAACCTGCTTTTGCACTTCACCTTGAACCTTGAACCTGTTTTTTTCTACCCACGGCGTCCCGCGGAGCAGCGACTCCACCCCCCGCTGGATGATGTCGTGGATCTCCCCCTGGTTTCGGAACCGGACCTCGTGCTTGGTGGGATGAACGTTGACGTCCACCTCCGACGGAGGGAGCTGGATATGGAGCACCACCACCGGATACCGCCCCCGTTCCAGGAGGGTTCGATACCCCTGGAGCACCGCGTGCTGCACCACCCGGTCCCGGATAAAGCGGCCATTGATGTACGTATAAACCAGCCCTGCCGTGGAGCGGGTCGTCTCGGGTCTCCCCACCAGGCCCGTCACCCGGCACTCCCCCTCGCCGTACTCCACCGGATAAAGCCCGTCGGCCAGGGTTCCCCCCAGGAGGGACGCCACCCGCTCCCTGATCCCCCCCGCTCCCACCGTAAAGACGACCTTGCCGTCACTGATGTAGGTAAAGCGAACCTCCGGCCGCGACAGCGCAAGACGATTGAGGAACTCCCCCACATGCCCCCCCTCGGTCTCGTTGCTCCGGAGGAACTTCAGCCGTGCCGGGGTATTGAAGAAGAGGTTGCGCACCGTAATCACGGTTCCCCGGGCCATGCCGCACGCCTTTACCTCTTTTATCCGCCCCCCTTCGGCGTAGATCTCGGTCCCTTCGATACTATCCTGCACCCTGCTCGCCAGGGTAAGGCGGGCCACCGAGGCGATGGAGGGGAGCGCCTCCCCCCTAAACCCTAAAGAGGTGAGGGTAAAAAGGTCGCTATCCGAACTGATCTTGCTGGTGGCGTGTCGCTCCAGTGAGAGGAGGGCATCCTCCCGGGACATACCGTGGCCGTCATCGGTAATCCTGATCAGCCGCTTCCCCCCACTCTCAATTTCCACAATAACGTCGCGGCCCCCCGCATCCAGGGCATTCTCCACCAGTTCCTTCACCACCGAGGCGGGGCGCTCCACCACCTCGCCGGCGGCGATCTTGTTGCTGAGTTGCTCGGACAGGATGCGTATGGTCACAGACATGGGTAAAACCTCCGGATCTGGGATCGCAGTCTAGCGCAGATACTAGGGAAGTTCAAGGGGAGAGGCGGTGGCGAAAGGTGGGCACTTGTGCAGTACGGTCCGGGGAAGAACGGCTCATTCCGTTATCGAAGTCAAGCAGATTCTTCGCTTCCTTCGACCACGCTCAGCACAAGCCGCTCAGAATGACAGACTTTTATCCGTCGCGTTGTCCCTTGCTTGTTGTCCTGTTTTTTAGCTTGTCATCCTGAGCAACGCGAAGGATCTGCTGTTGAATCAAGCCGAAGCAGGTCCTTCACTTCGTTCAGGATGACAAACAAGGGACAGGATGACAGCTAAGGTGATATGCCACAAAAAAT
>CAIUUR010000079.1 GCA_903902345.1 uncultured Geobacteraceae bacterium | reverse complement strand
GTCCACATCCGTGTGGGCCTCCTTCATGGGGGGCTTAGATCCCCCGCTTTTTCTTCAAGACGACCCGCTCCGGCGGGTCGTCCTTTTTTTGCTCACCGCAACAAATATGAGAGCACCCTCGCTTTTCACCCTCCCGGGAAACGGTCACAACATCGTTTCAATATTCTGCTGCTACTCTTTAAAAAAATAAAAGAGAAAAGGAGATGACCATGGAACTGATACTGAAGGGAGATTATTACGAGTGGTATTGCGACTGGTGCGACAGCAGGAACCTGACGCTGAGTTTCAGAATGAATGACGGAAGATTCTCCTGCTGCGCCTGCCACAGGGTTACGAATTGCGAACCGCCGCCCCCACCCCTCTCTCCCTGGCATGCCCGTGACTATAAAACAACGCGACTGGAGTTGCGATGAGAGCTCTGAATCAAAAAAACTTCTTCCCCCAAGTGTCGTAAAACTGGTATAGTTACCCAGTACCAATTTCACCCACAAGGAGAATCTCCGCATGCGTTTCACCACCGCAGTTTTTGCCATCACCGTCATGACAACCACCCTCACCGCCGCCGGAGTTGTCGCGGCCTCCGAACCCACCACCAAGGAAGCCGTCGCGGCCCCGGTCAAAAAGTCCGAACCGGCTGCCAACCCCACCGAGGTCATCCTCACGGTCAACGGTGTTGCCGTTACCCGCGCGGAACTGGACCGCGCCACCCAGGCGCTTCTGGCTCAGAGCCGGATGCCCGCTCCCACCGATCCGGAGCAGAAGAAAAAAATCGAGGAGTCCGCCAAAAATCAGTTAATCTCGGCGGAGGTGCTGTTCCAGACCGCCAAGAAAGAGGAGCTCCCCGACCTGGACAAGAAAGTACAGGCAAAGTTTGACGAAGGGAAATCGCGATTCCCCGCCAATGAGGATTTTGAGAAGGCGCTGAAAGAGAACGGACTCACGGTTCAAGAGTTGAAGGATCTTCTCCGCCGTGACATCGTCATCAGTTCCTACGTGGAGAAGCAGGTGACTTCAAAGATTACCGTCACCGCCGAGCAGACAAAGAAGTTCTATGATGAAAATTCCGACAAATTCAAGAAACCGGAAGCAGTCCATGCCAGCCATATTCTCATCGGAGTCGATCCCAAGGCCACTGCCGAGGAAAAGCTGAAGGCTAAGCAGAAAGCCGATGAACTCCTCAAGCAGGTAAAGGGTGGAGCCGACTTTGCCGAACTGGCCAAGAAAGATTCCACCTGCCCCAGCGGCAAGAACGGTGGCGATCTGGGGGAATTCGGACGGGGCCAGATGGTACGGCCCTTCGAGGAGGCAGCCTTCGCCCTCAAGCAGGGTGAGACCAGCGGAGTGGTGGAGACCCAGTTCGGCTACCATATCATCAAGTCGACGGGGAAGAGTGATGGGGGTACAACTCCCTTCGATCAGGTCAAGGGGAAGATCGAGGAGTACCTGAAGGGAATGGAAGTTCAGAAGCAGGTCATGGCCAAGGTTGAGGAGCTGAAGAAGAGCGCCAAGGTCGAGTACCCCGGGCAGAAGAAGTAATAACGGATCAACGCCGTAAGGTGACATATACGTAGCAAAACGCCCACCGCACGACTGCGGTGGGCGTTTTTTATGATGAAGAAAAGTCCCGGATCACCTGCAGAAACTGTTCTCCGTAACGCCCCAGCTTGTGGGCCCCCACACCATTGATCCCCGCCAGTTCGCCGGCACTCCGCGGGCGATGGGCGGCCATCTCCGCCAGGGTGGCGTCACCGAAGATGACGAAGGGAGGAACCTGCTGTTCGTCGGCCAGCTGCTTCCGGAGAAGACGCAGCTCCTGAAACAACCCCTGGTCGTAGACGAGCTTCTCCCTCCCCTTTTTTGCCAACTGTTTCACCGGAGCCACCCGTATTCGCGGCCGGGCCAGGGTCAACGTCTCCTCTCCCTTCAGAAGCGGGTGGGCCTTGGGGTTAAGCTTGAGGATCGAATAATTGGCCATGTCCTGTTCCAGGTACCCCAGGTGGATCAACTGGCGGATCAGGCTGCTCCAGGCATCCGGGGAGAGCTCCCGGCCGATGCCGTAGGTGGAGAGCTTGTCATGCCCCAGAGTTGTGATCCGCTGGCTGTGAGATCCCCTCAGCACCTCCACCACATGCCCCATGCCGAAACGCTGTCCCACCCGGTAAACGCAGGAAAGAGCCTTGCGGGCCTCCTGGGTGGCGTCGAACCGGTCAGGGGGATTGAGGCAGATGTCACAGTTACCGCAATCCTCCGCAAGGTTCTCGCCGAAATACCCCAGGAGCACCCGTCGCCGGCAGGTGAGCGCCTCGGCAAACCCCACCATGGCGTTGAGCTTCTGGAGCTCGATGCGGTTCTGCTCCGGATTCCCCCCCGACTCGATGAGCCCCCGGCTGATGGCGATGTCGCCGTAGCCGAAGAGAAGGAGCGCCTCCGAGGGGAGGCCATCCCGCCCTGCCCTCCCCGTCTCCTGGTAATAGCTCTCCACATTTTTGGGGAGATCGTAATGAACCACGAACCGGACGTTGGGCTTGTCGATCCCCATGCCGAAGGCCACCGTGGCCACCACGACCCGGATATCGTCCCGTTGGAACGCATCCTGAACCCGGCTCCGCTCCTTGTCGGGAAGACCGGCATGATAGGGAGCGGCCCGGATTCCCGCAGCCTGCAGCTTTTCCGCCACATCCTCCACCCGCTTGCGGGAAAGGGCGTAGACGATCCCCGCCTCGTCGGACCGTCCCCGCAGGAATCCCAGAAGTTGCTGCAGCGGCTTCAACTTCTCCACCACGGTGTAGCGGATATTGGGTCGGTCGAAGCCGGCCACATGGCGGATGGCCTTCTCCAGACCGAGACGGTGAATGATGTCCACCCGTGTCTGGGGGTCGGCGGTGGCGGTGAGGGCGATCAGCGGCACGGAGGGGAAGAGTTGGCGCAACCGCCCCAACTGGATATATTCGGGGCGGAAGTCGTGCCCCCACTGGGAAACGCAGTGGGCCTCATCGATGGCGAAGAGGGCGATTTCCATGGTCCGGAGCCGTTCCTGAAACGACTCGCTCATGAGCCGTTCCGGCGCCACGTAGAGGAGATCAAGTTCACCGGCGTGAAACCGGGCCAGGGTCCGGCGCGCCTCCACCTCCGAAAGAGATGAGTTATAGCAGGCGGCGGCGACCCCGTTGGCAACCAGGGCATCCACCTGGTCCTTCATGAGCGAAATGAGGGGGGAAACGATGATCCCCACGCCGGGACGGTGGAGCGCGGGAATCTGGTAACAGAGCGACTTCCCGCCACCGGTGGGCATCAGGACGAAGGCATCTTCCCCTCCGATGATCTCCCGGACAATCTCCTCCTGGTGGGGGCGAAAGGTGTCGTAACCGAAGATGCTCTTGAGAGTGGAGCGAATTGGCACGGAAGCCATCGTCATGGGGTCGTCAATAATCCCGCCAGAATCTCGGCAACCCGCAGGGAGGTGACCGCGCCTCCGTTCCGGATATTGTCGGCGGTCACCCAGAGATTGAGGCCGTTCTCAAGGGAACGGTCCTGGCGGATCCGTCCCACCAGAACCAGATCCTGACCGGCGGCGTCCACGGCCAGGGGATAGAGCCCCTGACCGGGATCATCGACGAGCTCCACACCGGGGGCCGCCGCCAGGAGGTTCCGGGCAGCTTCCGCGGTGAGGGGGGAAAGTGTCTCGATGTTCACCGACTCGGAGTGGCCGTAGAATACCGGGACGCGCACCGCCGTGGCCGTCACCCCCACCTCCGCTCCCATGATCTTGCGGGTCTCATCCGCCAGCATCCGCTCTTCCCCGGTGGAACCGTCAGGGTCGAAACTGTTTATCTGGGGGATACAGTTGAAGGCGATCTGGTGGGGGTAAACCGTACTCGTCACGGGACGGCCGTTGAGAAGCTCTCCCACCTGGCTCTGTAGCTCCTTGATGGCGTTTCTGCCGCTCCCCGAGACCGCCTGATAGGTGGAGACCACGATCCGCTTGAGAGGAGCGACATCATGAAGCGGCTTCAGGACCGTCACCAGCGGAGTGACGGAACTGGCGGGGATGGCAATGATCCCCTTCTTCCAGTAATCAGTTATGCGGTGAGGATTCACCTCCGGGGCCACCAGGGGGACCTCCGGGTCCATCCGCCAGGCGCTGGAGCTGTCGATGCAGACGGCTCCGGCAGCGACGGCGACCGGACAGAATTCCCGGGAAATGCTGCTTCCGGCGCAGAAGAAGGCGATATCTACCCCGCCAAAGGAATCGGGACCCAGCGCCGTCACCGGAACCGGTTTCCCCTGGAACTCCAGGATCTTGCCGACCCCCTTGTCCCGCTCCAGACATCTGAGCTCCCCCACCGGGAACTCCCGCTCGTCCAGACACTCCAGCAGCTGCTCACCCACGACCCCGGTAGCCCCCACAAGGGCTATATTCCACAATTTTTTCGACATAGTACGATCTCTCCCACTGCTTCTATTAAAACAAGTTCGTGTCACTCAAACTATCCGATAAATATAGGCATCCTCGATCACCGTACCGTTGACGACATTATTGGTAAACCTGACGCCGCTTACGCCGGGGGCGGTTCTGAATGCTTGTCGCAACAGTGAAACAATTGGAGAGTCCGGCTTAGCCAAGGTTACATCATCAAGAGAAAGCTCTCCCAATTCTCCTTGGCGCGCAGATATAGTTTCCTGAATTTTCTTGTAAATCTGCCTGGGTCCCTCGACCCCTAGATTGATTTCAGAGATTACAAGCTTCCACTGGTTGATGTCGCCAAAGAAAAACCAAAAAGCCGCATCCGGCTGAATGCCGCGATCATCGAGACTTTTCAGGAGAACAGAACCTGCCTCAATCATTTCTTTCGGTAATGACATGGCTACCATCTGTATTTCACCCACGGCAAAATGCCGTCCTTTCCTGTGCATGCTGAAAAAAGATCTCTTGCCTGAGCGGCAGTTATACCAAGTTCATAGCGAGCCGATTCAGACCAGTCTTTGACAATGGCCCAATTCAGGTCAAGCTCTTCGCTCGCCTTTCTGTCACGATCGAATTCGGGAGACAATCCGGCAATTCTCATAAGTTTTTCAAGATCGCGAGTAAATGCCTCATTCGCGATTTTTTTATCCGGAAAATCATATTGCTT
>CAIUUR010000078.1 GCA_903902345.1 uncultured Geobacteraceae bacterium | reverse complement strand
GCCGTCGGAGCTATGGTGTAACTCTGGCCGGAACCGCTGTTCACGGTGGCGACCCCGCTGGGGCTGATGCTGCCGCCGGTCCCGCCGGTGGCGGTAACGGAGTAGGTGATGACGGCGAAGGTGGCAGCAATGGTGTGGTTGGCGGTGACGTTGGCGAAGGTGTAGCTGCTCACCGCACCCACGGAGACGCCGTCCACGGTGACCGAGGCTATGGTATAACCCGGCATGGCTGCGAGAGAAAATGATTGGGTTGCCCCCTGGGTGACCGAGACGGAGGTGATGGTGTAGGAACCGTTGGTCGCCGTGCTGGACGGCACGGCGCCGACCGGTGTAATCGCTCCACCAAGGCCGGAAGTTGCCGTGAGGGTGTAGACAAAAGGAAATGTCTTGCTTACCTCATTGGAGTAGGCGCTCTCATTGCCGACGCCGTCATAGTCGCTTACGGCAAAATAGTAAGTTGCGCCGTCGGAGAGGTTGTTGAGGAGATAGGTCGTGACGCTTCCCACATCGATGGTTTGGGAATAGTTGCGAGAACTGCTCCCCAGGTAGAGTTTATAGCCGCTGAATCCGGTAAAGGCGGTTCCGTCGGTAGTAACCGGCGGATTCCAGCTCAGTGTGGTCTGGGCGCCATGGGCTCGACCCGCGGCGAGGTTGAGGAGCATGAAGGTCATGGCTGCCAGTATGACCAGTGAATGCCAGACGTACCGATTCCACCGACTGCTTCTTTGAAGAACTGTTCTCACGACGTTAGTACCTCCCTGTACGGCTTAATGACTGTCAGTTCCCTTTGTACGGCAATCCAGGGAAAATAAGTGTGACCGCTGTTACACATTAAACGGAAATCTTCCGAAGAGGGGCGGAGCAGACAGATGAGTGGAGTTCCGGAGTGGGGGGGGAAGATGAAAGCAAAACCAGACGGCAATGGACAGAAGAAGCCTTTGGTGGTAACATATGCCTTCGTCATAGGTGGTTTTGATATTTTGCACAGGAATGAAGGGATATATGGCGGTCGCTCCCGAGCAGCAGGCTGAACTGGAAGGGCGAATCGGCCATTATTTTCGAGAGAGTGCCCTCCTGGACGAGGCGCTGACGCATCGCTCTGCCCTCAATGAATCCGCGGAGCGACGCCAGCGGGATAACGAGCGTCTGGAGTTTCTGGGGGACGCGGTGCTGGGGCTCATGGTGGCATCGCTCCTGCTGGAACGGTTCCCCCTGAAACGGGAAGGGGAGCTCTCACGTCTCCGGGCATCACTGGTGGGGGAGGCCCCTCTTGCCACCCTGGCTCGTTCCCTGGAGTTGGGAAAATTTCTCGTCATGGGAAAAGGAGAACGACTCACCGGCGGCGCCGATCGGACCTCCATCTTGGCCGACGCCTTCGAAGCATTACTGGCCGCAGTTTACCTGGACGGCGGGGCGGATGCCGCGACACGACTCGTGAAGAAGCTCTTTTCCCCTCTGCTTCCCGCCGAGGCGTCCCAAACGGTGGGAAGGGATTATAAGACCGCTCTTCAGGAGTTGGCCCAGGCTCGCTTCGGCGAAGTTCCGGAGTATCGTCTGGATGCGGTCACCGGACCACCCCATGACCGGCAATTCACCATTTCCGTGATTTTGCGTCATGAACCACTGGGTGAAGGGGAGGGGCGGAGCAAGAAGGAGGCGGCTCAGGCCGCGGCCCAGGTCGCGTTTTTACGCCTGAGTCAGTAAGATGGAACCCCGGAGGGTCATCGTCCCCTTTTTTATCTCACATCAAGGGTGCCCCCACGCCTGTATCTTCTGCGATCAACGCCGGATCAGTGGAGGTGAGGGGACACTGCCGTCACCGGAGGAGATTCGGAACAAAATTGCTGCACATCGTGCATCCTCCGGAGGAGCAGCGGTGGAGGTCGCCTTTTATGGGGGGAGCTTCACCATGCTTCCCCACCGGGTGCAGAGGGAGCTCCTTGCCCCGCTCCAGCCGCTCTATGATGCCGGCGTGCTCTCTGCTATCCGTCTCTCCACTCGCCCCGACGCAGTGGGCCCTGCCGTCATTGCCACCCTCCGGGAGTTTCGGGTCTCGCTGGTGGAGTTGGGGGTCCAGTCCATGGATGATGCCGTCCTGGCCAAAGCAGGGAGGGGACACACCGCAGCGGATACGGTTCATGCCTTCGGCGTGCTGCAGGATGCCGGCATTGCCACCGGCGGGCAGCTTATGCCGGGGCTTCCCGGAGATTCTCCGGCAGGAGCGCTCCGATCGCTTCACCGACTGCTGGCGCTGAAACCAGTCTCCCTGAGGATCTATCCCACCGTCGTGGTGGCGGGGACCGGGCTGGCGGAGAAGTTTTTACGTGGAGAGTATCTTCCCCTGACGATGGATGATGCCGTCACCCTGGGGGCTCGTCTCCTCCATGGTGCACTCAGGGCGGGGGTTCCGGTAATCAGGATGGGATTGCAGGCCACGGAACTCCTCTCCGGCCCCCAGGGGGTCATCGCCGGTCCCTATCACCCGGCGTTTCGGCACCTGGTGGAATCGGAACTCTGCCATGAACTCCTGGAGCTCCTGACGGCGGGCGCCACCGGAACGGTGACAGTGGCAGCAGATCCGTCCCGATTCTCCGCCGTAGTTGGCCAGGGGGGCGTCAACAGGAACCGGTTCAGAGCAAAGGGGGTAACGCTGCAGCTTCTTCCCGATACAACACTCACCCACCATGACCTTGCCGTGACGTTCGGCGGCATTACCCGCAAAGGAAACATCATGACCGACCTGTACTACCCTGCATCGGAGGCCCATCATGGCTGAGCAACCGTTCCGTTCCGGTTTCGTGGCCATCATCGGCCGCCCCAATGCCGGTAAATCAACCCTCCTCAACCGGATACTGGGAGAAAAGATCGTTATCACTTCGGACAAGCCCCAGACCACCCGGAACCGGGTCCAGGGTATCCACAACCTGCCGGGGTATCAGATCATCTTCATCGACACCCCCGGCATTCATGACGCCAAATCACGACTCAACCGCTACATGGTGGACGAAGCCCTCTCCGCGCTGAAGGAGGTGGACGCCGTGATCTTCCTGGTGGATGCCGCCACCTCGCCGGAGTCCCAGGAGGCGCTGGGCGGAGAGATCTTTAACGGTAGTGGCCCACCGGTAATCCTGGCGCTGAACAAGACCGATCTGGTGGATGAGGCGCGGATACTGAGCCTGCTGGAGCGGTTCGGCAAGCTCCCCTCCTTCCGCTCCTACGTCCCCCTTTCTGCGGTCACGGGGAGTGGCGTCGATCGGCTCATGGGGGAGGTCTGTTCCCTCCTTCCGGTTGGTCCCCAGTATTTCCCCGACGATATCCTCACCGATCTCCCCGAACGGTTCATTGCCGCCGAGATCGTCCGGGAGAAACTCTTCCGCCTGACCCATGAGGAAATTCCCTACTCCGTCGCCGTGACCGTGGAGAGTTTCAAGGAGCGGGAGAACGGTCTTATCGCCATCAGCGCCGTCATCACCGTGGAACGGGATTCCCAGAAGGGGATCGTCATCGGTCGCAAGGGAGAGCTGCTGAAGCGGATCGGCACGGAGGCGCGGAAAGAGATCGAAGAGCTCCTCCAGGCCAAGGTTTTTCTGGAACTGTTTGTCCGGGTACGAAAGAACTGGACCGACAACCCCTCACTGCTCAAGGAGTTCGGTTACCAATGACACCTATCATCGCCATCGTGGGACGCCCCAATGTGGGAAAATCGACCCTGTTCAACCGTATCGTGGGACGTCGCAAGGCCATCGTGGACGACCAGCCCGGTGTCACCCGCGACCGGAATTACGCCACGGTGAAACGGTATGACATCCCTTTTACCCTCATCGATACCGGCGGTTTCGAGCCGGTCACTGACGACCAGCTCCTCCGGCAGATGCGGGAGCAGTCCCAACTGGCCATGGAGGAGGCGGACGTCATCCTCTTTGTCATGGACGGCCGGCATGGGCTCACCGAGGCCGACAGGATCGTGGCGGGGATGCTGCGCCGCGTGGATAAGCCGGTCTTCTATCTCGTGAACAAGGTGGATGGTCCGAAACAGGAGCTGGACACCAGCGACTTCTATCGTCTGGGGGTGGAAGATGTCTGGCCGATCTCGGCGGAACATGGCCGTGGGGTGGAGGATCTCATGGATGCGGTGCTGCCGCTCCTCCCCCGCCACGAACCGGAAAGCGACGATGATTCACTGACTCGCATTGCCGTGGTGGGACGTCCCAACGTGGGAAAATCATCCCTGGTCAACCGGCTTCTGGGATACGAGCGAGTGGTGGCCAACCCGATGCCGGGGACGACCCGTGATTCGGTGGATTCTCCCCTGAGCTGGAATAACAAGAATTTTCTCCTCATCGATACCGCCGGCATCCGTCGCAAGGGGCGCATCAGTCTCAAAATTGAGACCTACAGCGTGGTGGATGCGCTCCGCTCCCTGGACCGGGCTGATGTGGCTCTCATCGTTCTTAACGCCGAGGAGGGGATTACCGAGCAGGATACCAAGATCGCTGGGTACGCCTATGAAGCGGGTCGCGCCTGTATCTTCGTGGTAAACAAGTGGGACGCCCTGGAGAAGGACAACCACTCCATGGGAAATTTCACTGAGAGGATCAGGACCGACTTCAAGTATCTCCCCTTCGCCCCCATCCTTTTCATCTCCGCCAAGAGTGGCCAACGGACGGCCACGGTCCTGGCTGAGGTGGAGAAGGTCATGGGGGAATACTGTAAACGGGTGGGAACCGGGGAACTGAACCGGGTCATCACCGAGGCCACCGAGGCCCACGCCCCCCCAGCTTCCGCGGGTCGGCGTCTGAAGATCTACTACGGTACTCAGGTCTCGGCCAAACCCCCCACCTTCGCCCTTTTTGTCAGCCAACCGGAGGGGATTCATTTTTCCTACGAACGATATCTGATGAACAAGATCCGGGAGAGTTTCGGCTTCAAGGGAACCCCCATTCGGCTCCTCTTTCGCGGGAAAGAGAAACGATGATTTACGGGGAGAAATTCCCCGTGGTGTGTGGTGAATTTCCACTTGACAGAGTATCTTCTTCTGTATACTGTAACCCCGTTTTGGCCGTATCTGGAAGGTGATTAACGATTTTTCCGTGTGACTAAAAAACTAAGGAGAAAACATGGCGACACAAAAGATTATCTGGTCGAAAATTGATGAAGCACCTGCCCTGGCAACCTACTCTCTGCTCCCCATCGTCAACGCCTTCACCAAGGCCGCGGGCGTTGTCGTCGAAACGAGAGATATCTCCGTTGCCGGCAGAATTATTGCAAATTTTCCCGACTATCTGACTGAAGAGCAGAGAATGCCCGATTATCTGGCCGAACTGGGCGATCTTACCCAGCAGCTGGAAGCCAATATCATCAAGCTCCCCAATGTCAGCGCCTCGATCCCCCAGTTGAAAGCCGCCATCAAGGAGTTACAGGGTAAGGGATATGCTATTCCCGACTATCCCGAAGAGCCGAAAACCGACGATGAAAAAGCCGTTAATGCGCGCTACGCCAAATGTCTGGGGAGTGCCGTTAACCCTGTTTTGCGGGAAGGAAACTCCGACAGAAGGTCGGCGGCCGCGGTCAAGCAGTATGCGAAGAAACATCCGGTGAGAATGGGCGCCTGGAGTCCGGAGTCAAAAACCCATGTGTCGCATATGGATGCCGGTGATTTTTACCATAGCGAAAAATCCGTTACGATGAAAAAAGCCGAAAATGTAAAGATCGAGTTTGTGGATGCAGCCGGTAAGATCACGGTCATGAAAGAGAAACTCCCTCTTCAG
>CAIUUR010000077.1 GCA_903902345.1 uncultured Geobacteraceae bacterium | reverse complement strand
GCGTTGGTCCGGGTGATTCCCCAGGCGTGGTCGTGATACCAGCCGAAACGGGCGGTCTGGCGGTTGGTATTCCAGAAGAATTCGCCCTGGGTGTACTTTGTGGCCGGGTTGGCATCGGCAGCGGGGTTCAGGACAATGTTGTTGAGGAAGCTCTGGCCGCTCCGCCGGTTGGCTTGAGTACGCTGAGCGGAGCAGAACCAGTCAAAGGGACCGCCGTCGGAGATCCAGGGCATGATCCCACCGTGAAAATGGACCGTGGTCCGGTCCACGCCCAGGTTGGCGCCGGGTACGGTCATGTCGTTGGGTATGATTTCGGTGAGCGGCAGGTTGTTCCGCATGGTCATCTGCGTCGGCTTGCCGGTAACGCTGGCCTCGGAGAGGATGATCCCGCCCAGTTGCCGGCGGTACTGCTTCCCGGAAACCGGGTTCACCAGCAGGGGAATCAAGGGGTTACCCGCCTTGATGAATCCGACTGCAGGGTGAGCCAGCGCCTCCACAAGGGTCAGGTCGGGGGAATAACCCCAGAGCGTTGTGGGTCCGAGGGTCGGCACCACGCCGGGATCAACGAACTGCTCCGCCGTAAGGGAATAGTGCCGCACGCCGGTCACCGGGGCGCCGCTCTGGCCACCCGTGAAGCCCGTCTTCGGAAAGCCCCAGGGGAAACTCACGGGAGCTCCGCCATTCATCCCCGGCACGACCGCGCTTGCGACTTCATCCGCTGCGAATTCGCCGGCAAACGGGTTCGGCAGAGCCACAGGGATCTCAGCAAGGCGAAGGGTGGTGCCGTAGAGGGGAATCGTATTGGGGGACTGCATGAAGGCTTCCGCGCTCCCTGCGCCCATCCATTTCATCGGCATGGGGAGCATGGAGGCGCCGGCTGCGAGACCTGAGATCTGCAAGAACTTCCTTCTGCTGATTTTTGTCATGGTTTTTACCGTCCTTTCACTCTGTTATGAACGTTTAAGTGTTTGGTTTCCGCCAAGGTTCCAAGGCGACACGTAAAGGTTTCAGGTTTTTAAGGCGCCTCAGGCCTGCTTGCCGGAACGACGACGGAGCAGGAAGAGGCCAAGGAGACCGCTCCCGGCGAGAACAAAGGTGCTCGGCTCGGGGACCGGATCACCGGCGTCGATGGTGGCGCTGGTATCCCAAGCGTAGGTGCCCGGGGCAAGGAGTGCGCTGGCGGAGAAGAGATAGGCCACATCATAGCCGTTATTCAAGGCGTCATAGGTACCGCTTTGGGTCAAAGTTGTTCCCGTGGAAAGTAACGTGTTAAAGTTAAAATTTGCGGTAATGGGAGTGGAGACCGCGCCCGCCACCGAATAGATCGTAAAGGTATTAGTCCAGAGCCCCTTGATGGAAGAGGCGTCTCCCTGCCAGAAGTTGTGAAATTGACCGGTGAGGGTCAGCACACCCGCGGCGGTGGTGGTGAAATCCTGGCGGAACGTGGCTACGGAGAGGAGTTTAGCATGATCGGGGAGGAGCGGATTGCCGTTGGCCCAGGGATCAATGGAGACGATCCCCGCGGAAAGTGCATACACGTCGACACCACCCGGCGAGGTGGGATTGTTGTAGGTTACGGAGGGAGATCCTTCCGCTACCGTCGAGTTCCCCTGAATCATCGTGTTACCCGTCACGATCGTCCCCAACCCTGAAGCGGCGCTGGGCCCGGGCTGCGACACGCCGAATCCCCCCACGGTGGTGCCGTTGACGGTGGCGGTGTCCGTTACCGAACTGCTCGTGGCCCCAAGGGATAATCCCAGGTTCGAAGAAAAATCCATGTTGAAATTTTCGGAATAATTTTCAATAGTAGCGCTGACGCCCCATGAAAGTGTTGCATACGCCATGATGGCCACGGCGCACAGACTGCTCAGAATCTTTTTCCTCATCTTGACTTCCTCCTTTTGTTCGTGATCCCGTAGGAATGAGTTACGCCTGAGAATCTTCTTCAGGCAACCGCAACAGTGTAATACGAACGTCCGACTCTCCTTTCCCTTATGTCTGATTTTGGAACACTCGCGTTCATAATGCACTTTATGTGCCAAGCTCAAGCCGTTGGATACACTCGTAAAACCGCTAGTTTCAGCAGTATTCCACACTGAAGTGTAAAGAAATCCGACACTCGTCACGCCTCACTGTCAGGTTTCTTTACACATTTCCACTTCACCACCTGTCGCCGGATTTACCCCCGACAAATCCTTCCACGGAAGGAGAAGCAGGGGGGCGATGAGATGGAGCAATTTGGATGATTTTTGCACGGGGTTATGCTATATCTGCGCTAAATTTCGAAGAGGTCCTCCCCATGAACCTGTATGATCCTCAGTTGATGAAAGACGTTGTCGCCGGTTTTGTCAGATTTATCGATCGGCGTCACCGGAACAATGAGATCTATGACGCCTCGATCCTCCCCTGGCCCAAGGAGATGATCAAGGAGATCTGCACGCACCGCCTAGAAACGGAGAGTAACCCGCACATTCGGCGAACCATTGCCGACAGCCTCCTCTGCCTGGCATTCTATCAGGAGGGGATCGGCATCGAAGCGATGCAGCAGTGCCGGTTGGATCTCTTCACCATGGATATCGCCTCGCTGAGCGAGGATAAGCTAAAGCGCCTCCGGTTGACGGTTGCCGAGCATCTGCCCCATCTTGATTGTGCGAAGTTCCTGACGATCCTCCGACTGGTCCAGGCGGAGTTCAAATCTTTGGACACTCTCTGTGAAACCATGGAGAAACAGCACGGGACGGAGACCTTTACCCCTGACCTTACCGACACCAGCGCCTCGGCGACAATACTCAAGGAGTACGCCAACCGGAGAACTCCCGCCACAAGGCAATAGTTTCCGC
>CAIUUR010000076.1 GCA_903902345.1 uncultured Geobacteraceae bacterium | reverse complement strand
CCGCGAAAGCGGGCTTTTTTGTCTGCCGTCAATGAAAGGTAAAATTTGTCTCTTTTGGGGTCCCCTGGGGAATCAGCACTCCCACTCCGGAGTGGAACGGGTCATTTTTCGCCGTTCGTTGCAACGCCGTCAGCTCCGACTCCCCCAGCCGGGTCCCCTCCTGAAGGAGGAGCACCCTGCTGCCGCTGAGGAGATCCCGGCTGAGAATCATGCCGGGGGTGAGATCCTGGGGCGCCAGTTCCGCTTGGGTGAAGCCGACACCCCGGGGTACGGTGGCAAAGGTCTCGCGGGTCGACCTCTCCACCCAGCCGGCCAACCGGGGATCCAGGAGCGTCCCCATCCGGCCGGACGTTTCCCTGATGGCGAGGTCAAGGGCGTCTTCCCCCCTGAACCGGGAAACGGCGTTGGCGATATGGTTTGCCAGGGCGATGACTCGGGAACCCAGCGGGATTCGCTCACCGGCGAGGGCATCGGGATAACCGCCGCCGTCGTAGGCTTCATGGTGGTGGCGGACCAGCAGCCCGACCTCCCGGAGCTCTTCGATGGAGTCGATGGCCGTCTGGCCTCTCACGGAATGGAGCTGATACTCCCGCAGCTCTCCGGGGGCCATATCACTGGGGGCCATGGCCAATAACCGATCGGAGATCCCGATCTTGCCGATATCGTGCAGGAGTGCGGCGACCCGGATCTGTTCGCAGAGCTCTTCGTCCGCCCCGGCCAATCGGGCGATCAGCCCGGCGCAGGCGGAGACGCTGCGGGAGTGGGAGCGGATCTGATGGTGGCGCAGCTCCATGAGATCGGAAAACGACAGGATAATGGCATCATAGTTGTTTTTCAACCGCCGGTTCAGCGTCAGGGTCTCGTCGTACTGCCGGCGGATCTCGGTGGTCTGTCGCCGGACCTTTTCCTCCAGCCGGCTGTTAATCTCCGCCAGTTCTTCGTTCTGCCGGGCAACCAGGGCGTTGAGGCGGGAGTTTTCCTGAACCATCAGGTAGCGACGCAGCTCGTCACGCACCGCCTGCCGCACTTCGTCGTCATCCCACGGTTTGGTCAGAAAGCGGCAGGCGCGCCCCTGATTGATGGCCTCAATGGCGGCATGCACATCCGCGTAGCCGGTGAGGATCAGGCGGGGGGTGTCGGGAGCCAGTGCGGTGGCGGACTGGAGGAAGGTGGTGCCATTCATACCCGGCATCCGCTGGTCGCTGAGGATCAGGCCGATGTTGTTCGTGCTCCGCAGGATTTCCAGCCCCTCCTCCCCGGAGTTTGCCGTCAGCACGCGAAACGGTTCCCTGCGAAAGAGACGATTCAGGGCCTTGAGGATATTATCCTCATCATCCACGCAGAGAATGCTCAGCGGCTGTTCCAGGGGGATCTCGCCGCCGCTCATCGGGGTCAAGGAGTCATTCATGCCGGTTTCCTTTTCCTAAAAGCCATTTCCTACCAAATACCACAAAAGAGCGGCGAATGAAACTAAGTTTCGCGTGGTGAGATGACGATAAGAGAGGTAAGGGGGACAGCGAGAGCGCAGGGAGGTTGGGAACAAGGAATGGTTTTTGTTTCGGCACAGGCAAGGAGGCCACGGCCATGAACAGCTCAGACGACACTCTCGGAAGAATATCGGCGGAAGTACTCACCGCAATGCCCCACGTGGCAAAAGTCATGCAGTTCAGGACCACGGACGTCACTTGGCGACTCCTCGGCCAGGCATCACGGGGCGCCGACCTGCTGGAACATCAGCTCAGCGTCAACGACATCACCCGGGAGATGGTGGCGGAAGATATCACCAAGACCCGCAGTGAGTATGAATCCAGGGTACGTAGTGACGACCCTGCCGTTGCCGCCTCCTGGGAAATCGCTCTGGCTCTGCAGGCGATCCAGGATTTCGGGACAAAGGCGTTTTCGGTCATTGCCGGTCGTCAGGCGGCCATCGGAAAGGCGCTGGAGGCGGTGTTGACCCGCCGGGACTCTCCCCCCCCGGAGGCTTTGAATTATTGCGCCTGGAGGTGATCCGCCGCTGCTCCATGGGGGGGCGACTTGTGCCCCGCATTGAGCAGCAGGTTCAGGAAAAGCTCTTCAGATCCCGGACGATCTTCGTCACCCGCTGCACCCCCTCCAAAGATTCGGCAATCAGGCTCCCCCCGTCCCCCAGAATGTACTCCAGTTCCAGTGACTTCCCCCCCGCGGTGATGATTTTCGCGCCGGCGATGGCATCACGTCGTCATGCTTCCGGAAGTAGTCGGCCAGAGTGTTCATCTCCGGCGGCCAGTTGACCCAGCGATGCAAGTTTCTCCTGCCGCATGAAGAATACGGACCTCATCGCTCAGGAGAGAGAAGAAGGGCATGTCCATGCCTTTCATTGCGGCAGCGTTACCGATAGTCGCGTTCTCGGAGATGATATGTTTATCGATAACCTGATTGGTACTAATCTCCGGTTTTTTTCGTTCCTCCTCCTTCAAGGGGGAGGTCAGGGTGGGGATGGGCGCTCAGACTCTGCTTTTTCCCCATCCCCACCCCAGCCCTCCCCTTGAAGGGGAGGGAGATTCAGGTAGCCGCAGATTGGTAATTGGTAGTAATCAGGATTCCCAATATCACAGCGACAACAAGAAGCAATGGAAGCGATTGAGACCCTATGCCTTGGGGGGAATATCCCCATATCCCGCTGCAGCGGCTGGATCAGAAGCCGGGGGTCATGGCCTCCATTGCCGATATCACCTGCGACTCCGACGGTGAGATCACCAGTTTCGTGGGGCAGAACGGCCGAACCAAATATCTCCCCCTCCACGATCTGCGCAAGGACGAGGATTACTTCATCGGCTTCTTTCTCATCGGCGCCTACCAGGAGATCCTGGGGGACATGCACAACCTCTTCGGCGACACCAACGCGGTGCATGTCACCTTCAACAAGAAGACCGGCTATCAGATCGACACGGTGATCAACGGCGATGTTACCTGGGAGAGCCTCAAGTATGTGCAGTACAAGGGACCGGAGATTCTGAAGCAGGTCAGGGATAACTTGGAGAAGGACGTGGCGTCGCGCAAGATTACCATCGAAGAGAGCAGTCATTTCATCGAACTGCTGGACCGGACACTGCTGGGATACACCTATCTGGGGGAGTAGGGGGCTGGCGACGCCTGACCCGACCGCCCGCTACGGGATAGCGATGCCGACGAGACAGATATCATCATCAAAGGAAGAGCTACCGGTCAGAAGGGAAATAGTATGGAGGAGGGTGCTTATCAGATTGGCCGGCGAGTTGCCGCTATCTCCGTTGATGAGAGTCAGAAAATACGTATGCGCCACGCCGATGTTATCCGCCGCTTGGATGACGCCGGCGTGACTTACCAGTGAGCGGAGCTGGGGGGGATTAATTTCACCTGTAAAGCCGGGTCACTTCTTCCCTCGGTGCATTACAACAGAAAAAAAGATACATCATGCTGAGAGCAGGTAACAGGTATGTAAATTGATGGGCACTCTTCTCCTTGAAGCGCTCTCCGAAGTCGGGGAGAGTCGCCGGGCGCCGCAGTAAATGGCAAAACAAGGACGCCCCCTCCGGGACGTACTCTCCCTTCATATTTTTCCGAATTGTAATTCGACCGTGACGCGATTGCAACGGTGTTATGTGACAATTACGAAGCTGTTCGGAGACACATCAACCCTTGGAGGAAAAAAATGAACGTATCTGTCGTCTCGAAACTGGCCATGACGTCGTTGGCCTCACTGCTGCTGCTGTCCGGTTGCGGTTCCGGCTCAACGACCACGACCGATGTCGTAAACACGACAACCACTTTCGTCTACACGTCGGACACCCATTACGGGATAAAAAAAATCCCCTTTTCGGGGATGAGCAGCGCGCAACAGGTAAACGGAGCGATGATTGCCGAGATGAACCGGTTGCAGACGGCAGCCATCTCGCTCCCCGCCGATAGCGGAGTCAACGCCGGACAGCCTTTTGTGGCGGTGGACTTTGTTGCGGTAACCGGTGATGCGGTCAATCGTTCGGAGGGAGCCATCTATCCGCGCAAAAACGCCCCGGCCTCGGAAATGTGGCCTCAGTTCCAGACGGATTATTTTACGGTTCTCAACCTCAAGAACAAGTCCGGTAGCAAAGCCCCTCTCTTCATGACCACCGGCAATCATGACACCTCCAATGCCATCGGCTACTACAAGAACGGCTCCGTGCTTGACGCGACCGCCTACGCAGCCATATACAATCTCATGATGCCGACAAAATCCCTGACGAATGCATCATTCATCGGAAGTGCGCCCGGCAGCGTCACTACGGCGGCGACCAGTTACGCCACAAAAGAGAATCGACTCGTCACTTCGCGCGACGTGAATGGCGTCCACTTCGTCTTTGTCGGGATGTGGCCCGATTCGGTTAACAGACCGCTCATTGACGCCGATCTGGCAACAGTGCCCGCAACGACTCCCGTGGTGTTATTCACCCACGCTCCGCCCGTCGCCGAGGCGAAGCTGTTCACCAACCCCATTGCGCCCTACACCATACTTTCCGCCAATAAATTCGAGAACCTTATTTCCGACACCTTTGCCGAAGCCACCCCCTTTAACACCCCCTTCTCCGATGCCGCCGGAACGATAGCAATCGCCGATGCCATTGAACAACGTGCTCTCGTTGCCTGGCTTAAAACCCACAAGAATATCGTCGCCTACTTCCATGGCCATGATAACGCCAACGAGTTCTACAACTATACCGGTCCCGACAACGACATCAGCTTGCCCACGTTCCGGGTGGACTCCCCCATGAAAGGCAACGTATCCGTGGGCGATCCCAGCAAATTATCCTTCCAGGTCGTATCCATCGATGCCAAGTCGTTGACGGTGCGAGAATATCTCTGGAATACGAAGACGTGGGGGGCCTCAAAGACAATCCCCCTGACTCCCCGCACTCTCTAGGTTCAAGGCTATCCACCTCCTCTCAGCATTATCGGGGGGGGACGATCTTGATTGCTGCGTTACGAGCCGCACCCACTGCGTAAATGCAAAAAATCAAGACCGCCCCCCCCTCGCACATGAGTTGTAAATATGATCCCTCTTGAGGGGAAAAACCTCTCCCTCGCCAACATTCATGGTGTCTTCGATGTGACCATCTTGCTGTTTACTTGACAGTTGCCTCCTTCACGCAAATGCCTCGTCAAATCAATGTGAACTCAACATTCCTCTGCTAAAACTGCTCAAGAGTTTTCCCGTGCTCCGTGGAGGAGCGGATCTCGTCACGTTTAATCAAAAGGGTAACGAAGGAGAACTGTCATGGTTAGATGTTTGCTGCTGATCTGTACTCTGCTGTCGGCTGTTGTCCCTGCCGGTGCGACGACCACGATGAACGGGGCGGGGGCTACCTTCCCCTTCCCGCTCTACTCCCAGTGGTTCTCCCAGTACTCCAGGATCGACAGGGAGGTCAAATTCAACTACCAGGCCACCGGTTCCAGCGATGGGATCAGGCAGATCCTGGCCCGAAGCGTGGAGTTCGGCGCCACGGACAAGTTTCTCACCGACGAGGAGTTGAAGGGGGCGCCCGGCAGGCTGCTTCATATTCCCACGGTCTTGGGGGCGGTGGTGGTTACCTATAACCTTCCCGGTATCGGCGGCGGGATCAGGATACCGTCCGAGGAGTTGGCCGACATCTATCTGGGGAAGATCACCCGGTGGAACGACCCGAAGATCGCCGGGAACAATCCCGGCGTGATTCTCCCGGACAAACCGATCACCGTTATCCACCGTTCCGACGGGAGCGGCACCACCAGCATCTTCACCGACTACCTCTCCGGCGTCAATGCGCAGTGGAGCGCCAGGGTCGGAAGAGGGGGATCGGTGCAATGGCCGGCAGGTCTGGGAGGAAAGGGTAACGAAGGGGTCGCCGCCTTGGTGAAGAAAACCAAGTACGCCCTGGGATATGTTGATCTGGCTCATGCCCTGGAGAACCATCTCCCCTATGCCCACCTGAAAAACAGAGAGGGGGAGTTCGTGGAGCCCACCATCGGCTCCATCTCCGCGGCGGTGGGGGCTGGGCATACGCCGGCGGACTACCGGGTTTCCCTGGTGAACCAGCCGGGGAAGGGGAGTTACCCGGTGGTCGGTTTCACCTGGTTGCTGGTCTACGCCCAGCAGAAGGATAGGGTCACGGGACGAAAGCTGGTGGAGTTCCTGTCCTGGAGCGTCCATGACGGTCAGAAAATGGCGGCCCCCCTCCTCTACGCGCCGCTCCCTGCCAGTGTCGTGAAGATGGTGGAAAAGACGTTGAAGGAAATAAAATAAAAATAAGTTCAAGGTTCAAGGTTAAAACCCTGAACCCTGAACCTCGAACATGTTTTTGCGAGGTACGTTATGACGAATCATCTGATGTTACAGTTTGACGCTGACCTGATGGAACTCCGTTCCCGCCTGCTGGACATGGGGGGAAAGGTGGAGAAGATGGTCATCGACGCCATGCAATCCTTTGTGGAGAGGGACTCGGAACTGGCGGGGATGGTCATCGCGGGAGACAAGGATATCGATCGGATGGAGATTGATGAACGTTGTCTCGAAATCCTGGCGCAGCGGCAGCCCGCGGCTCGGGATCTCCGGTTCATCACGCTGACCATGAAGATTGTCACCGACCTGGAACGGATCGGCGATAAATCCCGTAACATCGCCCGGCGGGCGCTGGAATTGAACGATCTGCCGCCGTTGGAACTCCTCCCGGAGTTGTCCCAAATGGCGGAACTTACCGCCGCCATGGTGGCAGATGCACTGTACGCCTTTGTGCGCCACGACGATATCTTGGCGTTTGATGTCTGCCGCCGTGACAACGAAGTAAATATTCTCAATGAGCATATTCAGCATGAACTCCTGACGCTCATGATCGACGATCCCGCCATGATTACTCGGACGCTGAAGCTCACCGCCATCGCCAAACATCTGGAACGGATCGCCGACCACGCCACCAACGTGGCTGAAATGGTCATTTTCATGGTCAACGGGAAGGATGTCCGGCATTCCGGCCTGGAAGCAACCTGATTCGTTCCTTTGCACCCTTGTCCCGACGGGGACAGGCTGTCCACTCCGGGACAACTTTCACGGCGCTTTTCGTGCAAATCATTGAAAGATAACATGACAGATGGCTGGCATGAATAGTGCTACATATCCCTGCAGCGCAACATCCCTGATGTCGAATTGTCCCCATGGGGACATGCTCCGGCATTCATTCAATGGGATACGACGAAGAGATCACTGTGCTCCCTCCCGAACCGATCATGGGTGTCGTGGCGATCTCTCATGCCGGGAGGATTTTTTCATGCAACCAGAACTGTTCAAACCATCGGTTAATCCTCTCATCCCGGAGATGAGCTCTTTCCGTCGCACCGGCCGCCTTTATGCCGTTCTCAGCGCCGTCAATCGCGCCATGACCCGCAAACCGGGAGAGAGGGAGTTGCTCCAGGATATCTGCCGGATACTGGTGGAGATCGGCGGATTCCGGATGGCCTGGTTTGGTGTTCCCGACAGCGAAGGGTGGATCGTTCATCGTGCGGACTTCGGTGACATCGTGGGGTATCTCGCCGAGGTCAGGAGCTCCATCCATGATATCCCCGAAGGTCGAGGCCCCAGCGGCGTCGCCATTCGGGAAAACCGCCCTTTCCTTTGTAACGATATCCCGGCCAACGACTATCTCCTCCCCTGGCGCAATCAGTCGGTGCGGAACGAATTCAACTCCTGCGCCGGTTTTCCGGTCTCTCTACCCTCCGGAGGGATCGCCAGTCTCACCCTCTATTCCACCGAGTGCGACTTCTTTGCACCGGAAGAAGTGCAACTTCTGGTGGAGATCTGCGCCGATATCGGCTATGCCCTGGAATTCGTGGTTGCAGAGGATGAACTTAAGAAATTCCGTGTCTTCAGCGATGTCGCCCAGGACGCCATCATCATGTTGGATGACGAGGGGATCATCAACCACTGGAATCCCGCCGCGGAGCGAACCTTCGGTTATGTCGCCCATGAGGTCCTTGGCCAACCACTGCACGATATCCTGGTAAGCTCCAAGGATCAGGCCGCCTACCATGGCGCCCGCGGCAATTTTGCCCTCAGCGGTGAAGGGGGGGTGATGAATCGCTCCCTGGAACTCTCCGCCCTGCGCAAAGGGGGGGAGGTCTTTCCCGTGGAGCTTACTCTCTCCAGTTTCAGGTACGGGGAACGGTGGAACGCCGTGGGGATTGTTCGTGATATCTCGGAGCGGAAACGGAGCGAGGCGGCGCTGCGGGAGCAGACGGAACTTCTGCAACAGCAGATCGGCCAGCGGATCATGGCTCAGGAGTTGCTGCAGTTTCACCAGCGGCAACTGGAGGAACTCAACAGGGAGCTGGAAGGGCTGGTGGCAGTGGAGGTCCAAAAAAACCGTGAGAAGGATCAGGTTCTTATCCAAAATGAGAAGATGGCCATTCTGGGGCAGTTGGCTGCCGGCGTGGCTCACGAGATCAACAACCCCATGGCCTACATCGCCGGAAACTTGAACGGCCTGGCCAGGTATTTTGATCAGATCGTCCGGTATGACCGGTTTCTGCAGGAACAGGAGGGGGATCACGCGCCACCGACCCAAAGTAGTGACAACGGTAGTAGGACGGCACTGGATATAGATCACATTCTGGTGGATGGGGTCGATCTGATCACCGAATCCCTGGAGGGGGTGGGGCGGGTGACGAAGATCGTGGGGGATCTGAAGAGTTTTTCCCGCATGGATACCCAGGAGCATGAACCGGTGGATCTGAACTCCTGTCTGGAGCGGGCTCTCACTATTGTTAATAACGAGTTGAAATATGTGGCTACCATCAGGAAGGAGTACGCCCCCTTACCCACGATCCTGGGGAACTCCGGTCAGTTGAACCAGGTCTTTCTGAACCTGCTGGTGAACGCCGGTCACGCACTTGAGACACCGGGACAGATCACCCTGCGAAATTGGCATGATGACTCCTTCGTCTACGCTTCGGTGAGTGATACCGGGGTGGGGATCCCTCCGGAGATACTGGATCGACTTTTCGAGCCCTTTTTTACCACCAAGGGGGAGGGGAAGGGGACCGGCCTGGGGCTCAGCATCTCCCGGGAGATCATAAAAAATCATGGCGGAGAGATCCAGGTGGCCAGTGAGGTGGGCGTGGGGACCACGTTCACCGTGAAGCTCCCCTACGGCATGGCGGCAGCTGCGGCAAGCGGCTGATTTGCTTTGACGGGTATCCACCGGGGGTGCTATTGTTACCCGTTACAATCAGAAGCCAAAGCGGATTCCTCAGAGATCTCACCATTTCCTGAACATAAAAAACAGTACCCCCCATTGTGTCATGCCGGGCGAAGCGAAGCACCTGCTGTAAAAACAGATCCTTGCTTTGCTCAGGATGACAATCAAGAATTTTGCAGTAAGCGGAATAGATGCCGGATACTAAGGTGATTCGCGACAAAGAACATACCAGCAACCGGT
>CAIUUR010000075.1 GCA_903902345.1 uncultured Geobacteraceae bacterium | reverse complement strand
CCGTGAGATCCTTTCGGGCCGTTGCGGGAGAGAGAATTTCCACCACGAGATCAGGCGCTCCCCGGCACCCTGCCTTATCCACTTTCGTACTGTCGCAGATTATGGAAAGATCCGGCTGCACCACCGTCTCAACCTGTTCATCAGACTCGTCTGCTTCAGGAAGGCGGACGTCAAAGGGAGCAAGAAAGAGCCGGCACGGCTTACCTTTCAACCAGGCGCCAAACTGGAGATGCAGTTCGCCGAGAATCAGTTGATGCGTCGGCGCCGGCGCCGGCGACATATTGTAGGGAACACCGTCAATGAGTTCCCACCGCTCGTCGTCATCCCAGGTGAGATAATCGCCGTAGGTGAACCGTTCTTCCCGTTTAAGCGCCAATGGTCCCATGTGAGTCTCCCTGAGCTGTTTCGGAGCAGATGCAGCGGAGTATAACAGAAACCGGAGACTCTGGCAAAAGGCTTCAAAAAACGGAGGGGCGACGCTTTTAAGTCTGTCATGCTGGATGACAAAGTTATCCGCTTTTTCCGTGTCCAATTGCCGTTTTTAGGATAAAAAAGAGCACGAAGATTTCCAAATCTCGGTGCTCCTTTTTCTTACGCCAACAGTATCAATCAACCACAGAACGAAAAACGCCCCGGTTTTGGCCGGGGCGCTTACTGTTACTTGACTGCGATGTATTTCTTTTCCTTGATGCGAGCGGCCTTGCCGCGGAGTTTCCGGAGATAGTAGAGCTTGGCGCGACGAACCTGGCCGCGAGTAATAACCTCTATCTTGTCCAGCGTCGGCGAATGAAGCGGGAAAACGCGCTCAACGCCGATGTTGTTGGAGATTTTCCGGACGGTGAAGGTTTCGCGCACGCCGCCGTTCTGCCGACTGATCACCACCCCCTGAAATGCCTGGATACGGCTTTTGTCACCTTCCACGATCTTCACGTGGACCTTGACGGTATCTCCCGCCTTGAAAACCGGGATGCTCTTCTTCATCTGCTCCATTTCGATCAAATCAATCCGATTCATGCTCTCATTCCTCCCTTATCGTTCACTATCCGTTTGTGATGTGATGGTCTGTTTCGTTTATTTTCCCAAAAGGCGGTCCAGGATGATTGCCGCAGCGGAACGGACCGACAAATGGTTGTACTCACCCGCTCCCTGCAAGGGGGGCAGAATAACGTCAGCGGCAGCCATGATCTCGTCCGCCAGCCCCCACCCCGTACCGAACAGGAGGAGATGCGGCGCCTTCGTACTCCCCAGCTCTTCCCGAAGTGCGGCATAGGTAGTTGTTGCGGCAGCGGCGGCTCCGGTAGCCACCAGTCGTGGTGAAACGCCGTATTCGGCCTGAAAATCAGACATGGCGTCAGCCAAAGTATCTCGTACGGTGACGAGTTCCAGCGCCGCCTTCCGCTTGGGATTATAGGTCGCCCCGTACCCTTCCCGCCAGTGTCCGATAATCTTTTCAGCCAGTCGCTGCTGCTGTACCGCCGGAGTCACTATGTAATAACGAACAACCCCGAAGGTTCGGGCAGCTCGGGCAATATCGTGGAGGTCCAGATTGGTTATGGCGGAAACCACCGTACAATGATTACGATCATAGACGGGATAATGCATCAGGGCAATGGCCACGGGCGCCCCAGTCATTGTGCACCACCCTCCCCTTCACTGTTAGCCAGCCACCGGCGTTCTTTTTCCGTCAGAGGGGCAGAAGCAAGAAGGTCCGGACGAACTCGCCGGCTTTTAAGGAGCGACTGTTCCCTGCGCCAGCGGGCGATCTCCGCATGATTGCCGGAGAGGAGCGGAGCGGGAACCGTCATCCCCCGAAAGTCCGGAGGCCGAGTATACTGAGGATACTCCAATAGACCGTCACTGAAAGAATCCGTATGGGCGGCGCCCGCCCCCCCCAGAACCCCGGGGATGAAACGGGAAACGGCATCCACAATCACCATGGCGGCCAGTTCTCCTCCGGTGAGGACAAAGTCCCCAAGGGAAATTTCATGGTCCACATACAGGGAGCTTACTCGCTCATCAACCCCTTCGTAACGTCCGCAGATGATGATCAGTCCCGGTTCATCCGCAAACTCCCGGGCTAACTCCTGGGAAAACGTTCTGCCCCGGGGTGAGGTGAGTACCACCTTGCTTCGGGGACGCTCCTCTTTCACTGCCTCGATGCAGCCTGCCAGCGGCTCCACCTTCATGATCATCCCGGTGCCGCCACCGTAGGGTGCATCGTCGGCGCTCCGGTGTTTGTCCTTGGCGTAATCACGGATATTATGGCAGCGAACCGAAATCAGACCGCTCTCCGCGGCCCGCTTCAGGATGCTTTCCGTGAGCGGCCCGTCAAACATCCCGGGGAAGAGCGTAAGAATATCAAAGGTCACAGTTGAAGCAAGCCATCCAGCGGGGCAATCGTCATCGTCCCGTTTTCCAGATCCACCTTCAGGACGACATCTTCCAGGGCCGGAATGAGATACTCTTTACCCCCCCCCTGGACGACATAGACATCGTTACTCCCCGTCTCGATGATCTCTGCAAGCGTACCGAGATCTTCACCACCATCGGTGACGACTCTCAGCCCGATGAGGTCGGTCCAGTAGTATTCACCCTCTTCGGTCGCCGGAAACTGGTCGCGTCGTACCAGCAGTTCCCCCCCCACAGCTTTCGATGCATCCTCGATGCTATCGTAACCCTTCAGGCAGAGAATCGTCTTGCGACCACTCCCCTGGAGAGAAACCACCGTAACCTCACGGTGGCTGCCATCGGTGAGGCGGAGGGTAAGGTCATGAACCGCCCGCAGGGTGCCGTCGTCACCGGAATAGAGGTGCAACTTGCACATCCCCTTGATGCCGTGAGTTCCGGTGATCTTGCCGATGGCCAACAACTCTGACGGTATCGACATTACTCTACAATCTTCAGGACAGCCTTGGCGTTATTCCTGGTGGATACCGCGTTCAACAGTGTCCTGATCGCCTTGGCGGTCCGCCCTTCCTTACCGATTATCCGCCCCATATCTTCCTTGGCCACGGACAGCTTGATCACCGTGGTGTCGTCTTCCATCTCTTCGGACACCTCCACCTGACTGGGGTCATCCACAAGCGACTTGGCAATGGCCACTACGAGATCTTTCATGTCGGTGTCCTATGGTGCGGGAATATCCGGCGGACCGGTTCGAATTACACGGTGCAGAATTTCGCCCAGACTCCTTCCTTCTTGAGGATCTGCTTCACCGTATCGGTGGGCTGAGCCCCTTTGGAAAGCCACTCAAGAGCCTTTCCTTCTTCCAGTTTCACCACTGCGGGGTTCTTGGTCGGGTCATAGGTACCGACATTTTCGATGAACCGGCCATCACGGCGGCAACGCTCGTCGGCGATCACGATCTGGTAAAAGGGTCTCTTCTTGGCGCCGGCGCGAGCCAACCTGATTTTTACTGCCATGGTGTTTCCTCCCGAAAACTGGTTCTAGGTTCAAGGTTCTAAGTTCTAGGTTCTAGGTTCAAAGTTCTAAGTTCTAGGTTCTAGGTTCAAGGTTCTAAGTTCTAGGTTCTAGGTTCAAGGTTCTAAGTTCTAGGTCTACAATTATCCATTGTCGTTTCATCAGCCAAAGGGAGGAAACATCCCCTTACCCATGCTCCCCATCCCCCCCATTCCCTTCATGAGCCCCTTGGGGCCCAACTTCTGGAGCTGCTTCATCATCTTCTGGGCTTCGGTAAACCGCTTGAGGAGTTGGTTGACCTCCTGTACCGTGGTCCCGCTCCCCTTGGCGATGCGCAAGCGCCGACTCCCGTTGATGATGGCGTGATTAGCCCGCTCCCCCCTGGTCATGGAGTCGATGATCGCCTCGATCCGCTTCAGGTCTTTTTCACCGGGGGCCGCTCCCTGCATCTGCTTGAGGGCTTTCCCGACGCCGGGGATCATGCCGAGAATCGACTCCATCGATCCGAGCTTCTTGATCTGCTGGAGCTGATTCTTGAAATCTTCCAGATCGAACTGGTTCTTCTTCAGCTTCTGCTGGAGTCGCTCCGCCTCATTCACGTCAAAGGTGGACTGAGCCTTCTCGATGAGGGAGAGGACATCTCCCATACCCAGTATCCGTGACACAAGCCGGTCGGCGTAGAAGATCTCCAGGGCGTCCAGCTTCTCCCCTACCCCCACGAACTTCACCGGTTTGCCGGTGACTGCGCGGATGGAGAGGGCAGCGCCACCCTTGGCGTCACCGTCAAGCTTGGTCAGGATGACGCCGGTGATATCCAGCTTGTCATTAAAACCGGCAGCGACATTCACCGCTTCCTGCCCGGTCATGGCATCGGCCACGAAGAGGATCTCCCGCGGCGACACGGCTTCCTTGATCAGGGCGAGTTCATCCATGAGGAACTCGTCGATCTGATGCCGTCCCGCTGTATCGAAGAGTACGGTGTCAAAGCCGTTCAGTTCGGCGTAGCGAAGCGCCTGGGAACAGATCTCCACCGGCTGGTCGCTCTCCCCATGGTAGACTTCGATGGAGAGCTGCTTCCCCAAGGTTTTCAGCTGCTCGATGGCTGCCGGGCGATACACGTCGGCAGGCACCAGGAGGGGGCGTCGACGCTGGGCCTTGAGATGCCGGGCCAGCTTGCCACAACTGGTGGTCTTTCCGGAACCCTGGAGCCCCACCATCATGATCCCCACCGGCGGGCGAGCCGCCAGATCGAGGCTGTTATCCATGTCCCCACCCATGAGGAGGACCAGCTCATCGTGAACGATCTTGATGACCTGCTGGCCTGGGGCAAGACTCTGGAGCACCTGGGTACCGACGGCGCGTTCCCTGACCTTTTCGATGAAATCCTTGACGACCTTGAAATTGACATCCGCTTCAAGGAGGGAGAGCCGGACTTCGCGCAGCGCCTCCTTGATATTCTCCTCGGTCATCACCCCGTGGCCCCGGAGTTTCTTGAAGATGCCGTCTAATCTGTCGGAAAGAGAATCGAACATACCCGCCTGGTGAAGCTCCTGTGACGTGGTTGAAGACGCACGAACCCCTTACGACTTCCCATCGCATCAAAGAAAAGCACTATAGTGGAGAGCGTAACGCCTTGTCAAGCCAAAACTTCAGGGGGTTACGCCGTTCAGAGACGGATCGTTCCGCCACCCGCCATGAGGGATTCCACGACGGCAAACATATTCGTCACCTCTCCGGCACGTAACGCCTCCCGCTTGCCGAAGAAGTCCAGGCAGATCCCGCAGGAAAGGATCTCCACCCCCCGATTACCCAGCTTTTCCAGGCTCTCCAGCAGTTCCGAACCTTCCGTGGCCAGCAACACCCCTCTGTTCACCAGAAAGATCCTGGGGGGAAGCCGGGAACTCTCCAGGAGCGTGATGATGAAGTTTTTCATCAGGAGCCGTCCCAACTCCTCGGGACCGTCACCCAGCTTGTCCGAGGTCACGAGAATACACCCCCCCTCCGGTATCGCCGGGGTGGTGGGTGACATCGCTTCATCCCCTTCCGGCGCCGTAATGACCAGTGTTACCCCGTCGGCGGAGAGTGTCTCGCTGACCTCATACCCCCGGTTCCGGGCGAAGCGGCAGACATTCTCCTGGGGGGGGCCATCGTCCAGCAACACGGTCACCCCAACGCTCCCCTTACCCTCCAGCGCCCGCTTCACCGTTACCACCGGCAGCGGACAGGCCATATTACGACAATCAATGGTTTTCATGTAACCCCCTGCACAATATGTACTCTTCCCTGCTCCGGCGATACACCATCTCCGGCGCCAGATCCGCCCCTCCCAGGAGGGTTTCCACGGCCATCCGGTCCGCCTCGCCGTAACGGATGGCAAGCCCGCAGTCGGAGCTTACCGACCGGGGTGCGGGAATGAGGAGAATGGGAAGCCTTTTCTCCTTGAGACACGATTCGGCCTTCATGACCCGATGAATGGAATTGAATACCGCGATATACTCTCCTTCGTTGACCACGTCCATGAGCCTCCAAAAAAAATGATAATGACTCTCATCACCACAAAATAAGTAGTCAATCAGATAAGCCGTTACATCACTTAAAAATTAGCGAATAGTTAGCCCGTCCACAACCAGGGTTCCATTTGTTACCGTCACCACACCGTTAACTCCCGACTGTCCAGCACTGTTATTTGTGAAGTTAATATTGTATCCTCCCTTTATGGTGACGGTTTTGTTCTGATTTACACTAAAATTTTCATAAAAATTGGTTGCAACGAGTTTGAGATTGCTGTCAGCTGTGGTTCCATCATAAGCTGCTTGGATGAAACGATTTTTTACACCGGATGAGGAGAGAACCAGTGGGAGAGAGATATCAACCGAAAAAGATGCAGTCACGTTCGTGTTTTGATTAAGAACAAACGAACAGGTTCCTGAGCCACTGCATGGCCCGCTCCAGCCATTAAATATATAGCCGAGGGTTGGGGTTAACTGCACCACGATATGAGCGCCAGCAGGAAGATTTGCCGGATTGCTGGCATTCCAGGTAACACCGACATTGCTTGTAACGGTACCCCCTCCGCCAGTGAAGGAAACGTCCAGTGCTCTTGTACTTCCACCTGCGGTGCTGATAAGAAAAGATTGCCCTCCAAGGGTGAACATATTCCCGGCGCTGCTCGTCAGGTTCACAAGGTATGTGCCATCATTGAGCGATATCCCGGAGCCTAAGTCCTTATTGGTCGATGCCGGGGTGAATGATTGATAGTCCAGCCTCATTTGACCTGAGGGAAAAAGAACCGTCTCAAAGGTGTTCGGCCTGCGACGTCCTTCATTTGTGTAAGTTTCGGTCTTCCACTCTACAACTACACACTCTGGATTGGACTTGTGCTGGATAAAGACTCCGCCGCTCAGGTAGGAAGAGAGGTCATTATTCCATGCTGCTATGACCGGGCCAAGGCCATTGTTACCTAGGGTAAATGAATTGGCTGACACGCTGACGCCAAACCAGATATTACCGTTCGTATCAGCGGTAATCTGATTGAAGGTTTGGCCATAAAAGATAAATGGCCACGGCAGCAAATAGGTAACACTCGCTTCATCACCATACGTGCTGACGTAGTCGGGGCCAGGCGTTTTCAAGCGGTTCTCGTCGGTACCATACCAACTGGCGGCTGTCGGAGAGATCGTGTAGAAGCCATCGGTAGCCGCAACGGCAGTTGAAACTGCAAACAGGATCAACACTGACAACATTAGAGCATTAATTTTCATCATCATGCACTCCTGAGCAATTACACGTCACCACACAGCCACAAGTTCCTTATTCAATTTTCTTCCCGTAGAGGCATCGCTAGAAGTGGCCCCAAAAAACAGCTTATTTATCCGAATGTTTTGCTCTTAGTGCCTTTAGTTTTTTCCTCAGTGGTGTAGGGATATTTGCTTCATAAACATAAGCTAAGATAGTTAGAGTAGAAAGCTTCGCGCTCCTCCGAAGGCATTGACTTCCCTATCTACCGCATCGGAAAGAAGAGCTAAAGCAATTTCATTAGTAGTTACTGTTTTTATTGTCTAGTCTCTGTCATCTTTTTCTAACTCCATGCGTATCCAGCTCCAATGTGCAATATAAAGCGAATCTAAAATCTCTTTTTTCTGAATAAAAGGTGGACCTTTTGGTGTGAAGCAATTCAAGAGGTTATCTGGGATGTTATTAGCCGACTTATTTAAATTCCGAACAATAACCTTTTTTGAATTTTTGCATTCAGTTATGCATCCCCACTCGGCCATCACCTCGTAAGACTGCTTGTTGCTCCTTAATGCAACAATTATTGGTTCAAAATCATTCGATTCAATCTCTGCGATGCACCAGCAAGAACTTACCAATAAATTTCGGAACTTAATTGAATCATTTTATAGTATTCCAAAATATATTGTTTTATACTGTCTCTTGATGCACAACCATGGATTTCAGTCAAATAACAATCTGCTGCAATAGTTCTTTATACAACAATATAAATGCTATAGTTAATGCTAAGATTTTTACATAGAAGCCATTTGGCATATTAGTGGAATAACAAATGGTAGGAGTTGCCTACTCTCTTCTCGTGTAGGCACACCCGT
>CAIUUR010000074.1 GCA_903902345.1 uncultured Geobacteraceae bacterium | reverse complement strand
GTCCAGGTGGACTCCCCGCGCCGGAGCACCCTTCCCCGCAACGGTGCATCCTCGGCGAGATTGAAGGGGGTGACAGCCTCATGATGGCTCAGCCGATCCGCTTCCGCCGCCGGATCGGCACTCCCCCGGAGATCAACCACCGGCAGGATCAGGAGCTCCGCCGGCATGATAACCTGCACCGGTTCCCCTCCCCGCACCACCAGGCAACTCCGGAGAACCTCGTGGCGACGGACGATTTCCGAAAGGGCGCGGTTCAAGGCACCGGAATCCAGCTCACCGGAAATATCCAACACAACCGGTATGTTGTAGGTCGAGCTGGGCCCTTCCAGCTGATCCAGGAACCAGAGACGCTGCTGGGCAAAGGAGAGGGGGAGTTCCCGATCCCGTGAAACCGGAAAAATGAAACCGGCTCCGGATGTTTCATACCCGACGACGCCTCCCTCCCGGATGGCGCGGATATGGTCGGCAAGCTGGGCGACGGTGGGGGATTCGAAGATTCGACGAACCGAAATTTTCATCCCCAGGGAATCACGCAATCGGGAGGTGAGCTGGGTGGCCAGCAGGGAGTGCCCCCCCAGGTCGAAAAAATTGTCGTGAACGCCGATGCCGGTCCGGCGAAGAAGCGTACTCCAGAGATTCAGAAGGATCTCTTCCAGAGTATCCCGGGGGGGAACGCCACCGCCGGTGGGGGAACAGCTGTCCAGCTCGGAGAGTGCCTTACGGTCGATTTTGCCGTTGGGGGTAAGGGGGAGATCCGGGAGAATAACCCAGGCTCCAGGGAGCATGTAATCGGGGAGTGATCTCTTCAGAAAGGCACGCAGCTCTCCCTGAGTCGGCTGTAGCTCAGGAACGAGAACGACATAAGCAACGAGACGCTTCTCTCCGTCCCCTTCGCTTCGCGCCACAACCACCGCCTCCCGAACCCCCCCATGAGCCGCCAGTGCCGCCTCTATCTCCCCCAGCTCGATACGAAAGCCCCTGATCTTGACCTGATGGTCCATCCGTCCGAGAAACTCGATGGCGCCATCGGACCGATGGCGGGCCAGGTCCCCGCTCCGGTACAACCGGGCGCCGGGAACAGGGCTGAATGGATCGGGGATGAATCTTTCGGCGGTGAGTTCCGGACGGTTCAGGTAACCCCGGGCGAGCCCTGCGCCGCCGATATGCAGTTCTCCGGGAACGCCAGGGAGGCTCGGTCGGTTCCGCTCATCCAGGATGAACACCGTCGTGTTGCTGATCGGCCTGCCAATGGGTACCAGATCCCCGATGACAGTAGAGGCGTCCATGGGATGGCAACAGCTGAACGTAGTCCCCTCGGTGGGGCCGTAACCATTGATGAGGAGTTGCCCGGGACGGAGAGTCCGAAGAAACTTCCTCACTGGGGAGGCGGAAAGAACATCCCCCCCGGCGAGAAGCCGGCGGACGCCGGCCAGAGTGTCAAGCTGGTGGTCGACCATGAGGTGAAAAAGGGGGGCGGTGAGCCAGAGGACAGTGATTCCCCGTCTCCCGATGAACTCTCCCAGCTCTTCCAGACTCGGTATTCCGGGAGGAAAGACGTGAAGTCCGGCGCCGTTGAGCAGAGCCCCCCAGATTTCAAAGGTTGCCGCGTCAAAGGAGAGCGGTGCAAACTGCAAGAACCGGTCGGAGGGAGCCACCTCAAGGTAGTTGGTATTCCTGACAAGGCGGACGACGGAACGGTGCGAAATCAGGCACCCCTTGGGTTTTCCCGTGGAGCCGGAGGTGTAGATGATGTAGGCGAGCTGTTCCGGGGTGAAGGGGCGGTCGGGGTTTTCCCCCGGCTGAACGGCAACGGCGTCCCGATCGGTATCCAGGCAGAGAAGATGCTGGATAGGCTCCGGCAGGATATGACGCAGTTTCTCCTGGGTGATGAGAATTCGGCTGCCGGAATCTTCCAGCATATAGGCAAGACGTTCCGGCGGATACCCCGGGTCCAGGGGGACATACGCCCCTCCCGCCTTGAGGACCGCCAGGAGCGCCACGATCATTTCCGGTGAACGCTCCAGGGCGATGGCCACCGGCGTATCGGGAACAACCCCCATTCCCATGAGGGTGTGCGCCAATTGGTTGGCCCGGGTATTCAGCTCCCCGTAGGACAGACTTTCGTCCCGGAAGAGAACCGCCACGGCATCAGGGCTCTCCTGGGCGACCGCTTCGAAGAGTTGGTGGACGCACTTTTCCGGAAAGGGTGTTGTCGTATCATTCCACTCCGCAAGGAGGCGCATCCTCCCTTCGGGAGGCATGCCATCCGGAAGTTCCCCCTCAAGACAGATCCCTTGTTCCAGCACGGTGTTACTCCCCCCTACCCTTCCGACTTCTCCACCCAGCACTGGGCCAAAGCCAGCTGTTTGAGAAAAGCGGCGGCAAAACGGAAGCCGGCGCGGGGGATCGGCACGTTGATGAAATCGTTCCCCCGGCTGACGAAGAGGGCAAATTTACGCTCCCCCGTTCCCGTCCAGTAGGCTTCGATTCCCACCTCGGTCTGCACCTTCCCCGCCGCCGATTCGTAGACGTGGGGCGGGAGTCGGTAGGAAACGCTGCTCTTTGCGCCGCTGCTCTTCACTCTGAAGCCGTTAGATTCATACTCCTGGGGAGAAAGCGCCGGGTTCAGCAGCATCTCCATCCCCCACGCCAGATCATAGGCCTCGGGAGGTTCACTCATAAAACGGATCTGAGTCGGCTTGTCGGTTGCGCCGGGGGGCTTGAGAAGGAAAAACCGGAACTGCACCCGCCCCTCGCTACCTCCATGGCCGGAGCCGCTCCCCTGCTTGACCCCTGGTTGGAGTTCAACACCGCTGTGCGCCGCGTAGAAAACATGCATCATGGTACGTCCACTATTCCCGTTCATGGCCGACACCTCCGTGGTTTAATCCGTTTACCGTTTACCGTTCACCGTTCGCCGTTCACCCTTCGCTCAGGGCGCCGCCCTTCACTCTTCACCAGTGTCCACTTCTTCCTCCCTCCCCAGCGGCAGCTCCTGCTGCTCCTCATCCGGAGGGCGTTCTCCCAACGCCTGAACCTCCATCAGGGTGGGAAGGCTCGCCAGGTCGCGGAGGCTGAACAGCTCCAGAAACTCCTTGGTCGTGCCGTAGATGAGCGGCCTCCCC
>CAIUUR010000073.1 GCA_903902345.1 uncultured Geobacteraceae bacterium | reverse complement strand
ATTTTTTCCACGATGGTCGCGGTCTTTTCCACGACGATGAACCGGTTGCCGTTCATGAGGGTGATATGGGTATCCGGGGTCTCCTCGATGGATTGAATCTGGTCAGGGTTGATGTAAATCGCACTCCCGTGGAGTCTCGTCAGGCAGATCATGGTTAATTCCCTTCAGTTGACAGTAAGCCCCATTATACTGTTTCGGTTGCGGGGGTAGATTCTTTAGCTAAATCTCCCCTCCCGAAATCTCCGACACCGGGAAGAGCGCCCTGCAGAGGCGGGCGGTAACCTTTTCCCAGGTGAACCGTTGCGTCACGAATGCCGGTCCGGCCACTCGCGCCTCTGCGCGGATCTCCGGTGATTGCAGGGAGGTGGACATGAGGTGGAGCAGGTGCTCGGCGTTTGGCTGCAGATAGTGATACCAGATGCCGGACTCCTGCCGGCTACGCTCTTCCCGGCTCTCTATCCGGAGTGCGAACTCCGGCGACGTAAAATCATCCGTCGCTCCTCCGCCGGTACAGATCACCAGGGCGCCGCATGCCGCCGCCTCCAGCACGGGGAGGTTGAACCCCTCGGCAAGGTAGGGGGAGACGTAGGCATCCGCCGCCTGATACAGACGGGCCATCTGGTCAAATCCCATGGTGTTTTCCAGCCAGGTCAGCCGGGGTTCCAGTATCCGGATCTCGGCGGGGTTCAGATCCGCAACCAGTTGCGTGAACCTCCCCCGTGAGTCATACAGTCCGTTAAGCCCTTTGAGGACCAGCCTCGCCTCCGGATGTTTCTCCGCCAGAGTCGTGAATGCCTTGAGGAGGAGGGGCATCCCCTTGTTCCCCGTCATCGCCCCCAGGGAGAGAAAGGTGAAGCCGTCCCACCCCAGCTCCCTGCGAAGCGACTCCCGCTCTTCCCGTTCCAGAGGGTGAAACAGCTCCGGATCTATCCCGTGAGGAACCACCATCACCCGCTCCGGGTCGGCGCCGCTCTCCATGAACCCCCGCTTGGACCAGTTGGAAGGGGTGATGAGGGTGATATCCGTATCCCGCATCACCTGTTCCAGTGATCGGGCCCCCACGTAGCAGTGGGGGGGGACACAGCCATACTCTGCCGTTCCGAATACATAGGTCCGCCGGGCGGTGGATGGAGCGTAGTTGTAGGGGTATGCAATGCGCAGGAGCGCCTCCGGCTTCTCTCCCGGCTGCGCCAGAGGGATATTTCGCAACGCCTCTTCGTCGGCGGGGGGTAACAACCCCCCGGTGGGACGCCAGGTGGGGTCGGAGTAGGGGACGTCCCGGTGCGACAGCACGATCCCCTTTGTCCGGAGAAGCTGCAGGGATTGAAACTGGTTGACCAGGGCATAGGAGTGGGGGATGGCGTGCCATCCTTCGACCAGGAGTGTCCGGCCGTTTTCTTCCGTGGAGGAGACTCCGGCGACTCCGGGGTAGGGGGGCGGGGGGATCTGCTTCACCATCCGCAGGTAAAGGGATTCCAGCCCGCGGGTGATCTTTTCGGCATCGTAGAGGGGGGATGTGTCACGGTTGGCGGCGATGATTCCCCGTAACGTATCCCGTTTGCCGGCATCCGTCGCCAGGGTGTAGGCCAGCTGGTAATACTCCTGGAGGGTGTACGTTACCAGTTCCGGAATCCCCAGGGTATGGAGTAGACTTCCGGCGACTCGTGATGGAAACGTACCCCCGGCGCAGGTAACCACCGGCACCCCCATCCAGAGGGCATCGCTGCAGGTCGCATGGGCGTTGTAGGGAAAAGTGTCCAGAAAGAGATCGGCGCAGGGGAGGCGCGCCAGGTGGAGCTCCGCCGATACCGACGGCGCCATGATGATCCGATCCCTGCCTATCCCCCGTTTCTCCCCCTCATTCTTGATGTTTTGCTCCACGAGGGGGTTGAACGCCCTCAGCCAGAGGACGCTGCCGGGGACCGCATGGAGGAGGCGGCACCAGACATCAAACAATGCGGGGGTGATCTTGTACCCCTGGTTGAAGCAGCAGAATACGATTCCCTGGGGGGGGAGGCCGCAGTCGCTCCTCCTGACAGGCTCCGGCCTGATCCGGTGGCCGTCGTTGGGAAGATAGGAACCGGGAAGCCGGAGGACCTGCTCCCGGTACCCCCCCTCCGCTCCACGTGGGATAATGAAATCGTCGGCGATGAGGTAATCCACGAACTCCGTCCCCATGGTTCCCGGATACCCCAGATAGTTCACCTGGATGGGGGCGGGGCGAAAGGCCAGGATGGCGCTGCGGGAGTGGGCGGTATAGCCGGTAAGATCCACCAGTATCTGTACCCGGTCATTTCTGATGGTGCGGGCGGCCTCTTCATGGGAGAGATGGTGGAGATCCACGAAAAAGTCCACCGCTTTTTCCAGACGTTTTCGCAGGGCGCTCCCGTCGTCAGGGGTGTAGGAGTAGGCGCTGATGGTGAAGTGACGCCGGTCGTGGCGTT
>CAIUUR010000072.1 GCA_903902345.1 uncultured Geobacteraceae bacterium | reverse complement strand
GCTGAGGAGGCGTTGAAGGAGTCCCCCAACGACACCGGCCTGAAGCTGCTGCGGGCCGAGGTTCTCCAGCGTTTGGGGCGGATGGGGGAGGCTGAAACCGTGCTCCGCGCCGTTGCGACAACCTCGACTTCGGCTGCCCCCTGCCTGGCCTTGGGCGATCTGCTCCTGGGGCGCGGCGACGAGGCTAACGCGATCATCTGGTATGAGGAAGCACTCAAGCGCGATCCCAACCAGTACCGGGCCATGAACAATGTAGCCACACTGACCGCGAGAAGCGGCTTCAACCTGGACCGCGCCGCAGCCCTGGCGGCGCGACTGTACGCAAAAAGTCCGGGTAATCCCGATGTGGCCGACACGTTGGGGTGGACGCTGTTTCTGCAGGGAAAAACCGGAGAGGCACTGCCGCTGTTGAAACTGGCGGTGACCAAGAAGCCGGGGATTCCGCAGCACCGTTATCACCTGGGAGCGGCGCTTCTGAAAAACGGCAACCGGACAGCCGGAAGGAAGGAGCTGGAGACGGCACTGCGGCTCTCCGGCAGCTTCTACGGTGCGGACAAGGCTCGGGCGTTGCTGAAAACAGCCGGTCCATAAGGTAAACGCTTCTATTGCGTTTTCTTTAACCTAAAAAAAGCACTTGCACGCGGAGACGCGGAGAAAACCAAACAAAACAGGGTTCTTGCGGAGACATCTCTTTCATCTGATTGGTGCAGGCGTCCGGTGATGTAACGTCTTGAATTTCTCCGCGAACTCCGCGTCTCCGCGTGATAAAAAGCCGTTTTTAGGTTTAATGATTTCTCTGTGTTCTCTGTGACTCTGTGGTGAAAATGTCGTTTTTGGGTTGAATGGGGTATGGGATGAAAATTGTTAGTACCGTATCGCAGGTTATGAAGCCGCAGTTGCTGCTCTTAACGCTGCTCCTATTTTGTTACGTTCCCGGCGTCATGGCCCACCAGACGGTATCGGCGCCATCAGCTTCAATTGCTCTGACACCTCAGGAGCGAGCCTGGCTTGCCGAGAACCACACGGTGCGCGTTCGCGTCTTCGATTGGCCCCCCTATATGTTCACCCAGCCCGTTTCAGGTATTGCGGTGGATTATCTTGAAGCCATCGCCAAGCGGATCGGTTTCAAGGTCGAGTTTGTTACGTCCTCTCTCATGTGGTCTCAGGCGATGGCGGACGTCAAGGGGGCCCGCAGCCATTTTGATCTGCTTCTGACCATGAGCCGTACCCCGGAAAGGGAACGGGAGTTCGCCCTGACCAGGGACTACCTGACCGCGCCCTGGGTGCTGTATACCCGTAGCGACACTCCCTACATCACCGGTCTGGAAAGTCTCAGCGGCAAGATCGTGGCGTCGGAAAAGGGGTATCTGATCTCCGACAAAATCCGGACGGACTACCCCGCGATCCGTATCCTCCCGGTGGAACGATCCACGGAGGCGCTTCATGCCGTGGCCACCGGGCAGGCGGATGCCTATGTGGGGAATCTCGCCATTGCCAATTTCCTCATCAAACAGAATCGATTCACCAACCTCATCGTCGCCGCTCCCACCCCCTATGGTCAGCATTCCCAGGCCATGGCGGTGCGCAGCGACTGGCCGGCGCTGGCTTCGCTGATAAACAGGGGGCTTGGGTCGCTCTCCCCCGCGGAGATCAACGCCATCAATCAGAAATGGGGCGCCGTGGAGGTCAGACCACAGATCGATTACACGCCGGTGTGGCGGGTCGTGGCCGGGGCTACCCTGGTTTTTCTCGTCTTCCTTGCCTGGAACCGCCGCCTGGCCCGGGAAGTCGCCACCAGGCAACGGATTGAGGCGGATCTACGGGTGTCCCAGGCAGGCTTGACCGAAGAACAGTGTCGTTTGCAGCAGGCGCAGCAGGAGTTGCAGCAGTTGAATCAGACGCTGGAGGGTCAGGTTCAACAACGGACGGCGGAACTGGAATCCGCCAATTCCTTCAACGAAACCATCTTGCAGGATTCCCCGGTGGCGATGGTTGTCTATCACGGGAGTGGACCCTGCGTTATCGTAAACCAGGCTTTCGCTCGCCTCATCGGAGCAACGCGTGAGCAATTACTGGCTCAGGATTTTCATAAAATTAAAGCCATTCGTGAAACCGGAGTGTTGGATGACTGTCTGAGAGCCCTGACGGATGGCGCTCAATATCGGAGGGAATTTCGGACACGGAGTTCGTTCGGCGCCGATATTTGGGTGGATTGCCTGATTCTTCCCATCATGATCAACGGCGAACACCATCTGTTGCTCCAACTCTTCGACCTGACGGAAATCCGGAGAGCCACCGAGGCAATGCGTGAAGCGCAGGAAAAGGCCGAAGCCGCCAATCGCGCCAAATCGGACTTTTTGGCCAATATGAGTCATGAAATTCGGACCCCCATGAACGGCATCATGGGGATGGCCCAACTTCTGGAGTACTCTGTTTTGACTGACGAGCAGCACGAATATCTGAATGCCATCAGGGAATCCTCCGACGGTCTGCTTTCCCTGATCAACGATGTGCTGGATCTCTCCAAGATGGAATCCGGGAAAATGGAGCTGGAGCGGAGAGATTTCAGTCTCCGGTCCAGCATCAGCGACGTCATCAAGACCCAGATCTCCCTCATCCACCGGAAGGGACTCAACATACGCACCGACATCCCCGCCGCCGTGCCGGATAACCTCTCCGGCGATCAACTCCGCCTGAAGCAGATACTGCTCAACCTGTTGGGCAATGCCATCAAGTTTACCGACAGGGGGGGCATACTGGTCGCCGTCACCGTCACTGAACGCCACGACGATATCGCTCTGCTGAACATCGGGGTCACGGACAGCGGCATCGGGATCAGCCCCGAAGCCGTCAGTAAAATATTCGACCCCTTTGTGCAGGCAGACCCCTCCACCACCCGGCGCTACGGCGGTACCGGTCTCGGTCTCTCCATCTGTACCCGACTGGCGGAGCTGTTGGGGGGGCGTATCTGGGCCGAAAGCAGGGAGGGGGTCGGCAGCACCTTTTTTCTGCAACTTCCCTTCAACGTCAATGAAGTCGTCATAGCCCCTCATGCCGGGTGGAGCACCGGCGGGCCTTCCACTCTGTGGGATGGTCCGCCACTCCGGATACTCCTGGTTGATGATCAGGAGATCAACCTGCTCTTTGCCTCGCGTATCTTGCAGAGAGTCGGGCATGGCGTTATTACGGCTGCAAATGGTCGGGAGGCGGTGGAGAGATGGGAGCAGGATACTTTCGATGTCATCCTGATGGACGTCCAGATGCCGGTTATGAGCGGCATCCAGGCCGCCCTTGCTATTCGGGGCAGGGAGCAGGAGCGCGGCGGTCGGATCCCGATTATCGCCGTGACCGCCCGTGCGCTGGACGAAGAGCGGAGCAATATCCGGAGCCAGGGATTCAACGGCTACCTTGCCAAGCCCTTCGTGATAAGTGAACTGCTTGGTGAAATTAAGAGATGTCTGGTGGAGAGCTGATTCCGGCCACCCCTGAGTACCTCCCGTCCCCCCCCCTCCTTTGGCGTCGCTGGGTAATTTCATCAGGTGTATGCCCGGAGAATAAATGGGGAAGAGGGAGTGGTCAGAGAAGAGTTGCAGAGCTACGGTCACAAGGTGTAATTTGTAGCGACGATCGTAGCGATAATCACCGGGAGAATTATTGATGGCAAAAAACAGTGGTGAGAGCCTTCATCAGGGGGGCGATGACGAGCTTCTCACGAAAATAATCGTCGGCGCTGGCGGAGACGACGAACAACTCCGTGCCTTCCAACAGGTCATAAGCGACGAGGTATGCTTCCCGTGCCCAGCTTTTGTCATGGGCCAACCGGTTACAGTGCTTGAAATCACCTATGACGGAAACGCGCGACGGGGCTTGACCGCACGGTGTCGCCGCCGTGGCGGCACTGAATATCTGATGGCGGCAGCGGATGTCCTCTTCCCGGCAGGGTCAAACGCCGACAGCTACCTTGCCGGCTATCGTAACTG
>CAIUUR010000071.1 GCA_903902345.1 uncultured Geobacteraceae bacterium | reverse complement strand
CCGTTCCAGCCCGAGCAGCTCATTGCCGTCTGCAAGAAGGTACTGGGATGATAGATATCCATCGTCAGACCTTCAGGGATGAGGCCAATGAACTTCTCACCGAACTCGAATTTTCCCTCCTGGAGTTGTGCGACTCCAGCGAAGACCAGGAACTGGTGGACCGGGTTTTCAGAGCCATGCATACCATCAAAGGTTCCGGCGCCATGTTCGGCTTTGATGACATCGCCAGCTTTACCCACGAGGTGGAGACCGTCTTCGATCTGGTCCGGATCGGTCAGCTCAAGGTCACGCCGGAGCTGGTAAAGCTAAGCCTTGCCGCCCGGGACCAGATCAAGGAGATGCTGGATGCGGCGGATGGCAAGGGAAGGGTCAACGAGGAACGGAACAGGGAGATCATTGCCGGTTTTCGCAACCTGGTGCCCACCGCGGATTCACCGGAGAAACAGAGTAGCGCCGCAGGCGCCAAGGAGGTAGACGCGGCCCCAGCGATGACCTACAGCATTCGCTTTAAACCTCACCCCCGCCTCTTTCAGACCGGCACCAACCCGCTGACCCTCCTCAACGAACTGTGTGAAATGGGTCGTTCGGTGGTGGTCGCCCAGACACATAACCTCCCTCTCCTTTCCACCCTGGACCCGGAGAGTTGCTACCTCTTCTGGGACATCATCATTACCACCGATCAGGGGCAAAACGCGCTGCGCGACGTTTTCATCTTTGCCGAGGACGACTGCGACCTGACCATTGATGTGGTGGACGATGGCGCAGACCTGGACAACGAAGAAGACTACAAGAAACTGGGGACAATCCTGGTGGAACGGGGAGACCTGGACCTTGAATCGTTGAACACGATCCTCCAGAGCCACAAGAAGTTCGGCGAACTGGCCGTCGAGTCGGGGATACTGGAAGCAGAGCAGGTCGCCTCGGCCCTCTCGGAGCAACAGTTCGTGCAGGGAATCCGGAAGGAGCGACAGAACAAGGAGAGCGGCTCCAGCATCCGCGTCCCCGCCGAAAAACTGGATGTTCTCGTCAATCTCGTGGGGGAAATGGTCACCGTCCAGGCCCGGTTAAGCCAGTTCGCCCAGTCGGCCAACGAAGCGGCCCTCATCGCCATTGCCGAAGAGGTGGAACGGCTCACCGCCAGCCTGCGGGACAACGCCCTCAACATCAGGATGCTTCCCATCGGCTCCACCTTCACCAAGTTCCGCCGCCTGGTCCATGATCTCTCTCAGGAACTGGGGAAGAAGATCGACATGGTCACCACCGGGGCCGAGACCGAACTGGACAAGACCGTCATAGAAAAACTCAACGACCCCCTCGTCCACCTGATCCGGAACTGCATCGATCATGGGATCGAAAAACCGGATGTCAGGGCCGGGATCGGCAAGCCGCGCCAGGGAATCGTGCATCTCTCCGCCACTCATTCGGGGGACAGCGTCCTGCTCAGCATTAAAGACGATGGCGCCGGACTGAATCGCGAGGCCATCCGGGCCAAGGGGATCGACAAGGGATTGATCTCCGCGAGCGCCGAACTCTCCACCAAGGAGATCTACGGACTGATCTTCGCTCCCGGATTTTCCACGGCGGAGAAGATCACCAGCGTCTCCGGACGCGGGGTGGGAATGGACGTGGTGAAACGGGCCATCGACGCCCTGCGCGGTACCATCGACGTGGACAGCGTCCCGGGAGAAGGAACGACCATAACCCTCAGGATACCTCTGACCCTGGCGATTATCGAGAGCCTCCTGGTCCGGATCGGCGCCGACTGTTTCGTCATCCCCCTCTCCTTTGTGGACGAATGTATCGAGCTAAGCCGAGAGGACGTGGCCCGCGCCCACGGCCGCCATGTCATGAATGTCAGGGGAAAATATGTCCCCTACATTCCCCTGCGGGAGCAGTTTTCCATAACCGGCGCGGCGCCGGATATCGAGCAGATCGTCATCACCAGAATCGACGGCAGCCGGGTCGGATTCGTGGTGGATCATGTCATCGGTGAACACCAGACCGTCATCAAATCCCTGAGCAAGATCTACCGCAATGTGGAAGGGGTCTCGGGGGCCACCATTCTCGGGGACGGCAGCGTAGCCCTTATTCTCGACATCCCCCAGCTCTACAAAGGGGTCGAACAAGCGGAACAAGCGATCGGTTGACACCGGAGCCACTAATCTTACAGAAATGAGCCCATTCCATGGCATTTACCTTTTTCATGCGCGACCAGCCGACCCTGGAGTACGCGGCCGACCATATGATCCGCTACGCATCGGGGCGCAGCAGGGTCAGAATCTGGGAAGCGGGGGCCGCCCTCGGCCAAGAGACCTACACCATAGCCATGATCTTTGCGGAGAAGATGAACCCGTTCGCCTTCAAGAACCTCCGAATCGACGCCACGGACTACGACCAGGAGAATAACTTCGGCGATATCATCACCAGGGGGGTCTACCCCTATGACGAATTGCAGCGGACCCCGGAGCATCTCTTCAAGAAATACTTCGAACCGGCCGACGAGCCGGACAAGTTCCGGGTCATCCCGGAGCTTCGGAGCCGGGTCTTCTTCCAGTATCACGATCTTCTCTCCCTGAAACCCATCGGCCAGGATTATTGTCTGGTTGTCTGCAAGAACGTCCTTCTCCATTTCCAGTACGAAGAACGGGTCAAAGTCATCAAGATGTATTACGATGCCCTGGCGCCCGGGGGCTATTTCGCCTGCGAGAATACCCAGAAGATGCCCATCGAACTCTCGCACCTGTTCGAACAGGTTGTCCCCGACGCCCAACTTTTCAAGAAACTGGGGTAACGGGGTCATGAAGGTCATTCCTCTGTCAAAAAATCCGCAGATTTACAGCTGCAATTCCTATCTGATCCTGGGTGAATGGAACCGCATCGAGGACGTGAATACCCTCATCGATCCCGGTACCGACAGCTATATCGCCGCCGAGATCGATGCCCTCTCCACCGGTTTCGGCAAGGTGGCCGTGGAGCAGATCATCCTGACTCACAATCATTTCGATCATGCCGGCGCCGTCATGGATCTGAAGAGAAGATTCGGCGCAAAAGTCTTCGCCTATGTGGAGATGGCGGGGGTCGACGAACTCCTGTACCATGGCGCTTTCATCAAGGCGGGGGACGACCACCTGGAGGTTCTCCACTCGCCGGGCCATTCATCGGACTCCATCTGCCTGCACTCCCGCTCCAGCCGGGCGCTCTTTTCCGGGGATATGCAACTAAGGGTCCGGACGGCGGGAGGAGTCTATACTCAGGAATATCTCGATTCCCTCCTCATGCTCTACGACCGGGAAATCGAAACGATCTATTCCGGCCACGACGAACCTCTCACCGCCAACGTCAGGGAGATCCTGGCGGAGACCATCAGAAATGTGCGAAGAAGCGACATTGCACCCGTCTGAGGACGATATCATTACGAATGAAACTGTTATGATGCAGAATCTGCAGTCAACCAAAACCATGGCGTAAGAAGGAGGCCGGCAATGAACTGGTACTATAATCTCAGGCTGAAGACAAAGCTGCTCAGCGGTTTTATCATGATGGTGCTGGTGGCCGGGATCATCGGCGGGGTGGGGGTCCAAAACCTCAAGAGGATCGAAGCCAAGGATACGCTCCTCTACGAGAAGATCACCGTCCCCGTGGCGGACCTGCAGAACATGACCAACGCCTATCTGATGATTCGTGTCGCTGTCCGGGACATGATCATTGATCAGGATGCCGAAAAGAGCAAGGGGTACATCAGCGAGATCCGCAAACATGTGGGTGATGTGGAAAAAGACGCCGTCAGCCTGGACAAAACGATCTTCACCGCGGAGGGGCGAAAACTCTTCACGGAGTTCACCGACAACTGGAAACTCTACCTGGAAATCCTGAACTCGACACTGCAACTGGCTGAACAGGACAAGTACGACGAGATCAAGGCTCTGAGGAAGGGTAACCTGACCACCTTGGGGATGAACGTCTACGGGGCCCTGGACAAGATGGTGGAATCCAAGGTCAGGCTGGCCAAGTCGACCGCGGAGAACAACACCAAGCTGGCCGAATCGTCCGTCCGCTTCTCCACGATCCTGACCATCGTCGGCGCCCTCCTGGCCGGCGCACTGGGTCTCTTCATCACCCGTGTCATCCAGTCCCAGTTGGGAGGGGATCCCCTGGAAGTGGTGGCCATCACCCGGAGGGTGGCTCGGGGGGATCTCTCCGTGGAGATCAATGTCAGCGGAAAACAGGAGGGGAGCCTCATCGTGGCCATGGAGCAGATGGTGGGAACCATCAAGGCCCTGGTTGCCGATACGGGAATGCTCGTTCAGGCGACGACGGCGGGAAGACTGGCCACGCGAGCCGACGCCGGCAAGCACCAGGGTGAATTCCGCACCATCGTCGCGGGGGTCAACGAAACCCTGGACGCCGTTATCGGCCCCCTCAACGTAGCCGCCGAATACATGGACCGGATCTCCAAGGGGGACATCCCCCCCAAGATCACCGACGCCATGAGCGGCGACTTCAACGAGATCAAGCTCAACCTGAACAACTGCATCGACAACATCAACACCCTCATTACCGACGTGAACTCCCTGGCGCAGACCGCCGTGGAGGGGAATCTTGCCAACCGGGCCGACGCCGCCCGCCATCAAGGGGACTTCCGAAAACTCATGACCGGGTTCAACGGCGCCCTGGACGCGATTCTCCTTCCCATCAACGAGGGGAACCGGATACTGGCGCAGGTATCCAACGGCAAGATCGATGAACTGATCACGCAGAGTTACCAGGGCGACCATGAGGCGATGAAACAAAATATCAACAACATCGCCCTGGTGCTCCATGGTTTTCAGAAAGAGTTCCAGCGCTTGACCGAGGCCTCCCGGAACGGCCATCTTGCCGAGCGTGGCAAGCCGGAGCAGTTTAAGGGGGCTTACGCCGAGGTAATTCAGAGCGCCAACGTCATGCTGGATGCCATTTTGATCCCCATTGGGGAGGGCAACCGGATCTTGCGGCAGATCCGGGGGGGTGACCTGCGTGAAAAGGTCGAGACAGAGTGTTATGGCGATCACCGGGAGATGAAGGAAGCGATAAACGGAGTCCATGGCTGGCTGACCGGCTTGATCGAATATATCAATAAAATTGCCCAGGGTGACTTGACCGCCGAAATCGCCAGGGCGTCGGACAAGGATCAGATCCATGAATGGCTTGTCCTGGTAAGAAATAACATTACGGCCCTTGTTTCTGATGCGGTGATGCTTTCTCAGGCGGCAGTGGCAGGGAAACTCGCCACGCGCGCTGACGCCGGCAAACACCAGGGTGATTTCCGGAAAATAGTTAAGGGGGTTAACGATACCCTGGATGCGGTCATCGGTCCGCTGAATGTGGCCGCCACCTATGTTGACCGGATCAGCAAGGGGGATATCCCTCCTAAAATCGCCGACAGCTATAACGGTGACTTCAACGGCATCAAGAATAACCTTAACGGCGCCATTGATGCCGTCAATGCTCTTATTGCCGATGCCCATTTCCTTTCCCAGGCCGCAGTGGAGGGAAAACTTGCCACGCGCGCCGATGCAACCAAGCACCAGGGTGATTTCCGGAAAATAGTCCAGGGGGTGAACGACACTCTGGATGCGGTCATCGGCCCGCTGAATGTAGCCGCCACCTATGTCGACCGGATCAGCAAGGGGGACATCCCGCCAAAAATTACCGATAGTTACAACGGCGACTTCAACGGTATCAAGAATAACCTCAACGGCGCCATCGACGCCGTCAATGCGCTGGTTGCCGATGCCGATATTCTTTCAAAGGCCGCAGTGGAGGGCAAACTTGCCACGCGCGCCGACGCAACCAAGCACCAGGGTGATTTCAGGAAAATTGTTCAGGGGGTAAACGAGACGTTGGACGCAGTCATCAATCCGCTGAATGTAGCCGCCACCTATGTTGACAGAATCAGCAAAGGTGACATCCCGCCTAAAATCACCGACAGCTATAACGGTGACTTCAACAGCATCAAGAATAACCTCAACGGCGCCATTGACGCCGTCAACGCGCTTGTCGCCGACGCCCATTTTCTCTCCCAGGCGGCAGTGGAAGGAAAACTCGCGACGCGCGCCGATACCGCCAAACATCAGGGTGATTTCCGGAAAATTGTTCAAGGGGTAAACCGTACACTGGATGCGGTCATCGGCCCGCTGAATGTCGCGGCAACGTATGTGGAGAGGATCAGCAAGGGTGACATGCCCCCGAAGATCACCGACAGCTACAATGGCGACTTCAACGGTATCAAAAATAATCTCAACAGCGCCATCGATGCCGTCAATGCACTTATTACCGATGCGACGACTCTTTCCGCGGCGGCCGTAGAAGGAAAACTGAGCACCCGCGCTGACGTAACAAAACACCAGGGTGACTTCCGTAAAATTGTTGAGGGGGTTAACAGTACGCTGGACGCGGTCATCGGACCGTTGAATGTCGCCGCCGACTATATCGACAAGATTTCCAAAGGGATCATTCCCACGGCCATAACCGACAACTACAATGGTGACTTCAACGAGATAAAAAACAACATCAACAATATGGTTACGAAACTGACGGAAGTAATAACGGCAGTTCAAGCCACCGCCAATAATGTGGCTGCCGGTTCACAGGAGTTGAGCTCCGGAGCCGAAAACCTTTCCCACGGGGCCTCGGAGCAGGCCGCCGCGGCCGAAGAAGCGTCCTCTTCCATGGAGGAGATGACCGCCAACATTCGGCAGAACGCCGACAACGCCCAGCAGACGGAAAAGATTGCCGTCAAGTCCGCCGACGACGCCAAAGCCGGGGGGAGCGCCGTGGCGGAGACCGTGGCTGCCATGAGGGAGATTGCGGGGCGGATCACCATCATCGAAGAGATCGCCCGGCAGACCAATATGCTGGCACTGAACGCCGCCATCGAGGCGGCCCGGGCCGGAGAGCATGGCAAGGGATTCGCCGTGGTGGCATCTGAAGTACGCAAGCTTGCCGAGCGGAGCCAGCAGGCAGCCCAGGAGATCTCCGGGCTCTCCGCCTCCAGCGTGGATGTGGCGGAGCGGGCCGGGACCATGCTGACCCGGATTCTCCCCGATATCCAGAAGACCGCGGAACTGGTGCAGGAGATCAACGCCTCCAGTAAGGAACAGGACTCCGGGGCGGGACAGATCAACAAGGCGATCCAGCAACTGGACCAGGTAATCCAGCAGAACGCCTCCGCCGCCGAGGAGATGGCCTCGACAGCCGAGGAGCTTTCCTCCCAGGCTGAGCAACTTCAGGGTGCAGTGGCCTTCTTCAAGATCGGTGACGGGAGAGGGCTCCTCCCACCCCGCGGCATGGCCAGAGTCTCAGCGGTGACCACCAAGGTTCAGGCAAGGAAAAGCATCGGCTACACCAAACCCAAGCCGACGGTCAAGAGCGTCGGTCACGATCTGGAAATGGGTTCCCACGACGACCTTGACAGCCAATTCGAAACGTTCTGAAAACAACATTCTAGGAGGAATTATGAGTATCAGCAGCATCACGGAGAGCACCCAGTACCTTTCCTTCAAACTGGGAGAGGAGATATTCGCCGTGGACGTGGCCAAGGTCCGGGAGATCCTGGATGTCACGGCCATCACCAAGGTACCCCAGACCCCCGACTTCATGCGGGGAGTAATCAACCTGCGGGGGAGCGTGGTGCCGGTCATGGATATGCGGCTCAAATTCGGCATGCCCCCCACGGAGCGGACCGTCAACACCTGCATCATCGTCATGGAGGTCAGCCAGGATGGGGAGACCATGGTCCTTGGTTCTCTGGCCGACTCGGTACAGGAGGTCCTGGATCTGGAACCGGAGCAGATCGAAGCGGCGCCCCGCATCGGCACCCGGCTCCGGAGCGACTTTATCAAGGGGATGGGAAAGCAGAATGAGAGATTCATCATCATCCTGGATATCGACCGGATCTTCAACGCCGGCGAACTGGAGGTCATTGCCGGGTCAATGACGGGTGAAGAACAGGAATAAAAGGTATCTCTACATCGATCAACAACACCCGCCGACGGAGATCACCATGAAAACACCCTGGATAGTCAATTTCTACCTCAACATCTCCGTCAAGTTCCGCTTGATAATTCTTTGTGTCTGCTACACCCTCTGCATCCTCGCCGTAGACGCCTTAGATACAATAAATCCGAATTTCCACCAAGCTGCCATCATTCTTTTCATAGTACTGGGCGCCATCTTCGGTTGGCTGAATATCTGGTCCATAGACCAGGCCATCAAGCGAGCCATGAAGTATCTGACCGCCATGGCTGACGGTGACCTGAGCCAGGAAATCGTCGTTAACCATCGCAACGAAATCAGCAACATGCTTCTCTGTATGCGCTCCCTCCAGGATTCAGTGCAAAAACTTTCCGTGGACACCGGAGCACTCATAACCGCCGCCGTCGACGGCAATCTCACCGCACGGGCTGACACGGGCAGGCATCACGGCGACTTCAAGAAGATCGTCTCAGGCATCAACGAAACCCTGGACACCTTCAACCGCCCCCTCAGTATGGCCGCCGAATACCTCAATCGGATCTCCAAGGGTGACATCCCGAAGAAGATTGAGGAGAACTACAGTGGAGAGTTCAACGAACTTAAGATTAATATCAACAACTGCATTGAGCATGTGAATCTGCTCATCATAGACGCAACTATGCTGGCAACGTCGGCAGTGGCGGGAAACCTTGCCACCAGGGTCGACGCATCACGGCACCAGGGAGCCTTCAGGCAGATCATCGTGGGGGTCAATGACACCCTGGACGCCGTCATCGGCCCCCTCAACATGGCGGCCGAGTACGTGGACCGGATCTCCAAGGGGGACATACCTCCCAAGATCACCGCACTCTTCCGCGGAGATTTCAACGAGATCAAACTCAACATCAATACCTGCATCGACCAAATCAGTATTCTGGTGGACGAGGTGGGAGTCGCCATCAAGGCCGGAACTTCCGGCAGCCTGAAGCAGCGGGCCAACGCTGACCGGACCGGAGGCGTCTACCGAAAGCTGTTGAGGGGGGTGAACGACACCCTGGATGCGGTCATCAGTCCCCTCAATATGGCGGCAGGATATGTGGACCGGATTTCCCGGGGCGATATCCCGGAGAAGATCACCGACAACTATCAGGGAGATTACAACGCCATCAAGAACAGCCTCAACAGCTGCATAGATCACATCGGCGCCCTGGTAACCGACACGGCGCTCCTTGCCCAAGCGGCAGTATCGGGTCAACTCTCCGTCAGAGTGGACCCCTCCCGCCATCAGGGGGACTACCGGCGGATCGTCACCGGCATCAATGACACCCTGAACGCCGTGATTACTCCCCTTACTATGGCCGCTGAGTATGTTGACCAGATCGCCAAGGGAATTGCCCCCCCCATCATAACCGAAAACTATAATGGCGACTTCAACGGCATAAAAAACAATCTGAACGCACTCGTCAGGACGATGAACGAACTCCTGGCAGAGACCGACAAGATCATCAAATCCGCAGCCGACGGCCAACTGGAGCAGCGGGCCAATGCCGATCTTTTCGTGGGTGGCTGGCGTACGCTGGTGACCGGGGTCAACGACATCATCACCAACATCGTCAACCCCCTCATGGTCACTGCCGATTACGTGGACCAAGTCGCCAAAGGGATCATCCCCCCCGCCATCACCACCGAATACAAGGGGCAGTACAACATCACCAAGATTAACCTTAACGCCGTGGTCAAGATGATGCACGAACTCCTCTCCGAAACAGACAAGATCATCAGAGCCGTTGCCGAAGGTCAACTGGACCGAAGAGCAAATGCCGATCTCTTTGTGGGTGGATGGCACAAATTGGTGACCGGGGTCAACGATACCATCACCAACATCGTCAACCCCCTCAGAGGAACCTCCGAGTATGTGAAACTGATAGCCACGGGGGTTATCCCCGAAATCATCACCGGGGAGTACCAGGGAGAGTTCAACGTCATCAAAGACAACCTTAACGCCGTGGGGAAAATGATGAACGATCTCCACTCGGAGACGGACAAGCTTATCATGGCCGCAGCCGAGGGACGGCTGGACCGGCGGGCCAACGCGGAACTCTTCGTGGGGGAGTGGCGCAATCTGGTGGAGGGGTTCAACAACACCATCACCCACATCGTCAACCCCCTCATGGTCACCGCCGATTACGTCGGCCAGGTTTCCAAGGGGATCATTCCCCCCGCCATCACGGACGAGTACCAGGGGGAGTTCAACATCATCAAGAACAACCTTAATGCTCTGGTACAGATGATGAACGAACTCCTTACCGAGACCGACAAGATCATCAAGGCCGCGGCCGACGGTCGGCTGGATCAGCGGGCCAACGCCGCACTCTTCGTGGGAGGATGGAACAAGCTGGTGGCCGGTGTAAACGAGACCATCACCAACATCGTCAACCCCCTCATGGTAACAGCCGGCTACGTTGAGCGAATCGCCAAGGGGGATATGCCGCCGCTCATTACCGCTGAATACAGAGGACAGTACGACATCATCAAGAACAACCTCAATATCCTCATACAGGCGCTCCTCCGGGTCACAGCCGGGGCCCGCGAGGTCTCCCAGGGCAACCTGATGGTGGAGTTGAAGGAGCGCTCGGGGAACGACGAATTGATGAAGGCCCTCATCACCATGGTCAAGCAGCTCACCTCAGTGATCGGCGAGGTGAAATCCGCAGCAGACAATGTCGCCGCCGGCTCCCTGCAGTTGAGTTCCGGGGCCGAGGCCGTCTCCCATGGTGCATCCCAGCAGGCGGCAGCCGCCGAGGAGGCTTCCTCTTCAGTGGAACAGATGACTGCCAACATCCGGCAGAGCGCCGACAACGCCCAGCAGACAGAGAAGATCGCCGTCCACTCCGCTGCTAACGCCAAGGCGGGTGGGGATGCGGTGACCGAGACCGTGACCGCCATGCGGGAGATTGCGGGCAAGATCAGCATCATCGAAGAAATCGCCCGACAGACCAATATGTTGGCCCTCAATGCCGCCATTGAGGCAGCCCGGGCCGGAGAGCACGGCAAGGGATTTGCCGTGGTTGCCTCCGAGGTGCGCAAGCTGGCTGAACGGAGCCAGCTCGCCGCCCGGGAGATTTCCCAACTCTCCGCGTCCAGCGTGGAAGTGGCGGAACGGGCAGGAACCATGCTGACCCGGATACTTCCGGATATCCAGAGAACGGCGGAACTGGTACAGGAGATCAACGCCTCCAGCAGGGAACAAGACAGTGGGGCCGGCCAGATCAACAAGGCGATCCAGCAACTGGACCAGGTTATCCAGCAGAATGCTTCCGCCGCCGAGGAGATGGCCTCAACAGCCGAAGAGCTCAACTCCCAGGCGGAACAACTCCAGGGAGCGGTGGCCTTCTTCAGGACCGGCGACAACAGCTCCCCCCAGCTCAGGAGTCGACCAAACAGGGCAAAGCCGATCAGCAAGCCGGCTCCCACCCCCATCAAGGCGGCGGCCATCGGCTATGCCGGAGTGAAAAAACCTTCAGGACATGGCCTGATCATGGACGATGACGATTACCCGGAGAAAAGTTTCGAGAAATTTTGACATCCGGGATCAGGAGCCCTGACCGGCAGGGACATCGAAGGTAACAACCAACTACCCCACCGGCGGAGGAAACCACCGTGAAAATGCCCCGTATTATCAACTACTACCTCAATTTTTCCGTTACCTTCAGGCTGACCGTCCTCTGCGCCTGCTACAGCCTCAGCATCTTTGTCCTCCATTTCGGCGCCCGCTTCGGCCCAAAAATTCATGTAACGGCCATGCTTGTCCTCGGAACGTTAGGGGTGCTCTTCAGTTGGCTGAACATCTGGTCCATAAGTCAGGCCGTCCAGCGGGCCAAGGGACACCTGGAGACCATGGCCAAGGGAGATTTCTCCCGGGAGATCCCGGTTTTCCGCCATAACGAAATCAGCTCCATGCTCGTCAGCATGAAGATGCTTCAGGAATCGGTGCAACTCCTCACCTCCGACACCGGGATGCTGATCACCGCAGCAGTCAACGGCAACCTCTCCACCAGGGCCGACGCCGGAAGGCATCACGGTGATTTCCAAAAAATCGTGGGTGGGATCAACCGGATCATGGATACGGTTATCGGCCCGCTGAACGTGGCCGCTGACGCCCTCTACAACTTCGGCGACGGCATCGTCCCCACTGAAATCACCGAAGAGTATCGGGGGGACTATGCACGAATCAAAACCGGCCTGAGTAGCGTCATCAGCTCCGTCAGCATGAGGGGGGAGGACCTGGAACTCCTCAATACCGCGGCATTACAGGGGAATCTCACCCTGCGCGCCGATACGTCCCGGTACACCGGCTACAACAGCAAGGCGCTGACCATTGTCAACGAGATCCTGGACCGCCTGACCATTCCCCTGGGGATGGCCGCACTCTACGTGGACCGGATCTCCAAGGGGGATATCCCGCCCAAAATCACCGATACCTACAACGGCGACTTCAACACCATCAAGAACAACCTCAATACCTGTATTGACGCCATCAACTATCTCATTGTCGATACCGACATGCTGGCCAAAGCCGCCGTGGACGGCAACCTTGCGGCGCGGGCGGAAGTGACACGGCACCGGGGTGACTTCCGGAAAATCGTGGCCGGAGTCAACGGAACCCTGGATGCCGTCATCGGCCCCCTGAGCATGGCCGCCGACTACGTGAACCGGATTTCCAAGGGGGATATCCCGGAGAAGATCACAGCCCACTACAACGGCGACTTCAACGAGATTAAACTTAATCTCAACACCTGTATCGACAATGTCAGGGCGCTGGCCACCGATGCCGACATGCTGGTGAAGGGGGCCGTGGCGGGCAAGCTGGCCAACCGGGCCGACACATCCCTGCATCAGGGAGAGTTCCGGAACATCGTGGCCGGCTTCAATGAAACCCTGGATGCGGTCATCACCCCTCTGAACATGGCCGCAGAGTACGTGAACCGGATCTCCAAGGGGGATATCCCCCCGAAGATCACCGACACGTACCACGGCGACTTCAACGGGATCAAGCTCAACCTGAACAACTGCATCGACAATATAACCACCCTCATCACCGACGCCGACGGACTGGCCCGCACCGCAGTGCAGGGGAAGCTGGCCAATCGGGCCGACCCCGCCCGACACCAGGGAGACTTCCGGAAAATCGTGACCGGCTTCAATGACACCCTGGACGCGGTCATCACCCCCCTGAATATGTCCGCCAACTACATGGACCGGATCTCCAAGGGGGATATTCCCCCGAAGATCACCGGGACGTACAACGGTGACTTCAACGAGATCAAACTTACCCTGAACAACTGCATCGACAACATCAATCTCCTCATCACCGACGCCGACAGGTTGGCGCGCACCGCCGTGGAGGGAAAACTGGCCAACCGGGCCGATCCCTCCCGCCACCAGGGGGATTTCCGAAAAATCGTGACCGGGTTCAACGACACCCTGGACGCGGTCATCACCCCCCTGAACATGTCCGCCAACTACATGGACCGGATTTCCAAGGGGGATATCCCCCCCAAGATCACCGACACGTACCACGGCGACTTCAACGGCATCAAGCTCAACCTGAACAACTGCATCGACAACATCAACCTCCTCATCACCGACGCCGACACCCTGGTACAAACCGCCGTACAAGGAAAACTGGCCAACCGGGCCGACCCCTCCCGTCACCAGGGGGACTTCCGAAAAATCGTGACCGGATTCAACGCCACCCTGGACGCGGTCATCACGCCGCTGAACATGGCGGCAGGCCATATGGACCGGATCGCCCGGGGGGATATCCCCCCCAGGATCACCGATACCTACCAGGGGGAGTTCAACACCATAAAAAACAACCTGAACACCTGCATTGACGCCATCAACACCCTGGTTGCCGACGCCGACGATCTGGCACGCACCGCCGTGGAGGGGAAACTGGCCAATCGGGCCGATGTCACCCGGCACCAGGGGGATTTCCGGAAGATCATGCAGGGGGTCAACAACACCCTGGATGCCGTCATCGTCCCCCTGAACATGGCCGCCGACTACGTGGAACGAATCTCCACGGGGAATATGCCGCCGCTGATTACGGCTACCTACCACGGTGACTTCAACAGTATCAAAAACAATCTCAACGTCCTCATCCAGGCGCTTCACCGGATCACCGCCGGAGCCCTTGAAGTTTCCCGGGGGAACCTGATGGTTGACCTGAGGGAACGCTCGGACAACGACGAGCTGATGAAGGCCCTCATCGCCATGGTCCGCCAGCTCACCTCCGTGGTAAGCGAGGTAAAATCCGCCGCCGATAACGTGGCCGCCGGCTCCCAGGAACTGAGCTCCGGAGCAGAGAATCTCTCCCAAGGTGCTTCCCAGCAGGCCGCCGCCGCCGAAGAAGCCTCATCCTCCATGGAGCAGATGACCGCCAACATCCGGCAGAATGCCGACAACGCCCAGCAAACGGAGAAGATCGCCGTCCAGTCCGCCAATGATGCCAAGAGCGGTGGTCAGGCTGTGGCGGAAACGGTAGCCGCCATGCGGGAAATCGCCGGGAAAATCAGCATCATCGAGGAGATCGCCCGCCAGACCAATATGCTGGCCTTAAACGCTGCCATTGAGGCGGCCCGGGCCGGAGAGCATGGCAAAGGGTTCGCCGTGGTCGCCTCTGAGGTACGCAAGCTGGCGGAACGGAGCCAGCAGGCAGCCCGGGAGATCTCCGGACTCTCCGCCTCCAGCGTGGACGTGGCGGAACGGGCCGGAACCATGCTGAACCGGATGCTCCCTGACATCCAGAAGACCTCGGAGCTGGTGCAAGAGATCAACGCCTCCAGCAGAGAACAGGACTCCGGAGCGGGACAGATCAACAAAGCAATCCAGCAACTGGACCAGGTAATCCAGCAGAACGCTTCCGCCGCCGAGGAGATGGCCTCCACAGCCGAGGAGCTCTCCTCCCAGGCGGAGCAACTCCAGGGGGCCGTGGCCTTCTTCAGGATCGGAGAGTCTCTCCCCTCTTCACCCTCACGAGGGGGGTCCCGGACACCCAGGCTGATCCCTGTGCCACCGAGCAAAAAGGCCATCGGATACGCCAGACCCAAAGGAGCTGCCCGGAGCGTTGTTGGCCACACTCTGGAAATGTCCGACCACGACGACCTGGATAGCCAGTTTGAGACATTTTAAGGGGTAACAACAGCTCAAGGGGATCGCTCTGCCCGAATTCAGTGGGGAATTCTCCATCATCCAGCAATTGTTTTATTTCAATCTCAACGGAGAGACGATTCCAATGACTATTAAAACCAAACTGGCCTTGACCTGTGTCCTTCTTACCTCCATGCTCATCATCGTTATCACCATGATGAGCGCTTCCACCGAACGGATCAAAATCAACAGCCCGATTTATAACAGTATCAGCCGGGGTAAAGATCTGATTGCGGACATTCTTCCGCCTCCGGAGTACGCTGTGGAAGCATATTGTGTGGTCTTACAGGCTTATGCCGAAACGGACTCGTCCAGAATAAAATACTACGAGGAACGGTTCAAAAAACTCAAGAGTGAGTACGATGATCGCCACGGTTACTGGACCAAGGAGCTCCCCGCAGGAAAAGTACGAGACCTTCTGCTGAACAAATCAAGCAAGCCAGCCGGTATCTTGTTCGATACGGCGCTAAAAGATTATTTTCCGGCATTAGTCGCAGGAAACCATGAGCGGGCCTCTCACGTATTGAATGGCGCCCTGACGCCATCCTATGAAGAGCATCGAAAATACATCGATGAAATAGTACCCCTCTGTACGGCGGAAAATACGTCAATTGAAAATCAGGCGGCGGCTATTCTGCAGAGCTCCAAGATCGAGACTCGGGCAATAAGTTTGTTTTTTATCGCGATAATCATCACCATATTCTTCTTCATGGTTCGCAATCTGACCAACCAGCTGCGCCGGGCCATCGGCGTCGCCAATGAGATTGCGGCCGGGAACGTGGACGTGGAAGTTCCGGTGGAAACCGGTGACGAGATCGGTCAGCTCATGGCTGCCATGAAACAGATGGTGGATACCCTGCGGATCATGGTTCAGGATGTCTCCCTGCTTTCCCAAGCCACCACCGCCGGGCAATTGGCCACCAGAGCCGACGCAACCAAACATAAAGGTCAATTTCGGAGCATCGTGGCCGGCGTAAACGAAACCCTCGACGCCGTAATCGGCCCACTCAACGTGGCCGCAGAGTATGTGGACCGGATCTCCAAGGGGGACATTCCCGAGAAAATCACCGAAAACTACCTCGGTGATTTCAACGAGATCAAGCTCAACCTGAACAACTGCATAAACAACGTGAACCTCCTCATCACCGACGGCAACCATCTCGCCCAGGCCGCCATCGAAGGGAAACTGGCCACCAGAGTAGATGCCACCCGACATCAGGGAGAGTTCCGAAAGATCGTCTCCGGGTTCAACGATACCCTGGACGCCGTCATCGGACCGTTGAATGTGGCCGCCGAATACGTTGACAGGATCTCCAAGGGGGATATCCCTCCCAAAATCACCGAAAACTACCGTGGCGACTTCAACGAAGTCAAGACCAACCTCAATACCTGCATTGATCAGATCGGCATTCTGGTGGACGAAGTGGGCGTCGCCATCTCTGCGGGGACATCCGGCGACCTGACCCGGCGAGCAGATGCCGGGCGGACCAGCGGAGTTTACCGAAAGGTACTGAGAGGCGTCAATGACACCCTTGATGCCGTCATAGCCCCACTCAACATGGCAGCGAGATACGTGGACCGAATTTCAAAGGGGGACATTCCTCCCAAAATTACCGACAGCTATCAGGGTGATTACAACGCCATCAAGAATAACCTCAACAACTGTATCGACAACATAAATGCCCTCATTGACGACGCCGCCCAATCGGTCCGATCGGCCGTGGCTGGCTGCCTGACCTGTCGGACTGACGAGAGCCGCCATCAGGGGGATTTCCGGAAAATAATTACCGGGTTCAACGAGACCCTGGACGCCGTCATCACTCCCCTGAACATGGCCGCCGACTATGTGGACCGGATCTCCAAGGGAGATATCCCCCCCCAAATCACCGACAACTTTAACGGCGACTTTAACTGCATCAAGAACAACCTCAACACCTGTATCGGCAACATTAACGCCCTCATCACCGACACCGATCTCCAGACCCAGGCAGCCCTGGCCGGACATCTGGCAACAAGGGCCGACGCCTCTCTGCACCAGGGCGATTTCCGAAAAATCGTCACCGGCTTCAATGCAACCCTGGACGCCGTCATCACCCCCTTGAACGTAGCCGCCGACTACGTGGACCGGATTGCCAAAGGGGATATCCCAAAAAAAATCACCGACACGTATCATGGCGACTTCAACGGCATCAAGAATAACCTGAATATCTGCATCGACGCCGTCAACGCCCTCATCGCCGACGCCGGCATGCTGGCCCAAGCCGCCCGAGCCGGAAAACTGCAGGCCCGAGCCTCAACCGCCCGACACCAGGGAGATTTCCGGATCATTATCCAGGGGGTCAACGAAACTCTTGACGCCGTCACCGGCCCCCTGGACGTGGCAGCCGACTATCTGGACAGGATAGCCAAGGGTGATATCCCCCAAAAGATCACCGCCGAGTATCAGGGTGAATTCAACGAGATCAAATCCAATTTGAATACCTGTATCGATGCGATTAACGCACTCATCACTGACGTACATCTCCTCGCCCGGACCGCCACGGAGGGAAAACTGATGACCCGCGTCGATGCCGGACGACACCAGGGTGACTTCCAAAAGATCGTCACCGGGGTCAACGCCACCATCGGGACTCTGGTGGGACATCTGGACGCCATGCCGGCGCCGGTAATGATCATCGATCGATCGTTTACCATCACCTACATGAACCATATCGGCGCCCAGGTCGGGGGAAAAAGCCCGGAACAACTCCTCGGCGCCAAATGTTACGACCATTTCAGAACTTCCGACTGCAACACGGAACAGTGCGCCTGTCAGCGAGCAATGAGTGACGGCCGGATCACCACCCGTGAAACCGATGCCCACCCCGGCGCCAACCACCTTGAAATCTCCTACACGGGGATTCCCCTGCGGGATCAGGATGGAAACGTTATTGGAGCCTTTGAAACGGTGACGGATCTGACCCAGATCAGACAGCAGGCCAGGACCACGAATAAGATACTCCAGTATCAGACGACCGAAACCGAAAAACTCTCCGGCTGTCTGGAAAAGCTGGCCCTGGGGGACACCCGCTGCTCCCTCCAGGCTGAACAGGGCGACGCAGATACCGCCGCCCTCCGCAAAAACTATGACACCATCTATCGCGACGTTGCCAACCTGACCAACGCACTGGGTATCATCTCGGGAATTGCTCATCAGATCGCCGGGGGGAACCTCATGGTGGAGATCAGGGAACGCTCAACTCATGACGACCTGATGAAAGCCCTCGTCGCCATGGTCCGACAGCTCACCTCCGTGGTGAGCGAAGTCAAAACCACCGCCGGCAACGTGGCCGCCGGTTCCCTGGAGATGAGCTCCGGAGCCGAAAACCTCTCCCAGGGGGCCTCCCAGCAAGCCGCCGCCGCCCAGGAGGCCTCCTCTTCCATGGAGGAGATGACCGCCAACATCAGACAGAGCGCCGACAACGCCCGGCAGACCGAGAAGATCGCCGTCAAATCCGCCGAAGACGCCAAGGCCGGCGGAGAGGCCGTAGCCGAGACCGTGGCCGCCATGCGGGAGATAGCAGGAAAAATCACGGTTGTAGAGGAGATCGCTCGACAGACCAATATGCTGGCCTTAAACGCCGCCATTGAGGCGGCGCGGGCCGGTGAGCACGGCAAGGGGTTCGCCGTAGTCGCCTCCGAGGTGCGCAAGCTGGCGGAACGGAGCCAGCAGGCTGCCCAGGAAATTTCCGGACTCTCCGCCACCAGCGTGGCCGTGGCGGAACGGGCCGGAGCAATGCTGACCCGGATACTCCCGGACATCCAGAGTACCTCGGAATTGGTGCAGGAGATCAATGCTTCCAGCAGTGAACAGGACAGTGGAGCCGGGCAGATCAACAAGGCGATCCAGCAACTGGACCAGGTGATCCAGCAAAACGCCTCCGCCGCGCAGGAGATGGCCGCCACAGCCGGGGAGCTCTCCTCCCAGGCGGAACAGCTCCAGGTGGCGGTGGCCTTCTTCCGCATCGGCGACGACAAGGGAACTGTCCCACCCCGCGAGACCGCCCGGGTACCCGGACGTACCCCCAGGGAGACGACCCGGAAAAGCATTCGCGACACCAAGCCCAAGGGAACAGCCACGAACAGGGTCGGTCACGACCTGATCATCCACGCCCATGACGACCTGGATGGTCAGTTCGAAACGTTTTAGCCTCAGAAAAAGTGAGGTGCAGGAAGAAAGGCCGGATCAATGAGCCAAATAAGACGGGCGGTGCTTTTTATGTTCAAATTCAAACGGATCAAATCAAGAATTCTGGCACTGTTGTCGATTCCGCTCATGGCTATTTTACTATGCGGTAGTTATATCGCACAACAGTCCTATACTGAGTACCGTAACTACTCAAAGATAAATTCCATTGCTGACGTACTCTTAAAAGGAAACAGTCTGGTTCATGAATTTCAAAAAGAAAGAGGAAGAAGCTCCGGTTTTTTCAATAGCAAAGGCGCACAATTTGCTGACGATCTCAAGGCCCAAAGAGAGTTGACAAATGTTAAAATTACTGAATTCCGCAAGTCAGCGGCAACAGTTATGGACAAAAAAGGTAACATTGCCTTTAAAAACAATATCATAAAAACAAATGACCTCATTTCAAATCTTGAACTTAACCGGAAGAATATCGACAGCCTGAATGGCAGTGTCGATGAGTATCTAAAATACTATACGGCGACTATAGCTTCTTTGATAAAGTTGAACGCAGAATTTCTGGCTGTTTCAAACTGCAATAATGAACTCTATAGCCTGACTTCTTCTTACTATGATTTGATAGAATATAAGGAAAGAAACGGATTGACACGAGCTGTTTTTGCCGGTGTTTTTTCTAAAAATAAATTTTCAAAAAGTTTGTTATTCAAAGCTGTCGAATTAAGAAAGGAAATAAAAATATATCAGGATAATTTTGGCAACCACGCGTCCAAACAAGATATGGATTACTTCAATACTACGATCAGTGGAGATGACATCAAAAAAGTAGATACTCTCATCGAATACGCGCTGGAGAACAGTGATAACCAGGAACTAGGTATCAATGCATCCGAGTGGTTCAATGCGATAACGGTAAAGATTAACTTGATAAAAAAAGTTGAAGACAGGATTTCCAAAGAAATACTGGAGTTTGCGGTCTCCAACGAAACCCGGTCAAAAAACAATCTGATATTCATCATTTCTTTTCTGGTTACCTTCATAACGGCGATGGTCTTGTATCTGCTGCAGCAAGTAAACACCATAATAATCCCCCTACGGCAGGCGGCCCGGATAGCAATGGCAATTGCTCAGGGCAATTTCAAAGAGGTTGACCATCTATTACTGAAAT
>CAIUUR010000070.1 GCA_903902345.1 uncultured Geobacteraceae bacterium | reverse complement strand
TGTTGACGGCGTCCATGAGCTGTTGCTTCAGGAAGCCAAGTTGCTGCATCCAGGGGGCGCTGGTAACCGCCACCGTAAGGACCCCCTGACGAAAGGCCGCCGGTCGCGCCTTGGACGCGATGGGTTGACCCACGGCCTTGTCCCAGACCCGCCAGATGACCGACTCCCGGAGTCGTTTCCCCAGGGGTTTATCGGAGAAGAGTGACGGGAGGAGCGTGGATAGTTCAGAGGGGCTTTTCATTGTCGGCAGCGCTCTGCAGTTCCCGAATTTTCCGCCGTTTGGTTCTGCCCCCTACGATCTGTCCGCAGATCGCCCCCCCGATGGTCAGGGGGATGTAGTGCCAACTGAAGCCTGATTTGACCCGAAGAAAGATGATGAGGGGAATGGAGATGTGGATGTAGAAATACCAGCCGAAGGAGAACTTTTCATAGTTCTGTCGGACATAGCCGAGGGGGATGTTGACGAGAAATCCGAGGAAGATGAGGAGTGCCAAGGCGGCCATGGGATGCATGAACGGCATAGTAGGTTGTTACCGATGGTTTGTCAATCGCTTGATGGATCATAGATGTGTGAACTTTTTTACAATAGCTGCAAAAAGCAAGCAGAGGCGAGCTTGCGGGCTTTATTTGTTGACAACGAGTCAGGGTGTTTGTATCGTGCCACTCATTATGAGTTTTAAAAAAATATTGTGTACAGGAGATGGAATGCTTTGAAAAAATTACTGGCTCTTGCGACATTCATTTTGCTCTTTTCCGCGCAGGCGCGTGCCGATGCGCTCTGGTACGCTCTGGAAAGCGGTTCCAAGGTCGACCTGGTCACTGGCGGCACTGTCTACTTGACCGGAAAAATCGCTCTGGCCTTGTGCGGCGGAAAAAGCTCCCCAGTGCGGGGGGTAAAAGTCCTCTACCCCATATATTCGGTGCGAATCGATAACCTGCCGGAAATTTTCGAGACACGCATCGACGACTCCAACAGGCATCTTACCCTTTTCGGCGGGTCGGGAGGCGTTGAAGTATCGGGGAAACTGTCGATTATCGCCTATCGCGATGGAAAGATTCATAGTGTTGACTGGGTTGTTCAACAACAACTTCAGCAAGACGGCACAGCTGAAGCGGTCGTTTTTAATCGTATGCTGCAGTTGGACGGACAAAAAAGCATTGTTTCATCTCAGGACGCCCAGCAGGCTTGCCCGGATAGCATTGAGCTTCACCTGGTGGCAAAGGATGTCCGGCGTACTTTTTCCCCCCATCAGGTATCGGCCTCCACGGGAGAACAGCATACTGAAACCGTCACCAGTTCTTCTCAAGAAGAAGCCGTTGGCGCGGTCACAATAATTGCGACAGCCATCCCCGGTTCCCTGGAAAAAATCGACGAAAAAGTCTATAAGCGCTCCAAGCTTGCCGAAGGCCCCTATAGTCCATCCACCCTCGAAAAACCGTCTGTCGGTCAGCGCAAGGGCAAGCTTCTTCCGGCTGACTACCGGCGCTGATGGTAAGCCGAACTGAAAAAACCATCATAGAACTAAAGCAGGTTGTAGCGTGAAATCAATATAATAGGGGTAATGAATTTGAGTCTTGCTATGCTGCGGATGTGCTACAAAATGAGCTTCCTGCTGTTATTCATTTCCTTCTCTGCGACAACCTCTCTAGCTTTAACCTGTGGTAGTTACCAAACGCATATCCCCTCCTACTACTATAATTCACAGAATGCATGCAGCGGCGGTTCCATGGACTACATATGCGAATCCGGCGATGCCTGCGACTATGACGAAAACCTTTGGTTTGACGCCTGGGTTTGTCCCGAGGCCTGTTATTACGAAGTTGCCAGGGTAACTCTTAATGCTGCACCTTCCGAGGCTGTGATAACGGGAAATACCGCTGTCTTTACAGCACAAGCTTTCGGTAACGGTCCAAATGAGTATCTGTACGAGTTCTCGACAAACAAATATCTAAACGGTCAATGGATGGCCTGGACAACAACAAGGAATTATTCTTCGTCGCGGACATGGAATTGGTTGGCGCCGTATGTAACAGGCAGCGTATATGATCAATACAATGTGGCTGTTGATGCCATGTCCTTTTCAAAATACAATGCGTTGGGAGAATTTTTCACAGACAGCGGCTCCGACTATGAAGTCGTAGATTATAATGTCGTAAAACGATTTTCACCATATCTAAGCGGTTCTCTGCTTGATTTTGGTCTGACGGGAGAAGAATATTACGATTTTATCGACGTGTTGAACGGTAATAACATTGGTCCGTATACATGGCAGATTACTTCCGGCGGTCTGCCTCCCGGTCTTACATTCAATGCCGTCACCGGTGAAATCGAAGGTACGCCAACTCAGGCCGGAACCTATTCCTTTATAGTTAGAGTAACTGACGGCTTTAACCTGTACACCGAGTCAAGGCAGTTTATCATAAGGGTTGTGTCACCTTTATCCATTACAATTTCTACCGACAACGGCATCATAAATACCCCGTACTCGGAGACATCAACAACATCTGGAGGGCTGAGCCCATATCGATGGTCAGTCTACTCGGGGAGCCTACCTCCAGGACTGACGATTAATTCCAGCACCGGCGCCATCAGTGGTACACCGACTACAGCAGGCAGCTACACTTTCGAGGTTGAATTACTCCATGAAGAAGACTATACAGAAAACGGCATAACCTACCATCCATCAATTTCATGGAACGCGGATTATGCTATTGATATCTACCCGCCCCTTGCCATCACGACCACCACTCTTCCCGAGGCAATGGACTATTTGAGCTACACGGCTCCCCCTTTGACCGTAATCGGAGGAGAGCCGCCATATCACTGGTACAACGTCAATTCCGGCATATACACGACGTACATTCTCGATGGCGTCAGCCTTGATCCCGAAACCGGAATTATTAGTGGCACGCCCAACGGCTGGAATGAAAGCTTTCCCGTTACTATCGCGGTCTTCGATTCCTTGAACAAAACCGCAACAAAGAATCTGACTTTCGTTGTGCATCCCCCGATTCAAATTTCGGCCAATTTCTCTAACGGGTTCGACAACACCGTCTATAGCCGGACATTGACGGCAACCGGCGGTTTCCCCGGCGGTTACACCTGGTCGATGGCTTCCGGCACTCTGCCGACCGGACTCAGCCTCGGCTCAGACGGCGCCGTCAGCGGATTACTGCAATCTCCGGGAATATTCACTTTTACCGTCCAGGCGGTCTGCAAAGAAAATTTGGCGGCGACGGCAACTCAGCAGTATTCGATTCAGGTGTATTCACTGATGACTATCAGCCCGAACTCTCTTATCGACGGGAAGCCCGGTTTAGTCTACGGTCAGGCGCTTACGGCAACGGGTGGATTAGGCTGGGGGTATTGCTGGTCTCTCTATTCCGGCAGCCTGCCTCCGGGCTTAACCTTCAGTCCCGGTGGCATCATCAGCGGGACCCCCCAGACAGCCGGTCACTATGACTTTGCCGTCCAAGTTGGCAGCATGTGCCAGTACCCGGCGTCTACATCAATCAAAACTTACACTATCGATATCTACTCTCCGTTGCAAATCGTCACCAGTTCACCCCTCCTGGCCGGCGCCGCTGGAATTCCCTATAACCAGACCTTGACTGCAACCGGCGGCAAACCCGGCTATTCCTGGTCAATCGTTTCCGGCAATCTTCCGGTCGGTCTCAATCTTGACCCCGCCAGCGGAGCCATAGTCGGTACGGCGTACGACGTCGGCAGTTTCACGGTCACTGTCCAGGTGTCGGATGCCCAGGGTTTACCGGCGACGGCATCGACGACATATACACTCTATGTCACCAACGGCCCAATGCAACACAGCGCCGAAAACTCCACCGTTGTCGGATGCAGCGCCAGTAAATACGCAACTACAGGGTCGACAACAGATGTGATATCCGGCTCGCTTACTCACGACCAAGAACTATTCAGCGTTAAAGGTGGTGTGTTCGGCATCGCCATCACCCTCTTTTACAAAAGTCTACCTGACTACAACGGCCCATTAGGCCCAGGTTGGAGCCACAATTACGATATTTTCCTGACGGTTAACCGCGACGGTTCCGTTGTCCTCCAGGATGGCAGCGGCAGCAAAAGCTTCTACACTAAGGGGGGAACCAGCTACATCCCGCCCCCCGGCGATTTTTCCACCCTGATCAAAAAAGACAACAGCGCTTATACTTACACTGTCGCCTATCGGGACGGCCACAGCTATAACTTCAATGCTTCCGGGAAAATCAGCGCCATTATCGACCGGTTCGGCAATACCACCACCATTAACTATCTTACTACTGGTTCAATGACCATTACCGACCCCGCCAACCGGACAGCCACCATAGCATTTGACCAGTCAGTCACCCCCCACAGGATTACCGCCATAACCGACCCGAACGGCCAGACGTACGACTTTTCCTATCAAGGAACCAACTGTAGCAATATGCTCTGTCGGGTTACTAATCCGGCTGCCATCGGCGTTGCACGGGGCTACTGGGAATACCAGTACCAGAACGGCTATCTCAAATCAAAGCGTGATCCGAACAGCAACTCCACTCAGTACACTTACTACGCCGACCATCGGATGCAGTCCGCCATCGACCCGGATGGGATAAGCAGCCCCACCGGCCACAGTCGGATAGTAACCTATCCGACTACTACCACTAACTCGCGAACCACGACCATTACGGAAAAAGACAACGGGCTCTGGCAGTATACCTATGATGCCAACAACGGTGTGCTGACCGGCAAGACCAACCCGGACGGCAAGACAATCAATTATTACTATTACCCCAATGGTTTTTTCAAGGCCAAGACTGAGCCGAAAAATGACGCTGTCCGGTTGACCACCTTCTATAGCTACGATAGCTACGGCAACGTTCTTATCGAGACCGAACCTGCGGACCTGTCCACCTACTCCCCGGCCATAGCCCCGAACAGCGTAACAGACCCGACTTCCCTTGCGCTCCTCAATCCCCCCATCAAGGCAGCTCGGCGCTACACATATGATAACAACAACGACGACATGGTTACCAGCATAGCAGACGAGCGGGTAGCGCCTACGCTCACCACCACCTATGTCTACACAACCGAGAATGGCGGAGAGGTAGTGACCGCCACCACCACGCCGGGTAACTTCGTCACCGTGACGAAGAAAAACACGGATGGCACGGTAAGACAGGTTATCGATGCCAATAAGAAATTCTCAACCTTTACCTATTACCCGAACACGCAGATCAACAAGGATGCCGGAACTGTCGGGCTATTATGGACGACCACCGACCCGGCAGGCATCACCACTACCGTCAACAGCTACGATAAAAACGGTAACCCGTCAGACTTCAAAGTCACCGGCAATAACGGCGTCGCCACCCCGGTTGCCAATACCATGCTCTACGACAACCTCAATCGGCTCACCACTGCCACCAGGCGCAGCATCAAAACCACCCCGGCTTTTGCGGACATCGTTACCACCTCCGACTACGATTATGCGGGAAATCTTACATCAATCCTTGACGCCGAACAACATCAGACTTCCTATCAGTACAACTACAACCGGCAAGTCACCAAAATCACTGATGCCAAACTTAACGATACCGTCTTCAACTACAGTGGCTCCGGTTGCGGTGCCTGCGGTGCCGGGGTGGATAAACTCATCGGTGTGTACGATGCCAATATAACCAAAAACACCCCACTGGAAAGTCAGCCTCATACAGCTTATCAATATGACTTGGTTGGCAGGCTTGATTACGAGACCGATCAGATCGGTAAGAAGTTCCATTATACCTACGATGACAACGGATTGGTCAAGGAAAAGTTAGATGCAACGAACTCAATACCTGGGACGTTACTCTTTAACTTCGTCTACAACAACCGGGGGCAGGTAACTGACAAAATATTCACTGACGGTGCCTATGAGCACTACAGCTACAAACCGAATGGCCAGCTGGACACGGCAGCCAATCAGAACATCGGCTACACCTATACGTATTACGACAACGGCAGGCTGCACACCGTCACCGACACTACCAATAACCGGCAAATCAGCTATGATCAGTACGACGGGTTAGGACAGCGCAAACAAGTAACCGTCATGAAAGGGGCCGGGGCTGACGAACGGGTCATCATCTACGACTACGACAACGCCAACCGATCCTGGCATATCACATCAAACGCCGGTACCTTCACGTACAACTACGACAACTTGGGCAGAAGATGGACTATCGGCTACCCGAACCAGGCAACCGCCACTTATCTCTATGACGACCTGAACCGTCTAACTTCGCTGACTCACACTTTTGCCAACAGTACCATTGCCTCCTATAGCTACCCGCTGTACGACCTGATGAACAACCGAAAATCTGTTTCCGGGAGCAGGAACGAGACCTATGACTATGATGAGTTGTACCGGCTGCTGGCCGTAACGTCCGACAAACCGGAGAGTTTTGCCTATGATGCCATGGGGAATCGACAAAGCGGCCCGACTACTGCCGACTCGGCGTATCGGTACAACGCCGCCAACCAGATGATTCAAGGATTGAGGCTTGCATATGGCTACGATAATGCGGGTAACCAGAAGTCCAAAACCGTCTCTTTTGCTGCAGACAAGACCTGGACAAGAACGTGGGACTATAACAACAGGCTCACCCAGGAACAAAAGGTCAAAGGGACAGAAACAAAAACGATTACCTACAAATATGATCCGTTTGGAAGAAGAATAGAGAAGAAATTCGTGCAGGTGGTTGGCGCCGCAACCGAAATTCAAACGTCGACCTATCTTTACGACAACGAAAACATTGTCCTTGAGATGTTTACCACCAGCAGCGGCACGGAGAAGTCGTTCTTCACTCATGGGGCTGGCATTGATGAGCCGCTGGCTCTGGAGAGAAGCGGCAACAGCAACTACTATTACTATCATGCCGATGGACTGGGAAGCATCGTGAGCATCACTGATGACAGCAGGAACGTCGTCCAGAGCTATGATTACAGCAGTTACGGCTTAGCGACAGCCAGCTCGGATTTCCGAAACAGTTACCAGTTTACAGCTCGCGAGTATGATTGGGAGACGGGGACTTATTTTTACCGTGCGAGGTACTATGATCCGATAGATGGAGCATTTATCTCGAAGGACCCAATCGGATTTGCGGGTGGGATAAATATCTATGCATATTCCGAAAATAATCCAACAAATTTTTTAGATCCATCAGGCATGGCAACATACCAAATCAATCGTGAATTAGGTGGCAACCAACTTAGGAGTACTTGGAACCCTCTAAGTCACACATTCATTGCCGTGACAGACGTAAACGGAAGGGTGAAAGCAACATACAGTTGGGGCAATATATATGCTAAAGATCGATTTATGATGACAAAATGGGCACCAGCAAATTTACCAGATGATGTTTTAGCCGCGACTAGAGCAATAAGTACGAATAATGCCTATATGATAAGTGATGGCTTTTTGGATAAATATGTAACAAAGGCTTACAATGAACTTTCTTATTCTGATTATGAGAGATGGAGTCCATTTAATAGCTGTAAGCATAAAGGAATAAATCTAATAGATAGAGCTTTGGAGTTGTCTCAGCAATAGAGGTATAAAATGAAATCATTAATGATAATTGCCGTTTTATTGATATTGGTTTACTTATTCTGGTTCTTAGCCGTGAATATAGGCTCTATTGATGTATCTCATTTTAAAGGCGATGGTCAAATCAAGCCGGTTGGCCAGGGTTTCTGGGGCAAAGGTCTGGAACTGGAGCTGCCAAGTGTAAACTTAGGTCATAAAATATTTTCGATAAAGGATTTACCGGTAACTCAGAGAGATTATTTTATTTATACTGATTTGAACATTAGCAATAGCACTACATTTCGCATTGCAATTAAAATAATAGATAATAGCGGTGGCATAATAACTACATTCGAGATTAATAAAAATAATGCCATATGCACTTCTTACCAAAATAATACTAAATTGTATTACGCGCTAAAAGGTTACATTCCCAAAGATAAGGTCGGTGCCGTAGATAACATTGTAATTGACCGCATAGATGGCGTCGGTAATCAAGCCTTTCGGTTATTTTTAAGGTCTGGAGGAAATAT
>CAIUUR010000069.1 GCA_903902345.1 uncultured Geobacteraceae bacterium | reverse complement strand
TACCTCTGTTTTGTCGTGCCGGAAAGTCGTGGATACGACTGGAGTGCCTGTTAGCGTGACCAGTGCCCCACCTGTGGCGTGGGAAGGGTATGACGGTTTTCTCCGGTCGCTGGAGCGGTTGCTGGCGGTGGAGCCCCACCATATCCAGGTGGAGCCGCTGAAGGTGCTGAAGGGAGTTCCCATGCGCCGGATCGCGGCGCATGAGGGGTATCGGTATGCCGCCGCCCCCCCCTACAAGATCCTGTCGACCCCGTGGCTATCCTTCGTGGAAATCTGTCGGATTGAGGATCTCTCCCGGCTCCTGGATCTGATGGTCAACAGCGGCCGTTTTCCCACGTTACTGAGCCTGCTGAAGGGGGAGGGGGAACTGGCGTCGTTCTTTGACCGCTCCGCCCGACTGATGGCCGCCACGGGAGTTGCCGAGCCCCGGTCGTTCCTGGATCTCTGCGACCTGATCACGGGATTCCTGACGGAAATCCATGGCGGGCGGCCGTTCCTTCCGGACGCCCTCAGCTTTGATTTCTGCCGGAACGAATACCCCTCCCTGACCCGTCTTCCCCTCTGTTTTGGTGGGGTGGCCGGGAGGAAGGAGGCGCGGGGCCCGGCTCAGCGACCTGAAGGAACGATTCCGGAAGGGGCGAGGGTCCGGAGATTCCGGCGGAGCTTTCTCCGGAATTATCTGGAGTTCCCCTGGGGAGACCAGCCGGTTGAGTTCCTCTTCACCTATGTGGCGAAGCAGGGTGAAGGGGAGCGGGTCCTGGTGGAAAAGGCCGGCTAACCTGTTTTTAACCCTAAAACTGCAGTCGCTCTCGCAGAGCCCGCAGAGAAACCAAGAACATAAGCAAGTTATGTTAGTTTAGGCTTTCACCGGTCAGGTGGTGGCCCGTTGATGGTTTGTGTTTCATATCCTCTTTATTTCTATGCTTTTCTCTGCGAACTCTGCGAACTCTGCGAGAGACAGCTTTTTCTCGGTTCAGAGCAGTTCGTCCAGCCTGATCTGAAAGGTGAGGTCCAGCCCCACCAGGGGGTGGTTGGCGTCCAGGGTCACCCTTGCCGGTGTCACCTGCAGCACCAGGACCGGAATCGTCCCACCACTCTCATGGACAATTTCCATCCGCTCTCCCGGCATCAGCTTCATCCCCGCCGGAATGTTTTTCCTCTCCAGATCCGCCACAAGCTCTTCCCGATGAGGTCCGTAGGCCTTTTCCGCGGGGATCTGTACGGTTTTTTCCTCTCCGGGGATCATCCCCGCCACCGCCGCATCGAAGCCGGGAATCATCGAGCCGTCGCCGATGGTGAATTCCAGTGGTCCGGAACCGTTCTCCCAACCGGGGCATGACTCGGAGGCATCAAAGATCTTGCCGTCTGCCAATCTGCCGGTATATGAGACCCGGACCCTGTTTCCTGTTGTCGCCTGAGCCATGGAGCTATCCTTTGTCTTGAAATTGAGCGGTCAGGATGCCATGTCGGGGGGAGTGATGCGCTGGGTGATCTGCTTGTCCTTGCGGCGAGCACGGATGATCTCGTGGATGCTCGAGGCCTGGGCCGCCCCTTCATGCGTCAGGATCTTGACGAGCAGGGAGGTGCTGACCTTCGCCTCTTCGGCGCTAGCCTCCAGCAGGTCGTAGAATTTCTCTTCCTTACCCAACAGTTTCTTGAAGGAAATCATGGCGGGCAACGCATATGATTAGGGCCACCTTGGCGAGGCGATTTTGCTGAAAAACACCGCTCCGGCCCTCCCTAAGGGGCGTGAAGCCGGGAGGTTGGGTGCGGCCGCCAAGAATGGGTTGACAGGGGAGCTGCTGGTCATGAAGTTCAGCGCTCTTTTTACGGCGATCATAGCTCAGTTGGTTAGAGCACAAGATTGTGGATCTTGGGGTCGCGGGTTCGAATCCCGTTGGTCGCCCCACTTTTGCCGCCCCGGCAGCCGGACTAAAC
>CAIUUR010000068.1 GCA_903902345.1 uncultured Geobacteraceae bacterium | reverse complement strand
TCTCGCTCAGGTAGCCCTCAAGAACAAGGGGGATGAAGAGGCCCATTATATGGACGAGGATTATATTCGGGCACTGGAATACGGAATGCCACCCACCGCCGGCGAGGGGATCGGTATAGACCGACTGGTCATGCTTCTCACCGATTCCCCCTCCATTCGCGATGTCATCCTCTTCCCGCAACTGAGGAAGGAAACGAGGTAAGGAGCCGTTCAAGGTTCTAGGTTCAAGGTTCAAGGTTGAAAAACTCTGAACACAGAACCTTGAACGTTGAACAGTTTTTAAAATATATGTCCTACGAAATGTTCGTTGCCCTGCGCTACCTGAGGGCCAAACGGAGATCAGCCTTTATCTCCATCATCACCGTCATCTCCACCTCGGGGGTGGCCTTGGGGGTCATGGCCCTCATCATCGTATTGGCGGTGATGACCGGGTTCGAGGAAGACTTGAAGGAAAAAATTCTGGGGACCAACGCCCATATCGTGCTGCTGAAGAGCAGCGGGACCATGGACGATTATCGTGGAGTCATGGGGCAGTTGCAGGGGATACCCGGCGTGACGGCGGCGACGCCGTTCATCTACAGTCAGGTCATGCTCTCCAGCGGCAAGAACGTCTCCGGAGTTGTCTTACGGGGAATGGACTCCCAAAGCGATGTCAAGGTAACGAATTTTCAGAAATCTCTGGTGGAAGGAAACTTGGCCGGGTTGGAGTCGGGGGGAGGGGGGAACGGAGGCGAACCGGGGATCATCATCGGCAAGGAGTTGGCGAAGAATCTGAATCTTGCCGTGGGGGACAAGGTGAGTGTCATTTCTCCCCTGGGGACTCTGACTCCGCTGGGGATGATTCCCAAGATGAAGCCGTTCCGGGTGGTGGGACTCTTCAATACGGGGATGTTCGAGTATGATTCTACCCTGGCTTATGTGGGAATACGTGAGGCGCAGAAGTTTCTCTCTCTGGGGGACGCGGTCACCGGCATCCAGTTGAAGGTTACCGATGTCTATCGTACCGGCGAGATCTCCAAGGAGATCAACCGGGTCCTTGGCTACCCCTATTATGCCCGTGACTGGATGCAGATGAACAAGAACATTCTCTTTGCCCTGAAGACCGAGAAGATGGTCATGTTCATCATCCTGACGCTCATTGTGCTGGTGGCGGCCTTCGGCATCGCCTCCACCCTCTTCATGGTGGTGATGGAGAAAAACAAGGATATCGCCATTCTTAAGTCCATGGGAGGGACGGGACGCTCCGTCATGAAGATATTTGTCCTGGAAGGACTAGTGGTGGGGGTGATCGGCACTTTCTTTGGAGTCCTGGGGGGACTTTTTATCGCCCTGAATCTGGAAAGCATCGTCAGCGTCATCCAGAACCTTACCGGCCTTCAACTTTTCAGTAAAGATGTCTATTATCTTGATCATTTTCCGTCACGGGTGATACCGGGAGATGTGGCGCTCATCTCCATCACGGCAATTCTGATCTCCTTTGTGGCGACGCTCTACCCCTCATGGCAGGCGTCCCGGCTTCCGCCGGCCCAGGCTCTTCGCTATGAGTAATCTCCTGGAACTCCGCGATCTCCGAAAATCCTACGGTTCCGGAGAGGGGAGGGTGGAGGTTCTCAAGGGGATCACCATGGATGTGGCTGCCGGTGAGACCATCGCTCTGGTGGGAGCTTCGGGGGCTGGAAAGACGACATTACTCCACATCATGGGTACTCTTGACCTTCCGTCGGCAGGAACCGTTTTTTTTCATGGCGAGGAGATCTTTCGTCGCAGTGAGACGGCTCTGGCGACATTCAGAAACCGGACCATCGGCTTCATATTTCAGTTTCATCATCTGCTTCCTGAGTTTACCGCACTGGAGAATGTGATGATGCCGGGGCTTATCAACCGGCAGAAGCGGCAAGAGCTGGAACCGATGGCGGATAAGCTGCTGAGGAAGGTTGGGCTGGGGCATCGTCTGACTCACCGCCCGACGGAGCTCTCCGGTGGCGAGCAGCAGCGGGTGGCCATCGCCCGGGCCTTGATCCTTGCTCCGGCGCTCCTCCTGGCCGATGAGCCCACCGGAAATCTTGACCGGAAGTGCAGCGACGAGATCCATGATCTCCTCCGGCAACTCCATGAAGAGCTAGGACTGACACTCATCATCGTTACGCACAATGAGCGGTTTGCCGCCAGTATGGGAAAGATCATTCAGCTTGAAGACGGGCGGATATCCTGATGCCATGTTATCTACAGCGGATTAGTGAGGTTGCGGTGAAATTCATTCAGGTTCTGCGCGGGGGAATCCCCCTGCTGCTGGTTCTCTTTTTTCTTGGGACAGATCACTACGCTGCCCACGCCGGGAGTGAGCCCATAGTCACCGAGGTGATCATTCTCGGCACATCCCGGGTGGAGCCGGCCGCGGTTCTCAATGTGATCACCACCAAAAAGGGCGATCCGGCCGATCCCTTACGAATAGATGCCGATCTGCGCGCTATCCATCACCTTGGGCTTTTTCAGGATGTCAACGCCGCAACGGAGGTCGTTTCCGGCGGGGTCAGGCTCCTCTTTAATGTTCAGGAAAGGCCCTTCGTCCGGGATATAGAGATTAAAGGAAACAAGGAACTTTCCTCCGACAAGATCAAGGAGGTCCTTGCCGTCAAGAGTGGTGCGGTCTATTCTCCCAAGGATGTAGGTCTCAGTGTCAAAAAGATCAAGAAGCTCTATGCCGATGACGGTTATTATCTGGCGGAGGTGGCTACCTCCACCACGCAGCCTTCACCGGCCGACCTGAAGGTGATCTTTACGGTCAAGGAGGGGGAGAAAATCTACATCACCGATATCTCCTTCAACGGCGCCGTGGCCTATACGGTGAAACAGCTCAAGAAGGTCATGGAGACCAAGGAAAAGTGGTTTCTTTCGTGGCTTACCGGCGCCGGCACCTATAAGGAAGAGCTCCTTAAGAACGACGGCAATCTCATTGCCGATCTCTACATGAACAACGGCTATGCCAATGTGAAGGTGGGAGAACCAAAAGTCAGGCTTCTGGACGACAAGAGTGGACTCGTGGTGTCCATCGGGATTACCGAGGGGGATCAGTTTCGCGCGGGAGCGGTGACGTTTAAGGGGGATCTTCCCGATGATCTTTCCACCCTCAAGGGGAAACTTCAGACGATCTCCGGAGAAATCTTCAGTCGGAGCAAACTTCGCACCGATGTCTTCACCCTCACCGACTCCTTTGGAGACAAAGGGTACGCCTTTGCCAATATCACTCCGCTAACAAAACTGAATTCCGTTCAAAAAAGTATCGATCTTACCTTTGATATGGAAAAGGGTGAAAAAATCTATATAGAGAAGATCAATATCACCGGCAACGGCAAAACCCGCGACAAGGTCATCCGTCGTGAAATCCGACTGGACGAAGGAGCTCTGTCCAGCGGTTCCGCGCTCAAGAAGAGCAAGCAAAATATAATGAATCTTGGTTTTTTTGAAGAAGCAAATTTGTCAACGACGTCCGGCAGTGACGACAAGAAGATGAATGTTACTGTCGAAGTCAAGGAAAAACCCACCGGCACCTTCAGCTTCGGCGCCGGCTACAGTTCGGTGGACGGGATTGTCGGTCAGGGCTCGGTTTCCCAGTCCAACTTCCTGGGATTAGGCCTCAAGGCCAACCTTGCGGCGTCACTGGGGGGAAGGTCTCAGACCTACAACATCGGCATTACCGATCCCTATTTCCTGGATACCCGCTGGACACTGGGAGGAGATCTTTACCGTACCCAGAGAGACTGGACCAACTACAGTCAGAGAGATACCGGTGGTGATATCAAGGGTGGGTATGCCATCACGGATGATCTGAGCACGTACTGGTTGTATAAACTGGTCAAGACCGAGATCTACGGCATCATCGACCAGTCGCTGGTAAATTCCGGACAGCTCGTTCCCAATAGTACCACCAGTTCCATCATGGCGAGTGTCACCCTCAATGCCACAGACTATCGTCCGGATCCCTCCAAAGGGTTGACCTCGTCGCTTTCGACGGAGTTCGCCGGTCTTGGCGGAACAACCAGGTACCTCCGCTACACCGGGGAAGCAAAATATTATTACCCCCTCTTCTACAGCGTCGTCGGTTCCGTAAGGGGTGTTCTGGGTTATATGCAGAGCCTCGGCAAGGAAATCTATCAGCAGGACAGATTTTTCGTGGGGGGGATCAATACGGTCCGCGGTTACGATACCCGTTCAGTTTCTCCCACGACACCGCTGGGGCAGATAGACCCGATCACTGGTGTTTACAGCCAGACCGGCACCAATTATCTCGGGGGTGTCAAAGAGGGAGTCTTTAACCTGGAGACCGTTTTTCCCATCGTCAAGGACGCCGGACTCAAGGGGGTTCTCTTCTATGATGCGGGGTATGCCTGGGGGCAGACTCCCGATGGCCAGGATCAGCAATTTTTCTCACGGTTTCTGACAAGTTACGGTGGCGGAGTTCGCTGGTTGTCACCCATGGGCCCGCTTCGATTGGAATACGGCATCCCTGTTAATCCCCGTAACGGGATCGACAAGGCAAGCGGCAAGCTGGAATTTTCCATGGGCGGTTTTTTTTAACCCTACCAACATATCAAGGAGAAAAAGAATCATGAAGCGAATCATTACCACGTGCGTGACCGTCCTCTTGACCCTGACTGCGGCTGCCGGTATCTGCTTCGCCGAGGCGAAGTTCGGCTATGTGGACGTTCAGAAGGCTCTGAACCTTTCCGAATCCGGCAAAGAGGCCAAGGAACAGCTTTCCGGCAAGGTAAAGAGATATCAGGACGAGATCAATGCCAAGCAGGAAGAGCTTAAGAAATTGAAGGAAGAGCTGGAGCGCCAGGGGGTAATCCTGTCCGAGAGCAAGAAGGCGGAAAAGGAGAAGGAGTATTCCGCAAAACTCAAAGACTTTCAGCGTTTTACCAAGGATGCCCAAGATGAACTGCAGGGAAAAGATGAGGAGCTGACCAAGAAGATTCTGGAGTCTTTTGAAAAAGTGGTTCAGGAGTATGGGCGAAAGAACGGCTTTACCATGATTTTTGCACGTACCGGGAGTGACGGGATCATCTTCTTTGATGATAAGATCGACCTCACCGACACCCTGGTGAAGCAGTTCAACGGGTCGCGAAAGAAGTAGTTGTTGCTACGAGGTGTCACGTGGAAAAAACTCTCAGTGAGCTTGCGGAATTTCTCGGAGGAGAACTCAAGGGTGACGGTACGCTCCGTCTCTCCGGAGTCGCCGGGTTGGACGAGGCAAAAGAGTGCCATATCTCCTTTCTGGCCAATCCCAAATACGCCGCCAAGGTGGCAACCACGGCAGCGGGAGGGGTGCTTCTCCCGCCGGGAGGGGAGAGCCATGGCAAGAATGCCATCTATTTGGCCAACCCCTATCTCGGTTTCGCCAAACTGGTTACTCTCTTCTATGTACATCCCCCCCAGGTAAAGGGAATCATGCCGGGGGCCTTCGTGGGGGCCACTGTTTCCCTGGGGACGGATGTTACGATCTACCCCGGCGCCTTCGTGGGGGACGGGGTAACGCTGGGTGACCGGGTGGTCCTCTTTCCGGGAGCGGCCGTCTATGACGGGGCGGTGATCGGCTCCGACACGATACTCCATGCCAATGTGAGTGTCCGGGAACGGTGCCGCATCGGGAGTCGTGTCACCATTCACAACGGTACCGTGGTGGGGAGCGACGGCTTCGGCTATGCTCTGGACGGAGAAGCGCACTACAAAATACCACAGGTGGGAATTGTCGTCATCGAGGATGATGTGGAGATCGGGGCAAACAGCACCATCGATCGGGCCGCACTGGGGGTCACGCTGATCCGTCGGGGAGCCAAGATAGACAATCTCGTGCAGATAGCCCATAACTGCGTCATTGGTCCCCACTGTGTTATTGTTTCCCAAGTTGGGGTCTCCGGTAGCACCAAACTGGGAAAGTATGTAACCCTTGGTGGTCAGGTCGGGGTTGCCGGCCACCTGGAGATAGGTGATCGGGTCATGGTAGGCGCCAAGTCGGGGATTCACAACGATATTCCCGCCGGAGAGGTGTATTCGGGGTATCCCGCCATGCCTCATAAACAGTGGCTCAAGGCTGCCATGATCACCCCCAAGATTCCGGAGATGCGCAGAAGTATCATGGCGCTGGAAAAACGTTTCAAGGAGCTGGAAGCGCGGCTTTCGGCGTCAAAGGAGGATTGATATGGAAAACAAGCTGGAAACCGTCATGGATATCGGCCAGGTAATGAGTATCCTGCCGCATCGTTACCCTTTTCTGTTGGTTGATCGGGTGGTGGAACACGAGCCGGGTGTCAGGATCGTCGGGCTCAAGAACGTGACCATCAACGAGCCTTTTTTCCCGGGGCACTTTCCCGGCCATCCCATCATGCCGGGGGTGCTCATTATCGAGGGGATGGCTCAGGTGGGGGGAATTCTCGCCTATCTTGCCTCCAGCGACGAAGTCAGGAAGAAGGTTTGCTATTTTGCTTCCATTGATAACGCCAAGTTTCGTAAGCCGGTACGACCGGGGGATCAGCTTCTTATTGAGATGACCGCCATCGCTTGCAAACGGGGAATCTGGTGTTTTCACGGTAAGGCTACCGTGGACGGTAAAGTGGCGGCCGAGGCGGATCTGAAGGCGACCTTTGCGGCCATGGACCGGCAGTGAAAGCGAGGTTCAAGGTTCAAAGTTCAAGGTTTAAACCCTGAACCCTGAACCCTGACCCTGAACATGTTTCCAGGAGTTTCTATGATACATCCTACAGCAGTCATCTATCCCGGCGCAGAACTGGCCGAAGGTGTGGAGATCGGCCCCTACGCCGTCATCGGACCCCATGTGAAGATCGGCCGCGGGAGCAGAGTCGGTCCCCATGCCGTGGTGGAGGGGTGGACCGAGATTGGCGAGGATAACCGGATATTTCAGATGGCATCGGTGGGGGCTATCCCTCAGGATCTCAAGTACAACGGGGAGGAGACCCGGCTCAAGATCGGGAACCGGAACACCGTCCGTGAGTTTTCCACCATTCATCTGGGGACAGTGACTGGCGATGGCGAGACGACGGTGGGTGATGATAATCTCTTCATGGCCTATTCACATGTTGCCCATGACTGCCACGTGGCCAACGGGGTGGTCATGGCCAACTGCGCTACTCTGGCCGGTCATGTTCGGGTGGAGGAGTACGCCATCATCGGCGGACTCTGCGCCATTCATCAGTTTTCCCGCATCGGCTGCCACTCCATGATCGGCGGTGGGACCATGGTGGGGCATGATGTCCCCCCCTACACCATTGCCGCCACCGAAGAGAAGCGTGACGCCACGCTCCGTGGACTCAACCTTATCGGTCTCAAGCGGCGTGGCGTCGCTGACGGTACGATCAGCGAGTTGAAGAAGGCTTACCGGTTACTGACCTCTGAACTGAAGCTGAAGGAAGCGATTCTCCGGATGAAGTCCGAACTGCAGCAACTCCCCGAAGTGGTCCGGTTCATCGAGTTCATCGAGAGCGCTCAGCGGGGCATTTGCCGTTGAAGGGTCGACGGCCTATACCGTATCCTTTGTCCTGGTGTAGGGGCACGGCGCGCCGTGCCCCTACGTGTATAAACCGGGTACAGGCTGACGGAGCCCTGGTATGAACATACCACGGATAATGATCGTGGCGGGGGAGGCGTCGGGGGACAAGTACGGGGCCTGGCTGGCGGCGGAAATCCGTCAACGTATCCCCGTGGCGCAGTTCTTCGGCATGGGGGGGGATCTGATGCGGGGAGAGGGGGTCGAGACCCTGGTCAATGCCGACGATATGGCGGTGTTCGGCCTGGTGGAGATCATCGCCCACGCCGGGACCATTCGGCGTGCCTATGGCCTCCTCAAAAAGCAGTTTTTGCTCCGCCGCCCCGACCTCCTGATTCTCATCGACTATCAGGAATTTAATCAGCTTCTGGCGGCGGCGGCAAAAAAAGCGGGGATCAAGGTTCTCTTTTATATCAGTCCCCAGGTCTGGGCCTGGCGCCCCGGTCGGGTGAAGAAGATGGCGCGGATCGTGGATCAGATGGCGGTCCTCTTTCCCTTCGAGGTACCTCTCTACGAGAAAGCTGGGGTGCCGGTGACTTTTGTGGGGCATCCACTCCTGGACATCGTGCACCCTGCGATGACCCGTGACGAGGCGTTTATTCGCCTCGGAGTGGACCCTTCCCGACCCATCGTGGGGCTCTTTCCGGGGAGTCGCCGGAGCGAATTGAAGTACCTGTTCCGGACTATTCTCGATTCAGCCCGTCTCCTTAAAGGACAATATCCCGACCTCCAGTTCGTCCTCCCCCTGGCGCCCAGCTTCAAACGGGATGATCTTGCCGCCGCTATTCAGGCCGCCGGCCTGGAGGTCACCATCGTGCAGGGGGGGACCTACGATGCCATGCAACTCTGCCATGCGGCAATCACCGTCTCTGGCACGGTGACTCTGGAGCTGGCGCTCATGACGGTCCCCATGGTTATCATCTACCGGGTCTCCCCGGTAACCTACGCCATCGGCCGTCGATTGGTGAAGATCGATCATGCCGGTATCTGCAATATCGTGGCGGGGGAACGGGTAGTGAAAGAACTGATCCAGGACGATGCCAAGCCGGCAGCCATTGCCGCCGAGATCGCACATATTCTGGATGATGCTTCGTATCGTTCGCTGATCTGTGAAAAACTCGCCGGTGTCAGAGCGAAACTGGGTCGTGGCGGCTGTTCGGCTCGTTTGGCGGAGGTTGTCGTCACCATGCTGGAATCCGGGGTAACAACGTGAAAACTTCCACCTTCGGCAGAATCATACAGTACAGCAGACCCTACTGGTGGCGGATCATCATCTCCACCATTGCTTCCATTACCGTGGGGAGCATGGACGGCGCTTTTGCCTATCTGGTTGAACCTCTTCTCAAAAAGATCTTTGCCACCAGAGACCTCACTGTCCTTACCATGCTTCCCCTGATTGTTTTTCTTCTCTTCTGCGTCCGGGCGATCTGCCGGTTCCTCAATGATTACTTCATCCGGACTGCCGGTGAGTTGGCGGTGCAGGAAATTCGTAATGATGTCTATGGCAACAGCATGCGTCTGGGGCTCCGGTTTTATCATGGGCAGACCACCGGCGGGCTCATGTCCCGGATACTTAACGATGTGGCGGTGATGCAGAACGGGATCGGCAATGTGGTGACAGGCGTTTGTCGTGACGGTTTTTCAGCATTATCTCTGCTTGCCGTAATATTTTATCGTAACTGGCGACTGGCGCTGATTACGTTCCTCGTTATCCCCTGCACAATCTTTTTTGCTCAGAAACTGGGGAAGCGGATCAAGCGTCTTTCCACCGAGAGTCAGGAAAAGATGGGAGATCTCGCGGCTATTCTCCAGGAAACTTTTTCCGGGATAAAAGTCGTCAAGTCCTTCGGGCTGGAAAAGTGGGAGATAACCCGGTTTAAGGCAGCTACCAGCGGTTACTATGGATTCGTCCGAAGAAATATAAAATACAATGCGCTTTCGGCGCCGATTACCGAACTCCTCACTTCTCTCGGTATATCCGCGGTCATCTGGATCGGCGGCACCATGGTGCTCCGGGGATCCATGACCTCTGCCGAATTTTTTTCGTTTCTGACGGCCATGGCGCTTGTTTATAAACCGGTGAAGAGCCTTAACAGTTCGTATAACACGATTCAGACTTCCGCCGGCGCTGCGACCCGTATTTTTGAGATTATCGATGAAAAGCCCGAGTTGAATGATCTCCCGAACGGAATGGAGATGGTTAGATCTGAGGGGAATGTGTCGTTCAGCAATGTCTCTTTTGCCTACGGTGATGATGTCGTGCTCAGGGATATTACGCTTCGTGCCGTATCCGGCGAGATCATCGCTTTGGTCGGTCCATCGGGGAGCGGGAAGACGACTCTGGTTTCGCTTCTGAGCCGGTTCTATGATGTGACAGATGGCTCTATCACCATCGACGGAGTGGACATCAGGAAAATCAAGATGGAGAGTCTGGTGCGGCAGATTGCTCTGGTGGACCAGGAAATTACCCTCTTCAATGACACCCTTGCTAACAATATCCGTTATGGTAATTTCGCCGCGACTGACAACCAGGTAGAGGCCGCGGCCCGGGCCGCCTTTGCCCACGACTTCATCGCCGCCCTCCCTGAAGGATATGCCACCAACATCGGTGATCGTGGCGTGAGGCTCTCCGGTGGACAGCGGCAGCGGATCTGTATCGCTCGGGCCATTTTGAAGGATGCTCCGATCCTGATTCTGGACGAGGCCACCAGCGCCCTGGACACCGAGAGCGAGCAGACGGTGCAGAAGGCGCTGAACAATCTGATGACTAACCGGACCACCTTTGTCATCGCCCACCGACTCTCCACCATTCTCCATGCCCATAAGATTCTGGTGCTTGATGGTGGCAGAATCGTGGAGCAGGGGAGTCACGCCGGGTTGCTGGAGCAGGGGGGGCTGTACCAGCGGCTCTGCGCGATGCAGTTCAAGGATGCGTAAAACCGGCGCGAGGTTCAATGTTCGAGGTTCAAGGATCAAGGAGCCCCTCCCCACTTTTTATCTCCAAGAGATCCCCTCTCCCTCAGGGAGAGGGTGAGGGTGGGGTAGATGCAGAGCATTATCAATGGGATCTACTCTTTGGTACTCCTTCTGGCCTTTCCAGGGGTTGTTTGCTACCACCTCTACCGTTCCCTCAGTCGGGGGCGTCGGGCCGCCTTTGCGGAGCGGTTCGGGTTTATCCCGGAAGCAGAAACAGCCAAGGTTTCCGGGCAGGGGACAATCTGGGTACATGCCGTCTCCGTTGGGGAGACCCTGGCTTGCCGGCCACTCCTGACGGCGCTGAAGAAGCGGTTTCCTGACAAAAAGCTGGTTATTTCCACCGTCACCGAGACCGGACGCGAGGTGGCCCTTAACCTTCGGGAGTCTGATCTCTGCATCTACTTCCCCTTTGATTACCGTTTCGCCGTGCGTCGGGCTCTGAGGACAATCCAACCGGAACTGGTGGTTGTTGTGGAGACGGAAATTTGGCCCAATTTCATGGAGCAGCTCCGGCGGCAGGGAATACCTTCGCTGCTGGTGAACGGACGGATTTCTGACCGCTCTTTAGGACGGTATCTGAAGCTGTCATGGTTTTTTCGACCGGTACTGGAAAAGTTTACGGCGCTCTGTATGCAGAGTGCCGAGGATTGCCGTCGGATTATTGCCATCGGTGCTCCGCCGGAGCGGGTTGTCTGTGCCAACAATCTCAAGTATGATCTTCCTCCGGCCCCCCTCGACCTGCGGGAGAGGGACGCTCTCAGGCGGCGGTATCTCCTTCCCTCCGACATCTTTGTCATTGTTGCCGGAAGTACCCACCAGGGGGAGGATGAGCCGGTGATCTCCGCCTGCCGGAAGCTCCTCGATGCTGGCAACAAGCTTCTCCTGGTGCTGGTTCCCCGTCATCCCGAACGGTCCGGTGAGGCGGCGGAACTCCTCCGCAACGACGGGTTTCGCGTGCTGCTCCGTTCCCGGTTTGAAGAGCGGAGGATCTGTCTGGAGCCTGATGAGGCCCTTCTGGTGGATCGGGTAGGTGAGTTGATGAATTTCTACGCCCTGGCGGATCTGGTCTTCGTAGGGGGGAGTCTTGTCCCCACCGGCGGCCACAATCTTCTGGAGCCGGCATCCGTGGGTGTCCCGGTTCTGTTCGGTCCGCACATGAACAATTTTCGGGAGATTACGGCGCTGGTTCTGGGCGCCGAGGCCGGGCTTCAGGTGACCGACGGCGGCGACTTGTTCAATTGTTTCAGCACGCTCCTTGCCGACGATGATCGGCGAAGACAGCTGGGACATAACGGCCTTGACCTCATGGCGCGCCTGGGGGGCTCAACGGATAAGCATATGGAAGTAATTGAACAGGTTTTCCGTAGGGGCGCGGCGTGCCGCGCCCAGGTTTAGGTCGTATGAGAGGTGAAGAGTACTGGCGGGCGCTGGTCTCCGGTGAGCGATGCGGATTTCCCCACCTGTTGCTGCTGGTAGTTCTGAGGTGTTTTGCTACTCCCTATTCGCTGATTCTTCGGCTCCGGGGATGGGGGTATGCTGTCGGCTTGCTCCGGTCCCGACGTCTGGACCACCCGGTTATCTCGGTGGGAAATCTGGCCGTGGGGGGAACAGGGAAGACTCCCATGACAGTGCTCATTGCCCGATATCTTCTGTCACAGGGGAAACGGGTGGTGATTCTTTCCCGTGGATACGGTGGCAGCAACAGGCGACCACGCATCGTTTCCGATGGAGAGACTATTTTCATGACGGCGGTTGAGGCCGGGGATGAACCGTACCTTCTGGCTTGTGATCTGCCGGGAGTGATGGTGGTGGTGGGGGTCGATCGGTACGAAGCGGGCAGGTTGGCGCAGCGGGAACTCCGTCCTGACTGTTTCCTTCTGGATGACGCCTTTCAGCACCTGAGAGTGCAACGGAACCTGAATATCCTGCTCCTGGATTATCGGAATCCCCTGGGTAACGGGTGGACCCTCCCTGCCGGAGTGCTGCGTGAACCGACGTCGGCCGTGGCACGGGCCGACCTCATCGTGCTGACCCGGTGTGATGGCGCCACAACACGTTCCCCTCAGTGGCCCGCGGGGGTCCCCCTGCTCACCGGACGGCACCGTCTGGGAGGGGTAGTTCCCCTTGACGGGATAGAGTGCTCCCCTTTTTCCGTCCTCTACGGTGAGCGGGTCATGGCTTTTGCCGGTATTGCCCAACCTGGCCGTTTTTTTTCCGGACTGACCGAGGCGGGTCTGGATCTGGTGGGGCGTTTTTCCCTGCCGGACCACGCTCGGTATGATGATCGGACGATCGCGGGGATACGACGGATCTTCAGGAGCACGGGGGCGACCTGTCTTGTCACCACGGGGAAGGATGCGGTGAAGCTGGAGCGGTACCGGAGGCAACTGGGGAAAATCTGGGTGGTGCAGCTGGAGATGGCTCTGGCCGATCCCACGGTGCTGGAGTCCATGGTGGACGAGTTGTTTACGACGGGAGAAGGGCATGCGCGACATACAGGTCATCCTCCCCAATCTTAACCGGCGTTTTTCCGGGATCACGGCCACCGTGGCTGCCGTGGCTCCGCTGCAGGCCCGCACGCTGGGGATAGCCGGCGTCGGCTACCCGCTGCCGGTGCTACTACGTCGTTTGGGTTGGTGTGAACTCTTCAGACTTACGTCAGACCCGCTCCCCAACGGGCGACCGAGGATCTTTCATGCTCGTCGAAACATCGAGATGCTGGCCGGCCTTCTCCTCAAGCGACTGTTTCGACGTCGCCTGCAGTTGCTCTTTACCTCCACGGCGCAGCGCCATCATACCCGCTGGACCCGCTACCTCTGCCGGCAGATGGATTTTCTTCTCTCCACCTCGCCGCGCGCCGCTTCGTACCTCCAAGCTCCTCCGGCGGTGATTATTCCCCATGGAGTGGACCTGGAGACGTACCGACCGGAGCCGGATCGCGCCGCAGCCTGGCAACTTTCCGGTCTACCGGGAAGCTTCGGTATCGGTATCCTGGGGCGCGTTCGGCCTCAGAAGGGGTTGCGCGAGTTCGTTGAGGCTCTCTGCGAAATTTTGCCGATGGCGCCGGAAGCCACCGCGGTGATCATCGGTGAGACTACCGCGCCCTTTGCACCTTTCGAGAAAAAGCTAAAAAGATACATCAGGGACCGTGGACTGGAGGGGAGGTTCTGCTGGTTGGGGAAGCTTCCCTTCGACGAGCTTCCCGGATGGTTTCGCCGATTGTCACTGGTGGCGGCGGTCCCCCATAACGAGGGGTTCGGTCTTACCTGTCTGGAGGCCATGGCCAGCGGCACCGCCGTGGTGGCCACGCGCACCGGGGCCTTCGAGATGTTGTTGCGCGATGGCGTGGACGGGCGTCTGGTTCCGTGCGCCGACACCGGGGCGCTGACTGCGGCGTTTAGCGATCTTCTGGGGGACCGTTCGCGACTGGAGGTAATGGGGCGGAGTGCGCGTGCTCGTGCCGAGGCGGAATTTTCCATTGAAGGGGAGGCCGCGGCGCTGAATACGCAGTACGAATGTCTGCTGGACGTTGCCGGGTTGGGAGTGGTGTCCGAGGTCAACGGGAATTGTCTGTGACGCCGAATCAACGAAAAAAAATTCTGGTTTTGCGCTATCGTTTCATCGGCGATACCATTCTGGCGGTCCCTTTTTTCCGCAATCTGCGGCGCGCCGAGCCGGAGTCCCACATCACCTGGGTCCTGGCACCGGGCTCAGCCGATGTGGTTCAGGGGATTCCCTACGTGGACGAGATCATCTTTTGGGACCCCGTGACGCGTCATGCCGATAGCAGGGGAGGTCACCGTACCGTATCCGCCAAGATCGCTTTTATCCGGGAGCTCAGGGCGCAGCGGTATGACAAGGTCTATATTCTGAAACGTTCTTTTTCCAGCGCCATTATTGCCTTTCTCTCCGGCGCTCCGGAACGGGTGGGTTATGATACCGAGGGACGCCGCTTCATGTTGACCAAAGCTGTTCCCTACCGACCGGAGCAGCATGAGGTCTTAAGTTTCCTTGACGTGTTACGAGCCGACGGAATCCCTGTTACTGATGACTATCTGGAAGCATGGATAACGCCGGAGGAGGCGGCTCAGGGCGATGAAATAGTTGCCGGAGTCGGAGTGAAGTGTGGCGAAAGGGTGGCTTTTATCCATCCCTTTGCCTCCAATCCTCCTCGGGGTTGGCACCAGAGTGAATTTGCCGAGCTGACGCATAAGCTTGCAGCAATCGGTATAAAGTCGTTGATTCTTGGAGGTAAAGGTGATCTGGCCGATTCGGAGAGTTGGCGCGCTGACTGTCACGATTCTGCCGTATCCCTCATCGGTGTTACCTCCCTCATGGAAACGATGGCAATCCTGAAACGTGGGACG
>CAIUUR010000067.1 GCA_903902345.1 uncultured Geobacteraceae bacterium | reverse complement strand
TCCGCCGCTGCGCCACCCCTTGAGGCTGTTGCCGCGCCTCCGCCAGGAGCTCTTTCACACTCCCTTCGTACGACTCTGTCCCCCCGGGGGGGGCGAACATCCCGGCATGAAAATCTTCGGCGTCAAAGGCCAGGCGGGCGCCGTGGAGCGTAGCAGCAGCGGATGCCGCCCCCAGGGCCTCCGGATGATGCGCGATGTAGAGGTCAGCCTTTACCGAACGGGCCAATCGTCGCAGTTCAGGATATTCCCGTCCCTCTCCCCGTTCCGCCACACCGAAGTCGAAGGTCATACGGCTGAGGTACCGGTCAAACAGCCTCTGACGGATTCCCAGCCGTAGCCAGTTCAATCTCTCCATGAAGCCCTGCTTCCGGGACCGAACGGTGCGCAGGCTCCAGGAACGCGACGCCAGGATCCCTTCATCCAGATTCGCCTGGGCCGAATTGTTGCAAACGGTCACCACGATCACTTCATGGCCGGCAGCCGACAACGCGTCAGCCTCCTTGACGACCCTGGGGTTATAACTGATATGCTTGGAGGAAACGATACAGATCTGCACGCCGGTTACCTGTACCGGATGGAAGCGGCCCATTCCTGGGCCGGTTTCTCTACGAAACGATAGAGGAGCCAGGCACAGGTCAGGCTCACCCCGAGGGCAAGAAAGACAACGGCGACCTGAGAAAGCTCAGAGACGGCGAAGCGCGAACCGAGGTTGATGACTCGCCCCCCGGTGGGAATATGAATAAGATAGAGGGAGTAGGAAACATTGCCAAGAAATTCAAATGCAAAATTATGGTATTTGAAGAAGAGAATGAACCAGACCGCAAAGATTCCGGCGATGGCGGCGGACGTTCCGACCGTGTAGCAACAGCCGATGAAGCCCACCGCCAGCAGGAGCAGTGAGAGCGGCCAACGATCCAGACCGGCGTACCGGCGGAAGGTCAGGAACCCCATGAAAAACAGAAAAAACCACCGGATAACAACCTTGTCCGTCCCGATGGCGCAGGCCGCAATCATAAGAAGCACCGTCAAAAGGATTCCCATGGCCCTGTTTTTCATCAGGAAAGGAAAGAGCAATCCCAGCAACAGGTAGTACTGGAATTCGATGGCAAGAGTCCAGAAAGCGTCATTGATCCAGATGTACCGGGAAAAGGGGATCAAATAACCCAGATGCAACAGCAGTTGCGGCACGTTGACACCGAAAGGGGGGCCCTTGTAGAGAGACGAGAGTGTCGAGGCGTAGTTCAACAGCAGAATCAGACCGATGGAAACCAGGTAGGGTGGTTCCAGGCGGACGAGACGTTTCAGCGCGAAATTTTTAAAATCGCCCAGAGTATAGCGGGACTTGTGTAGGACGTAGGGAATGATGAAGCCGGAAATGACGAAAAACATCTCCACACCCAGCCAGCCGTTACTTCCGGAGGCGCGCAGTGGTCCCCAGGTGGGAAACGCTTCCCCTCCGCGGGTCAAATGAAACCAGCAGACCCAGAATGAGGCTAGGCCGCGCAGGGCGTGAATGCTGTTAAGTTTACCGCCACTACTCATGATACACCTTCAACATATTCAATTTACGCCACACCCTTGAGGACTCGACGATCCACATGGACTCTGAGCCGCTGATACAACCTGCTTAACTTGAACCGGAATCTCATCCCGCGATCACCTTCATGAATAAGAACCCGACGTAGGCAGTACGGGTCGGAAGTCACGGTGGGGGCGCGGGAAAAGATGCTCACGGCCCCATCGTACCCTGCTTCACGGCAGTATCGTGCATAGCCTTGGGGATATTCACCGTACGGATAGGCGAAAAAACGGACGGAACGTCCAGTGGTCTTCTCCAGCATCAGCCGGGAATCGCACAGTTCCCGGCGGATCTGTTCCGGCGGGGACTGCCTGAGGTTGGCATGGCTCATACCGTGAGAGCCGATCTCGAAACCCTCCCCGGCAAGGTGTCTCAGGTCATCTCCGGTCATGAGCGGAATTTTCGGAGCCCCCTGCCCGGCATCCCAATCGTTGTAACCACCAAGTTTCCCGCTCACGGCAAAGAACGTGGCGGTCATCCTCCGCCGTTTGAGTTCGGGAACCGCATACGTCAATAGATCCGAGGCACAGTCGTCAAAGGTGATAACCACCGGTTTCGCCACATCCCTCCCGCGCCCTTTTCCCTGTCGTGCATAAAACAGCTCTTCCAGGGTTATGGTTTCGAACCCGGAGTGCTGCAAGCGGTCAAGCTGACGGGTAAAAAGATCACGGGATACGGCAAAGGGCGCAAGGGCTCCCAGGTTTTCAGCGGGAACCACGTGGTGAAACATGAGAATCGGAATGTTACTATTCACCCGACATCCATCAGGCCCGATTCAAACGAAGAAATCGTTTCAGGAAGCCGACAGTTCCACCATACCTGAATTTTTTCCAACCATTATATGCTGTCCGCCGCAGTTCGCCCAGGGGGAGTCTACTATAATACTGCTTTTGAAAAAAAGAGACGATATCACTGCGTGTCATCTTTGAAATATCGGGCGCCACCGTACCCGCCCAATGAATCATGAAAGGTATCCCCTTTTTGTTGATGATGTCCGAAAGCGGCAGCGTTTTGGTAGGTTCGTGCTCCGACCAGTGCATGAACTTCGCCCTCCCCACCGTTATCTTGCCGCTCTGTTCATACTTGGGGAGAAAATAGTTCAAAAGCCCTTGGTCGTTAAGACTGAATACATCCTTCTGCAGTAGCCTGGGTATTCCGGACCAGTCCATGAAAGGAGAAAAATCTTTTTTTGTAAAAATACCCGAAGTCAAAATTACCTGACCGCTATTGAAGGCATATCCGGGGAAGGTGAATTCGGGATCAAGTTTCCTGACTCCATCAAAGTCATAGTAGGTTTTTTTGAACCAATCCGACTGCGACGTCCCGTGGAGTTCTTCATTTATGACAAAATCTTGATCAATACCC
>CAIUUR010000066.1 GCA_903902345.1 uncultured Geobacteraceae bacterium | reverse complement strand
CAGCAGCTACGGCTTGCGACACTGCTGCGGCAACCCGCTCTTCCACACCGGCGTCCAGCGCCTGCGTGACAGCCGCCGCCACCGGCTCCTCCACCCCCGCCGCTACGGCCCGGGCAATGGCGTCAGACACCGGCTGAGTTACCGCCTGCGGAATCGAGCTCTCAATGAAGGTCGTCATCGCTCGCTCAACGGCCTCTGCCACCCGTTGCTCGACGCCGGTTGATACCGCTATGTCTATGGCCTCGGCAACAGGTCTGTCAACGCCAGCCGCAACCGCACGCCCCACCGCCTCGGCAACCCGTTGTTCGATACCGTCTGCAACAATTTTCTCTATGGCCTCGACCAACGGCTGCTCGACGCCTGCGGCTATTGCATCGTCAATGGCCCTGGCAACAGATGGGGCGATAGCCTTTGGCACCTCGCTCTCCACGGTGACAGCTACCACCCTTGCGACTGCTTCTTCTACCGGTTGATCAACACCAGAGGCAATTGCTTTTCCTATTGCTTCAGCTACTGACGATGAGACAGCCCGCTCAACCTGGCTATCAACAGAAGCAACCACGGCTCGGGACACTGCCTCTGCGACCGGTTGCTGGACACCGGCGGCGACCGCATACCCGATGGCTCTGGCAACTGACGGAAAGACTGCCTGTTCTACCTGGCTATCCAGGGAAGCGGCCATGGATCGAGACACGGCCGCAGTTACCGTTTGGTCGACACCAGCTGCGACCGCTTTCTCTATGGCCTCGGTGACCGGTTGGGTGACCGCGTCGGTAACCCTTTTCCAGAGCATACCGGAGATTACCTGGTCCACAATCCCGGCAAGCGACTCGTCCAGGGTCTTGACCACCTGTTTTTTTACGGCGAGGTCAACGGTGGCTCCCAATGAGTCAGTGATCTCCCGCCAGACCACTTGGGCTACAGCCTTCTCCACCGCATCGGCAACAACAGACCCGGCGTCAACCGTTACCTCCTCCGCACCGTTCACCGAGGAAAGAAGGTGAGAAGGCCCGGAACTCTCAGGATTCGCCGTCTCAAACCCCTTTTGAAGCACCGGAAGAGCGACATCGGCCGACAGGTCGCCAGTGGAGAGTTTCACGTCCCGGCCAAGAGCAGACCCCGCCTGTTGGAGATCATTTCCTCGCTGCAAAAGCAGCAGTAACGTGTTTTCACTCACAACCTCAATGCCCGTTTCTTTTGCGAATTTACGGGCATCACGACTGAAGTGCGCCGGCGAAATGATGATACCGGTGGCCACGGATTCACTGACCATGGCTGTGTGAAAACTCTTCAAGGCGTCCACTTCAATCCGCTCTTTATCCCAAAGATTGTAGTTCAGGAAAATTTTCTTCCCCTCTTTGGTGAGGATCAGATCTACCGTGTCGGAATGAAGTCCGAAATAGATCTGGAGTTGATAGCCATCGGCACGGTATGCATCCTGGATATTTTTCTTGCAAATTTCATAGTCCAGGCTTGAAACAAAATCACCCTTGACCGGATTCTTTTTTTTGTTCTGGCTACCGCTTTTCGAGCCGTATTTGACACGGTTTTCAACATTTATATTATTTCGCAACTGTAAAAAGAACCACCGAAAGCCGTAGAAGAGCGCCGCCAACAGCGCCAGAACGACGAGGAAAAGGCCGATGAAGAAAGAGCCGACGCCCAAGAACTTCCCTTCGGCGGCAGGCGCCCCGGGCTGTCCGGCGGTTACTCCCGACGTGGTGGACCCTTTGGCCGAAAATTCGGAAGCATGTCGTTGTTTATAGCCGGTCTGGGCATTTTTAAGGACGAATTTAAACATATCGTCGGTCAGAAGGAATTTCTCGGCGAAGGAGTCCATCCTCATCCCCTGGGTAGAGGCGGAGAGCTGGTAAGCATCGTTGAGCACCGCCACTCCCACCGGGACGTTTGCATTTTTTGTTTCCGGTCCCCCCGGAAAGAGCTTGTCAACGGCATCCTGAAAAGCGGCAAACTTCACCTCGGTGAACAGGGAATCCCCCGGATTCAGGCGATTGATCAGCCCCGTTATCGTATTGGAACCGGAGTTGCATTCGAATTTTCGCTCATGAATGTAATAAATTTTACTGCAGCGCTCTCTCTCCGAGGGAAACAGCTCCATTATTTTTGTCACCTTCAGATCTTGTCCGAAAGCAGCCACCAGGTGATTCGGCAGGGGAACGGTACCTGTTTTGCCGTCATACTTCGCTCCGGGATATTTATCCGCCAACTTGGCGTTGATATACGCGAGAGATCTCGTGTTGTTCGAAGGAAAGGCTTCCGTCGCCTGGTTGGCAAGAGTTATCACCGTATTCTGGACTTCTCCTGCAACCCTTTCCAGTTCGCCCCAGTATTCCACGGTCTGCCTGAAACCATCCGTGGACACGACACCGGAGGCTACCCGCTCCGCAACGGTTTTCGATGGGAACGGAGCAGCATGAGAGAAGCCAGCGGTTATGGTCAGGAGGGGAGCAAGTAGAGCGAGGATCGTGAGGAGAAGAGTATTCCTGGGAGTATCGGCCATGATCTATCCATGAGCTACGTTATTTTACGAAAGACAAGCACGCCTCTATTTTGCCGCACAATGCCTTATTATTGTCGCAAAATCAACTCAATTTACCCTCATTGCGCCGGGCGGAGCCGCCGATTTCCCCGGGGGAACGGCGCGGAGAGTTTGGTCAGAGCCGCATTTTCCGGTTAATAACTTGACTGTGGTGGAACGGTTCCGGTACTCTTCCCGTCATGAGCGATCCCATGGAAAAAAAGCACAAACCCGAACTTCTCTCCCCCGCAGGCTCCCTGGAGGCGTTCTTCGCCGCCCTGGAGAAAGGGGCCGACGCGGTCTATGCCGGACTTGTGGAGTTTTCAGCCCGAGCCCGGGCAAAAAACTTCACCCTCCCCCTCATGGAACGGGCCGTAAACTACGCCCACTCCCAGGGGAAACGGGTCTATGTCACCCTCAACACCCTGGTCAAGGAGACGGAACTACCCGTGCTGGTGGAGGGACTGGCGGCCCTGGAAGAGATGCAGGCCGACGGGGTCATTGTCCAGGACCTGGCAGTGGCCCGACTGGTCCGGCGCCACTTCCCCGGCCTCCCGCTCCACGCCTCCACCCAGATGACCATTCACAACTCCCTGGGAGTCCGGCAGATGGAAGAGCTGGGGTTCGAACGAGTAGTACTGGCCCGGGAACTCCATCTGGACGACATCCGACGGATCATCGCCCAGAGCAAGGCCGAGGTCGAGGTCTTCATCCACGGAGCGCTCTGCTTCTCCATCTCCGGCCAGTGCTTCTTCTCCTCGTTCCTGGGGGGGCATAGCGGCAATCGGGGACGCTGTACCCAGCCCTGCCGTCGCCAGTACAGCCACCGGGGAAAAGATGGTTTCTACTTCTCCCCCAATGACCTTTCCGCCATCGACATCCTCCCCCAACTGGCTGATGCCGGCGTGGCTTCCCTGAAGATCGAGGGGAGAATGAAATCGGCGGAGTACGTGGCCAGTGTGGTGGCAGCCTACCGGCTGGTCCTGGATGCCCCGGAGGTGGACAGGGTCAATGCCGTGGCTCAGGCCAAGGAGCTGCTGAAACTCTCCTTTGGCCGGGTCCCCACCAAGGGGTTCCTGGCATCACGCACCCCCACCGATATCGCCACCCCCTCCCTGAAAGGGGCCACCGGACGATTCCTGGGGGAGATCAAGAGCGTGAAAAACGGTCGGATCACCTTCGAGAGCCGGGACCGACTTCACGTGGGGGACCGAATCAGGGTCCAGCCGAAGAACGACAAGGCGGGGCGCGGCTTCACCGTCAAGGAACTCTTCTTGGGGAGTACCTCCGTCAAGGTGGTGAAGGAGAAGGGGATCGTTACCGTCACATCCCCCTTTCCCTGCGTCGTGGGGGATACGGTCTTCAAGGTCTCCACCGAGACCGCCTTCACCATGAGCGAAAACGCCTGCCTCCGCCGCCTGGATTCGGTAAAGGGTCCCCTTATCCCCTGCGACCTCACCCTGGCTCTGGACGCCGGCACCCTCCGGATCACCGGGAGCGCCGACGGAACCACCGTCTCGTCAGAGTTCCACCTGGGGGAACTGGAACCTTCCCGCACACAGGAGATGACCGGGATACTGGCGGCTCAGTTCGGCAAAAGCGGAGACACCACCTTTACCCTCCGGACTCTGACCGCACCCGGATTCCCGTCGGTGTTGATCCCGTCGGCCCGACTCAAGGAGATCCGGCGGGAGTTTTTTCGGAAGCTGGCCGGGAGCATCACCGCCCAGCGAAGCAGCCACCGCCGGGAAGCGCAGAGTGCGGCCCTGGCCTCTCTGGTAGTCACACGCCCCGTGGCAACGGTCCGGCAGCCGGAACTGGTCGTCCGAACCGACTCCCTGCGGGATTGGCACCTCCTCCACCGGGAGGAGGTTTCCGCCCTCTCCCTCCCCATCAGCCGGGCAAACCTCCATCAACTTCCCCAGATGGGGCGCAAGCTCCAGGGGCGGGAAGATCAGCTCTGGTGGCGGCTCCCCTTCTATCTTGGCGAGGAGGAAATCCCGTCCTATCGCGAGGCGATAAGCTACCTGAGACAGGAAGGGTTCACCCAGTTCGAAGCTGCCAATATGTCGCACTTTCCTCTGCTGCGTGAAAAGCCCGCCGCCAGCCGTGCCACGCGCAGGGGCGAGGCATCCCTACCCCAAGGAGGTGAGGAGCCAACAGGCGACATCACCATTGCCGCCGACTACCGCCTCTTCTCCCTCAACAGTCAGGCGCTTCTGGCCTGGCATGAGCTGGGATGTTCCCAGGCGACCCTCTATATCGAGGACGACGCCGTCAATCTGGGAGCGCTCCTGGCCGCCGACCTCCCCATCCCTCGACGGGTGATGATCTACGCTCCTGTGCCGGTCATCACCTCCAAGATCGCCGTTAAGAGTGTACGGGACGAATCTCCGGTTCAGTCGGATCGGGGGGAAGGGTACGAGGTGACCCAGAAGGAGGGGATGACGGTTATCACCCCCACGACACGCTTCTCCCTCATCCGGCACAAAAACCGGCTGCAGGAGATGGGATGCAGAAGCTTTGTCGTGGACCTTTCAGGGCTCACCAAGGAGGAAAAAGAACGGGTGCTGGATGGGGTAAAGAGAGGGGCGGAGATGCCGGGAACGTCGGAGTTCAACTTCAGCATGGGTCTGGTGTAATCCTCCGGCATCCCGGCCCACTGAGAGTGCTCCTCCCGCCGCTCCCACCTTCCACCTGGATCTGGGTGCCGATCCGCTCCTTCAACGCCGGCACATGGGAGATGATCCCGATGAGTTTCCCCTCCTGCGGCAGCCCGGAGAGGGTCTCCAGGGCGGTTTCCAGGGCATCTTCGTCCAGGGTGCCGAATCCTTCGTCCAGAAACAACGAATCTACCCGCACCGTCCGGCTCGCCATACCGGAAAGCCCCAGGGCCAGGGCCAGGCTGACGATGAAGCTCTCTCCGCCGGAAAGATTCTTGGTGGAACGGATCTCGCCGGCCTGATAGTTGTCGATGACATTGAGCTCCAGAGGCTCAAGTATGTCACGCGCCAGGATGTAGCGGTCGCTCATCTTCTGCAGCTGCCGGTTGGCATGAGCGACCATCAGCTCAAAGGTGAGCCCTTGGGCGAAATTGCGGAACTTCTTGCCGTCGGCCGAGCCGATGAGCTCATGCAACCGCTCCCAACGTGCGGACTCTTTTTTCTGCAACTCCAGCTCCTGAAGCCGACGACTCTGGAGCCGCTGCTGTTCCAGCTGAAGCCGAAGCTGTTGGCCCAGCGCTCCCACCCCCTTCTGCAACTCGCTCAACCGGAGAGCAACGACACTCTCCTCCTCCCGGATCTCCGGTAAGCTCTTTTCTGTCAATCTTTTCTCCCGTTCCGACTGCAGGAGCACTGTTCGATCCGTCCGTCGGGTCCGGATCTCAGTACCCTCCTGGCGGAGAGTTTCATCCAGAGACGAAAGCTGGTCAAGACGCTCCCTGGGTAGACGCGCCTGCAGAAAGGCGGCTTCGTCTGAAAAACCGGCCTCACTCATCTTCCGCAGAAGAGCCGGTTCCAGTTCGGCAAGCACCGCCGTTCTCTCCACGATGGACGTTGTCCGTTTCACCATCTCCTCTTCCAGCCGGACAAGCTCCGCCTGGAGCCGACTCTGTTCCCGCCATGCCGCGTCGCGCCGTTGAGCTCCCCCCTTCACCTCCTCGGCCAGCACCTTTTCCTCCAGATCAGGTTGACGATCTCCGTAAAGCTCCCGGCGCCGGTCGTTCAACTCGCACCGCTGCTGTAGCATTACCTTGAGGTTATCTTCCCTTTCGGCGCTACTTCTCCTGTTTTCCGCCAGCAACGCACGCTGTTTCTGCAGTTCGCTTCCCAGATCGGCCAGCCTCTTAACAACCCTCTCCTTCTCCTGTAACCGCTCGCCATGGACGGCGCGACGTCGAACTAATGCCGCGAACAGTTCCGTCACGTTCAGCAGGGAAACTTCCTCATACCCGTACGGCTCCACCGCCCGCTCCACGACCGCCAGCAACCGTTCAAGATCGTCCCGCAGTGCAGCCGATTCGCGCTGGAGACGGTTAGATTCATTCAGGGCCCCCTCAAGCCGGAGAGCAGCAGCCTGGCGTGCCTTGTCCTTCCCTGCCAGAGAGTCCCTGACAACATCGTACGCCTTTTTTGCCCTCCGCTCTTCACCTTCAGCTGCCTCAGCCTGACGAATGACGGCGCGGTGCGCGAGGAGCAACTCCCCGCACGATTCCGTCTCACCCCGGACGACATCACCCCGCTCCGCCGCAACGGCGTTCAGCTGTAGCTCGATCATGAGTTGGGAACAGGAAGCTTCCTCCCGCACCACGACCCCCTCGTACTCATCTTCCTCCCGCCGGGTCTGCTCCAGCTCCTTCCGAACAGCGGCCCGGTCGGCTCGGACACCGGAGAGCCGCTCCCCGCTACCTTTCGCCGCCTCAACGGCGCGTTCCAACTCCTGGGCGGCCTCATCGGGAGAAGGGACGTTACCGGTGGCATAGGGGTGTTCGGTGGCGCCGCAGAGGGGACAGGGGGCGCCATCGAGAAGCTGTCCTCGCTCCTTCTCCAAATCTCGAACCCGGTTGAGGAGCAAAACCTTCTCTCGTAACTGGCGCACCATCTCATCCCGCAATTTCCGTTCACCGGTGAGAGCCTCCTCCCTGCGGGAAAGCTCCGACTCCTGAGCCGTCAGAGTTTCCTGCCGCAGCTTCAGCGCCGCCACCCTCCGGGTCGCAGACTCTCCCCGCGTCACCCCCTCTTGCAGTGACTGCAGCCGATTGATCCGGGTCACCAGGGCCTCGGCTTCAACACGCCAATCGGATAGGGGACATCCCTGCAACAGGGCTTCCCCCCTGAGCTGAATTTCACCCAGCAGGTTCTCCGTTGCGGCAACGGCCGCCACTCCCTCCCGCCAGACAGCCTCACTACGCTCGCTTTCCTGCCGGCCGGTGGCGCATACCGCCGTCTGCCGCTCCAACTCCCTGCGACGGTCGGTATCTTGCCCTCCCAGCAGTTTGAGTGCCTTGACCTGCTGCTCCACTCCTGTAAGACTCTCCGCCAGAGCGGCGTCCACCCGATGTTCCACCAGAAAGAGCTCCAGGGCATGGAGAGCGGTACCGGTCAGATCCAGTTGGGCCTCCCCTTTTGCAATGACTGCAAGGTACTCCCGGCTCTGCTTTTGAAGTTTTTCGATCTCCCCATCCACCCCCTGAATTCCGACAAGTGCCTGATCCAACTTCACATCCAGCTCCCGCACCATCCGGATCAACGCACCCTCCCGAAGCTGAACCCCTTGAGCTTCCTGCAGGGAAGCCTCCGCACGCTGCAAGAGTTCAGCGGCGTCCACTCCTCCCTGACGTACGCTGGGAAGACGCACGCCGACGTCGGCAAGCTCCCCCTGCTCCGCTTCCTGTTGTTTCCGAACTCCCTGGAAAGCAACATACTCCCCCTCCAGGGAGAGTGCCCTCCCCCCCCTGGCCAGCTGTTCCAGTTGGGGAAGAAACCCGTCCTTCCTGGCGAGGTGGGAGCGCCAGGCACCCTCGGCCTGCGCCAGTTCCGCCTCAAGGAGCACGATCCGTTCCACCCATCCCTTCTGCTCCCGGATTTCATGGGCGGTGGCGGCCACTGCTGCCGCCTGGGCCTCCCTCTCCGCCAACTCCCGCCGCAGGGCGGCCTCCTCCTCCGGGGGGAGGAGCTGCAAACCGTTCAGCTCGCCACGCATCGCCTCCAGCTTCCTCCGTTCTTCCGTTGTGAGGTCGTGGACCTTCATGGAAATCCGGCTGTAGATTCCGGTGCCGGTGATCTGCTCCAGAATCGGCGCCCGCTTGTCAGGGGTTGCCTGGAGAAATGCGGCGAATCCCCCCTGGGCCAGCAGCATGGAGCGGGTGAACCGCTCGAAGTCCATCCCGGTGACCTCCTCAACCTTAGCGGCCACGGACTTGATCTTCGATTCCAGGATTTTCCCGTTTTCAGCTTCGGAGATCTCATGCTTTGGCGACTGCAACTGGCCATCGGCCTGCCGGCGCGACCGGTGCTGACTCCAGTGGCAACGGAAACGCCCTTTTCCGGTCTCAAATTCAACCTCGGCGGAGCACTCCCCCGTCTGCCGCGACATGATCTCGTTCTCGCTCTGGGTAATCCTGCTGAGCCGGGGGGTCTGTCCGTAGAGGGCAAGACAGATACCGTCCAGGATGGTGCTCTTCCCGGCGCCGGTGGGCCCGGTGATGGCAAAGATCCCGCTGGAAACGTAGGAGGGGTGGGTAAAATCGATATCCCAATCTCCGGCCAGAGAGTTCAGATTCCTGAATCTGAGCCGCAAAATCCTCATGATTCACCCCTCACTTCATCTTCATGCAACCCCAGGAGCGCCTCGCGAAAGGCGTCGACCAATTCCTCCTGTTGTTCCCGGGGGACCTCGTGGGCCGCCAGACAGCGGGTGAAGACCTCATCCGGATCAAGGTCGTCCAGGGTCTCCTCCGTCGCCATCCGGCTCAAGGTCCGCTGGGCCAGACGCAGGTTCCGTGTCCGGAGAATCTCCAGGGAACTCCCCTGAATCAGTTCGCGCAGCTTTTCCTGGAGATCCCCCAGGAGCTCATCCCCTTCGTAGACCACCTCCAGCCAGGTCGGAACGGCCTCCTTCTTCAGCACGGTGATCCTCCCGACGATACTGCTCCACTCTCCCCGCACCGTGACCAACGGCTGGAAACAGGGAACCGGGATCTCCTCAACCACCGTACCTCCCGCCCCAATCTCCACGGTGACGACAACTTTTTGTTGAGCTCCCTCGCCGAAACTCATGGGGATAGGGGAGCCGCAGTAACGACGAAAATCCGATCCCCCCACCTTCTGTGCGCTGTGCAGGTGACCCAGCGCCAGGTAGTCGATGCAGTCGGGAAAAATATCCCCCCCCACCTGTCCCAGGTTCCCCACATACAGTTCCCGCACTCCGTCACCGTCAACAGTTCCTCCTCCGGCAGTGAAGAGATGCCCCATGGCGACGATGGGGATCTCCTGGCGCCCCAGTTCATCACGCCGGACCATCGCGGCATCCGCCACCGTCCGGTAATGGTCGCGGATCCCCTCCACCAGCTTTTTCCCCTTCTCCTGAAAAGTCTCACCCGCCTCGGCTCGACGGATATCCCGGTCCCGCAGATAGGGAACGGCACAGACGATGACCTCCGGAACCCCCTCACCATCCTGCAGCAGCACCAGTTCCTCTTCCGCCGCCTCGGTCATACTCCCCACCACATGTACCTGGAGATGCCGCAACACCTCCCGGGGGGCATTGAGGAGCGAAGGGGAGTCATGATTGCCCGCCGTGACCACCACCTGCCGGCACCCGACGCCGGCGCAGCGACAGAGAAAGCGGTAGTAAAGCTCCAGCGCCCGATTACTGGGGGTACCGTTATCGAAGACATCACCGGCTACCAGCAACGCCTGGACCCCCTGACTCCGGATGCATTCGATCAGCCAGTCCAGAAAGAGCTCGAACTCCTCGTACCGTTTGCGACCATAGAGCGCCCGGCCGATATGCCAATCCGATGTGTGAAGAATTTTCATCCGTTGCCGCTCCTCTGACCGGCGTCACGAACCCTACCGGCTAGTGAAATACCTTGCCGAAGACGTAGAGATAGCCGGCGGCAAAACAGCCGAACAGAATGACATGTTTGGTTATCAGCATCTTCCGTCGCATCCGTTCCGCATCGGGGCCATACCAGTTTTCCACGTAGGTGAAGGTTCGTCCCGCGCCGGTGGCCGTAATGGTCACCATCGCCACCACACTACCCCAGAAGAAGAGCCGCTCCAGACCGTTGAGCACCGACACGACCTCCGGGTGCTCCAGATGGGCGTTGTGCAACAGGGTAATGGTGACCATTGCCGCCAGCCAGATACCGGCGGCAAAATCGTGAAGAAACCCGTTAAAGATGATCGCACTCTTTTTTATATCCATGGTTTACCTGCTCTCCTCTACCGAAGTTGGTTCCCCCTGCGGCCAGAACTGCAATCACCCGGAGTTGTGGCGTCACCATAGCAAAAAGATGGTAACCAGACAAGGCCGGCTACCATCTTTCTTCCACTTTATTGCTTTTCTCAACATACTCAGCTCTACGGCTATCTTTTGTCATCCCCCGGGGAACACCAGGAGACAGTGCTCTTTGTCGTTCATACGGCAAGCAAACGGCTACACCCGCACATCGGGCAGCGACCCTTTGTGAAATCGGTCTCATTGCCGATAAAATCGCACGCGGCACAACGAATCCCCCTGAGATCAGCGAAACAATCGTCACAGTGAGTCGCTGACGTTACAACGTTGCTACCGCAATGACTGCAGATAAGATGGTCAATCATTTTTACTCCTTGTACTGTTCAAGTATCAGAGGCGTATCTGTGTGGGTTTCGTGACAGGGATACTTGCTGTCAGCAAGAATCAAGGGATCAGGGCCTAACCCCGTACCCACTCTGCAAATTACCCATGGGGAGGCCATGCTGCAACCTGAATTGCCGCATTTCCAGTTCCCTGAGGTCATCCGCCGTAATCTTCCCATCGTTGTTAGCGTCAAGGCTCTTGATCCTCAGGGGGACCGCCGCAATTTCAGCCGCGTCAATTACCCCGTCATGATTGGTATCAAGGAGTTGCATGAGATGAATCGGTTTCGGTTCCTCTTTAAAAAACATGAAGACGTTTGTCGCGATCAAGCAGGCTACGACTGAAATTGTCGCCGCTCTCGAGGGGAAATAATACAGGAACGGTTTAACGTTGAGAACGAAATGCAGTAGCCCGATCGCGATAAAGACGTATCCCATCCATTCGTGAACCGCCCGCATATTGCCGGGGTGCAGGTGAAAGCGGAGAAAAAGCCCACTGATTGAAACAATGATAAACGTTATGGCGGTTACCGGGCTGATCCAGACTCTGGAAATAATCTGCTTCTTCATTGACCGGCAACTCCTTTTTTCTTCGTGAAGCAAAACCATCAAGGGGGACCCATGACGACGCAACCAGGCTCAGGGTTTATTCTATTATCTTGCAAGCATCATGAGCCCGATCAATGCGAAGAGCAAACGATACCGCCGTTGCATCCATCCCGCGGTCTCGAATCCCAACCCACGCCGGAACGCTTGCAGAGACCATACGATATGCAATAGCCACAAAAGAGGGCTCCAGAGCAACACTCTTGGCAGAGCGCCAAGCGCGGCCAACGTAACAAGTAGCGCATAAGCAGCCGAAAACGTGCTGAGACTGGCGATAAATGCGCGCCGGCAACCGAATGCTACGGCCGACTCCGGTCTCCCATCATCGGATGGCCATGCACAACCAGACGTACGTTCGCGTCGAGGTTGAGCGTGCCGCAATGCAAGAGAATCAGCGGCAGATAGCGTGCCGGCAGTGTGTCCCCTGAGGCGATCGGTCGCAGGTTGGCGTTAAAAACCAGAAAACAAACCAAGCCCAGGAGGAGCGGTACTTTCAAGGATTGCAGATAAAAGTGGGGCGATCTTCTGGGCGAGGATGAAATGCACATGAGCTTGCTCAAGAGCTCTCCTTATCAGGTACCAACTGGTCAACGATTTTTTAGGCAGCGCTCTGTGATATCGCCATTCGAATGTTTGGTTACCGGGGTATTGACCTCGCAAAGAGACTCGGACTTTCCTAATCTGGTGTCGTATTTGCTGCGAGGCGAAAAACTCAACCTCATGAGCAAATCAAACAAGCACTATTCAGTATTTGACAAACGTTACAAAATTATAAATTTTAAACAAGAACCGTTGCATATTTGTTAACCTTACGCACTTACTATTAACAAACAACATCTCGACAGGCCAGTCATGACTAGGAGCATCGGTAAACGGCAAAAACCCGGAGCTTACCAATTTTTGAATACCGGATATTGTCCTTTCGCGAAGATTACAATTCAACCAATCGTGAAACTCGATAGTTATCTGTTTGATATTTTCCAAATCATGCGCTGTAAATGATTCGATCAAATCAAGTTCTGATCCTTCCACATCTACCTTCAGAATTTCCACCACCTGCGTTATGCCAACAATATTCAGCAGGCTTTTCCATGAAAGACCCTGTACCGATACAGGGCTCAAACCCTCCCATTTTTCCTGCAAATCCGGAATGATACTACTCGCTTCATCATTACTGCTTATATGAAAATCAAGCATGCAATCATTTTTAGCGATGGCATAATTATATACAACGGCGTTTTCATGGCTGACAAGAGCACAAAGGGACTTATTTGCCTCCACCAACACAGCTTTCATGCCGAATCTTTCAATCATTTTTTTACTAAAGAGAGCCTTGTTCGCACCCAAGTCAACAAGTTGTTGACCGGTCGTCAACTCACTCAGAAGCACCCAATGACCGCCGATATATTCTATATTTGCCAGATTCAAAATTTTACCAATAAAATATTTTCTCACAGATATCAATCTATCTTTAACCATGAGCTACAATCCTTTTCAAATGCTTAACATTGAAAGAGCACCACGAACCCGGTATAAGTGTTTTAATATGACGATATAGCACAAAAAGCCAAGAGCTTACAGGAAAAACCAGTAAACTCTTGGCATCTTTTGCGTCACCGAGACGATTCTAACGTCCGCCCCATCTGTCTGCAGAAATCTTAACGGGCCCCTTCCTGACTCCAAAAGCAAGTCACTCTACCAGAAGGACGGCGCCCAAACCCATTCGGGATTCTACAGACACCCTGATGATGGAAATTCGCTATTACCACAATATTCAGTTGGGCCAATAAATTCGAGCAGTTACCAAGCTGACTTGCTATACCCCGCCATACTTCCTCAACTAAACCTCATTTAGCACAAAGGCTGAACAGTGATGAGACGATTGTTGACTGGCTATGCCGTAGTTTTCAACCGACGTCATAATCGTGTCGGACATGTTTTCCAGAATCGTTACAAATCTATCCTTTGCCAAGCAGAACCGTATTTGTTGGAATTGGTACGCTATATTCACCTTAACCCGCTTCGTGCGGGTATCGTAACCTCTATTACACAATTGGGAACCTATCGGTATAGTGGCCACTGTCAGATACTTGGAACTGGAACAGAACCGTGGCAGACGACTGAGGAAGTCCTCCTCAAATTCGGCAACTTAACAAAGGAAGCCCGTGAAAAATATACTACTTTTGTTGCGGAAGGTATCGAGATCGGCAAGAGACCGGAACTGACAGGCGGTGGGCTTGTACGTAGTGCTGGTGGGTGGCAGTCATTACTAACAGCCCAACGTGCGGGAGCATTCCCGAAAAGCGACGAGCGGATTCTTGGCGACAGT
>CAIUUR010000065.1 GCA_903902345.1 uncultured Geobacteraceae bacterium | reverse complement strand
CCAGATCCCTGTCTACGTAAACTTTGCGACAAAATAATTATTAGGGGTGGCCTAACGTGCCGGTCTATCGGGCTAAACCGTTTCGTGCGTCAGCCATGGGCATGATCGTCAAGTTCAGTTTTAGCCGGGGGCGCAATAATGTACTCTGTCAAGCGGCATGACCGGCTGGAGGGGCAGACCGAAAATATGCAGCAATCATCTTTTTCTTTGCGTCCCTGGCATCTTTGCTGTAAAGAGGTCTCCGCCTGACACTACGCCGGCCGAACACGCGTCTACTATCCCTGAGAAACAATCCACCACAGGCCACGGAATGATTTCCTCGTGTCTCCGTGCCTCTGTGGTTCAAATGCTCTGCTTAGGCTTAAACATTCTCTTGAGGAATTCCCGTGAAGCGACCATATTTCAACCACATAAGCAGATATCTCCCGTTCCTCCTGACCACCCTGTCGCTTTCGTTTGTTGGTTGTAAAGGGAATCGTGGCAGCGACCCGGTGGCCAAACCCGCCATCAAACCTGCCCCCTTCATCTCGGCCACCGCAGCGGCAAAGAAGGCCTTGCCTCATGTCAAATACAAGGCAGGGGAAAACCCCGAGTTCGCCCGGAAGTGCGGCTGGCCGATCCCCTCCCCTCCCCCCCTCCCCGGTTCGCTCCTCCCCCGCAAGCGGATCGTGGCCTACTACGGCAATCCCCTTTCCAAGCGAATGGGGATACTGGGGGAGCTGCCCAAGGAGGAGATGCTACGGAAGCTACAGGAGGAGGTGAAACGGTGGGAACTTGCGGACCCGGCAGTTCCGGTACAACCAGCCCTGCATCTCATCGCCGTGGTGGCCCAGGGAACGCCGGGAAAGGCGGGGCTCTACCGGATGGTCGTCACCGACGAGATCGTGAACCGGGTGTACGGGTGGGCCAGGGGAGCTCATGCCCTCCTCTTCATCGATATCCAGACCGGTCATGAGGATATCCGGAAACTTCTCCCCCGTTTCCGGTGGCTCCTCAAAAATCCCGACGTACACTTGGGGATCGACCCGGAGTTCAATCTGGTCGGGAGCGGGAGAAGACCGGGGTCCATCATCGGTGCCTATGACGCCGCCGACGTGAACTTCGTATCCGGATACCTGGCCGACCTGGTGCGACAGGAGAAACTCCCCCCCAAGCTGCTGGTCGTACACCGGTTTACGGGTCACGGCGTCACCAACGCCGAAAAAATCATCCGGCGTCAAGAGGTCCAGATCGTCATGAATATGGACGGCTGGGGTGCGCCCTGGCTGAAGCGGGATTCCTACAAGGATTACGTGGTGGCCGAGCCGGTGCAGTACACCGGCTTCAAGCTCTTCTATCACAACGACACGAAAAAGGGAGATCAGCTCATGACTCCCGGAGATCTCCTCAAGCTCTGTCCCCAGCCGCTCTATGTTCAGTATCAGTAGCTGCTGTCGGAACTTCTCGAATGTAATGCAAAGCACTACATCGGAGAGGGACGACTTCAGGCAGTGAGAGACATCAAAGCCGATAGTATTGGGCGTGCACCCTTCAGAACCGGCCCTTTATGGTGCTAAACCGCTGATACTCCATGCAGTGAATACATATATTTCAGCCCAGTATGTTAAAAGTAGCAGCAGACAAACTCCAACCACCCAATCCACAAGGGAAAAAGTCTCATCTGGATCAGTTCACCATCAACCAGACGTAAACAGCGTCTCACCTTCTACCAGCAAAACTTCGTCCTTAGCCGCCAACGCCCGCATCCCGTCGGTGAAGCCGCTTCTGCTGAAGAGGATAAACCGTTCACGGCGCTGTTCACTCCCCCAGGTTACCAGAGACGTTTTCCGTTGCAGGGCGCGGTAGATGTCCTCACCGACCGGGTTGACACTCCATTTGCACTCACCGAACCAGATGGTGTCGCTCTCCTCATCCAGAGCCACCAGATCGATCTCTTCGTTTTTCTGCCACCACCGACCAAGAGCGGAAAATGAGATGGCGCCTGTTTTCATCAGATCAAGACAGAGTTCCCGACAGACATCCTCATAGACAAAGGAAAGATGTTGATCGAACGTATCCCGAATTTTACCCAGTAGATAGTCGGTGTTGCCGATCTCCAGACGGCTGCGGTGCGGGAAGACATATCTGAACCAGAAGGTGAAATAGCGGTCGTGCAGCCGGTATAGCCCCAGTCGGCTCTTGTCGGGGTATTTCTCCGTTACCGGAATCTCCTTATCCACGAAACGGAGTGAGCGGAGTATATCCAGATAGCGCGCCAAGTGGCTCTTTTCAAAGCCAGTGTCGTTGATGATCTCCGACATCTTGCGCTTGCCCTGGGCAATTGCCCGCAAAATGACAAAGTAGTTGCGGGGCTCGCGCAGCTCTTCCCGCAGCAGGAATTCAACCTCGTTGTAGAGAAACGAGCCGCGATCCAGGATCAAGTCGGTGATGGCACTAATAATATCACTTTGTGCATCCAGCCGCTCGATGTAGGCGGGAATAGCGCCGAACACCCCGTAGATAGCGAGCCGCTGCTGTAAACCGGCATCAGGGAAGAACTCCGCCAGCGCGACAAAAGACATTTCCCGCACCTCCAGGGATGCGGTGCGCCGACCGTAGAGCGGCGCTTTGTAGTAGAGCACCTCTTCTTCCATCATGCCGATGCTGGAACCGAGCAAGACAAGAAAGACGTTGCTCTCTTTCAGATGGGTGTCGATCCCCTTCTGGAAAATCGAGGAGATTCCCTTGTTACTGTTGACCAGATAAGGGAATTCATCAATAACGACAACCAGACGCTCCTGCTCCCCCTTTTCTTTCAGGTAGCAGAAAAACTGCTGCCAGTCGCGGAAGCCGGAGTCAGCCAGAATAGTGTCACTGAAAAACTCCCCCACCTCGCGCCCCAGGTTCCGGAGCTGCTCCCCTTCAGTGACGCTGTCGGCCAGGAAATAGATCGCCCGCTTGTCGCGGATGAATTCCCGCACCAGACGGGTCTTCCCCACCCGCCGCCTGCCATAGAGCGGAATGAACTGAAAACCGGGTTTTTCATGGTGTTTATGCAGAAAGGCAAGCTCTTCTGTTCTATTGATGAATTTCACGCTACTCTCCGAGTATAATCATGATTTGCATAATTACGATTATACTAACTACCCCCGGAAAAGCAACTGCACAATCAACAAAGAGCTACTCTGTCGAACAGCGGTAGAGGGGCTTTGGTTTGTTGAATATTTAACAAATTCAACAAACCAAAGCCCCATTGATTCTGACCCCATTGTTCATTGCACTCCGTTAAAAATCGGACAAAGCACTGCGTCCATTCCTTCGATCAGGGGGACAGTTCGCATATGATTTACGCCGCCAGCTTAAAGGTTGCATCAATCTCATCCCACGGCACAAAAAAATGTCCGCTGGTATCCTTCTCCACAAGACCCAACCGCTCCATGGTCTTGACATCATCGAAAACATTGCGGTATTGACGGTGCAGGTGCTTTGCCAGGGAGTTAATGCTGCTATGTCCCATCCTTCGCAACTCGGCCAACAATTCAAACCGTTTAGGTGTAAGGTGTTTGAGAAGCGATGGAAGGTTGTCAAAATAGAGACGTTCAACCGGCTTTTCAGGCAACCAACCGTCGTCAATCCGTCCGGCAAGTTCCTTCAATTCGGCGAAAAACTCTTTATCACTCTTGATCCCGATTTTAATATCCCGTTTTTCCTTCATAGCAATCACATCCTTTCTGTATCAGCTTCGAAATATTCGATAAGTTTGCGCAGCGTCGAAAAGATATAAGGTTCTTCAACATCCGCTCTATGTCGATGATCCCCTTTGCCACGTTCGTTGTCGTAACGAACTATGCAACTTCCGTCCGAGTTGCCGTAGAACAGGCGATATTTGTAGGGATGAAAACTGCCTGTCAGCGAATTTGAGAGATGCCAGATAGCCACCTCTATGATCCGCCCCCCTCGCTCTTTTTTATACCTTAAAATTTCCCTCGCGGTCCCCATTGGCACCTCACTGGCTATATGTCTCCATGTAACATATGCCCATGGCGATTGCAAACGACTTAATCCTCCGACCAGGATATTAGGGACACTCGCCCTATTGTGGGGATAGGGCCAGGTTAGATTTCGCCTGTAACCATTTTATTCAGCACCAAGCCAACCACTATCGCGACAGCACCAGTGCCCCCATGACCCGCCCGCCCAGTCTTATCGGGCGGGCGGCGTCCATGGAGCTGGTTATGTGCTCGTTATCAGCCTTCTCACGACATCTTTTGCAAACGACTCACACCATGCCTCTTCACTTGCTGAACTCTTGCCGCTGAAGCCGCTCTGCCCATTTCTTTCCGCGTAAGCGACGTGCGCAACCTCGTGGGCAATAAGAAAACCCGTGTAGATTCTTGCTGTTTCGGGTTTCCAGGCTACTGTCCGGCACTGCTTGTCGATTTTCCCTCCGCAAAGCTCCACGAGATCGCACCATTCTCGTTTTTCACTCAGCAGTTTCGTCTTTCCTTCTTTCAGGCAAAAGTTGATCCTGATTTCAAAGCTGCTGTCACGTCCTGCGATTCTTGCTTCTTGGGTTGTCTGCTGGTTGCACCCAAAGTGTAATGTTCGTACTCGCGGTAAAATCTCCGGCGGGACGCACTGGCTGACTATCTCTTTCACGTCAGCCGCTGATATTGGGAAAGAGTACGGTGTGGTGATTTTTTCAAATTCTATTTTCATATTTGTTCTTTTATGTAAATCGCTCTCAGCCTGAAAAGCATTCTGATTGCCATGATAATTCCAATTGCTTTAAGTCCAACCGTGCTGGTTGGGCCTTAGTTGCATCCCTCGATGTACGGCACGGACTCGAACTTGCCAGCTATGAATCTAGTTACCTTCGGGACTGAGGGTGTGCGGGTTTCACCGCACCACTCGATGGTTAAGCGATTTCGCTTCGATATAGCCTATAAAGTGACCAAGGCCAGAACAGCACTAACAGGAGAACCATAGACATCTGAAAAGCGGCAATTGCAAATATGATGACAGAGATGATAAGAGCAGCCAGAAGCGCTTCCTTCCTAAGTTTGATCTTTGCCAGTAGCACGGCCCCGATAAACAACGAGATAATTCCCGTCACCAACACAAACATCAGTTGCGGTGTGGTTGGGAGGATTTCCCAAAAAGTATTGAATGTACCAATGCCAACTGTAATCGCAATGGCTCCAAGGTTCCCGGTTGCAACGACTAGGCTTATCAATGCGGCTATTTTTCTCTTTTTGATTTCCTTCATTATTTACTCATATAACTCGTTATTCACCTGTTCACGTGTACGCGTGAACAGATGAACTTCCCGAACAGAATATATAATCATGCAGACTCCGTTATGAAAGTGAGTTGCTCGATGTTGAGCCATGAGCTTCTTTGGTGTTTCTATGCTGCAGCGACCAACGGTTTCAAGGATCACGGGGCGCGCAGCGATCCCGTGGATCTGGGTGTTATGCGGTTTCTTATTTTCTGGAGCAACCATACAGTCGTGACAAAAACGAGCGCTGCTAATAGCGGGCCTATTAAGCCGCTGATCTGCATGCCGAGTTCAGGATATTTCCAAAAGCGCCGCAGCCTCGAATCTAAGGCTAAAAAAACCAAAGCACTCCCTAAGACAAGAACACGGGCTCTTTCCTGGAAAATATATACAAGAATCCAGCCGCACAGTCCAGCTGCTATTAATGATGAGGTTAAATCGACAATAATGTTGAATGTGATTATCCAAAGTAGCATTGGTGGTTCATAAGTTGGGTAAGTGGAGGTCACCAAATCCAACATTTGACTCCAAAAACCAATTAGATGTTTTGAAATACCATATACATAGCGAAAGAATAAGCCCATTAGTAGTGCAAAAGTCCAAGATGCAATTTTACTGTTTCTGAGGACTTTTACCAGATTATGCATGATTTAATTCTCCGTATAACGGGCATGGCTTTGACCTGCCGGGTTTTCGGGCAGGATGTAAGCCTTGTTATCTGATTACTCTCTTAAAATACTTTAGCCTTTAAATAAGAATATATCGGCGTTCTTCATTTAAGCCTGTTCCAAATTTCAAACGAGAGGTCCCTTCGAGGACTATTCCTGAACCGAAATTTCCAAAACACATCCCTCTTGCGCCTCTTCTCTTATGGTCTTAACATTCATCCATTTGCACCGACGACGCCATCCGAAAGAGACCCTACTCCGGTAAAAACAGTAACATCATCTCCAAGGACGCTGACTTCAACTTTGCCGCAAATAGGCATCATCGCTACACTCCAAAACACGATGCTCCCCGTCATATCTCGAGAGTGATGATCTCGCTAAAATCAAGATAACTCTCATAACAGCTCCTTTGACATTATGGACTGCGAATTTGCCGCCGCCAAAATATCCGCCTCGAATG
>CAIUUR010000064.1 GCA_903902345.1 uncultured Geobacteraceae bacterium | reverse complement strand
GCTGTCCGCTCCAGGGCTGTCCGTTGTGTGCCGATGAAACTGCTCATCTCGTCGAAGTAGCTTTTGAGCGTTTGCAGGTTGCTGGTGATGAATCCCATGGGATTGTTGATTTCATGGGCAACCCCGGCCGCCAGCTGGCCGATGGAGGCCAGTTTTTCGTTGCGCAGGATTATCAGCTCTTTTTCCCGTCTTTTCCGGATCTCTTCCTGAACACGCCGTTCCAGGGTCCGGGTCACCTCTTCCGCTTCCCGCTCCCGGAGGGAAGCTTCCTCCAGGCGGGTCTTCAGGATCGTGTTCCGGGTGGTGAGGGTAAAGACCCAAATCATCCCGGTGAGGATGGCCACGGCCATCACGGCGGTGGCCATCAGTATCCGACGGGGGTGGTCCATGTCGAATTTGTCTGCCGGAATAAAATTAATGATGGACAGAGGCGTTCCACCAATATCGGTTCTGGTCCCCAAAAATTCTTTTTGGGCTTTCCCGCCGAACTTCAGCGGCGTCAGTACGCCGGGCGCAAGGCGCGGGGGAGTGCTCTGCAGGGAGGGTGGGAGCACCCCCCGGGTTGCCGGAAGGAACAGATACCGCTCGCCCATGGTCAGGGCGACCACCTCCGGCGAATTTTCCTGATTGCCGACAAAGTGGGTATAGACCGGGGCCAGGGGAAGTATCCCGATGACCTGACCGACAAGTTTTTCCTTGAAGATGCAGGGGAGCGAGATGATGATCCGGGCGTCACCACGGTGGGTGTCGGTGATAAAATACGGTTTATTTTCCCGTCTCACGAGCTTGGACCACTCCTGCCTGGCGGTGGCCCCCTCCTGGTGACCGCTCAGAGCGAGTGCTTTTCCGTCGGGAGTGAGAAACAGGAGCCGGCTGTAGATCTGATGCTCTTCCAGGAGGCTCTTCTGGATGAATTTATCGAACAGCTCCCGCACTGCCGCCAGGCTGGCGTTGAGGCCGTATTCCAGGGACATCCCCAGTGCCTGGTTCTCGAAGTAGATGGATATTTCCCGAGCGTCAGCCAACTCCTTGAGAGCGTTGGTCTGGGCGCTGAAAAAATAGCCGGCGGCGCTTGCCCGTCGATCCAATTCCTGAATGAGTTGGCGGCGTTGCGATTCTTGTAACGCCACCTGAGCCTGGTAGTGAGCCACGACCAGGTATCCCACGTAGCCGATGGACGCCAGGCAGACCAGTACCGCTGAGATTTTGCTGAAGGAAAATAGTTTCGTAAGAATGCGCGACATTATCTGTTTTGCCTGGCGGTCCGTGTTGCCCGTGAATGGTCCGATTCTGAGATTGTTCTCCGTTGAGACGGGGTAGAATATCATATTTCATCAGATTTGATCCATTTAAAACCACAGGTGTGGCGTAGATCTCCTGACCGGGGTTTTTTAGATGATGTGGGGAATCCTGTCGACGGCGCCATCAATGGGAATGTTTGATGGCGTCATGAGGGATCTCGTCCAGGGGGAGCACCGTCGAGACCCCTCCTTTCTTGATGGCTTCGTTGGGCATACCGAAGACGACGCAGGTCGCCTCATCCTGGGCGATGGTATACGCCCCGGCGTCCTTCATCTCCTTCATGCCGCTGGCCCCGTCGTCCCCCATCCCCGTGAGGATGACCCCCACGGCATTATTTCCCGCATAGCGAGCCGCCGATCTGAAGAGGACGTCAACGGAGGGGCGGTGCCGGGAGACCAGCGGTCCGTCCCGCAACTCCACATAATAACGGGCGCCGCTCCTCTTGAGCAGAAGATGGCGGTTACCGGGAGCGATGAGCGCCCGACCGCGAATGACGGTATCGTTGTCTTCGGCCTCCTTGACGTTTATCCGGCAGAGGCCGTCCAGACGTTTGGCAAAGCTCCGGGTGAACCCTTCGGGCATATGCTGGACGATGACGATACCCGGCGCATCGGCGGGCATGGCCTCAAGAAAGACCCGCAGCGCCTCGGTTCCTCCGGTGGACGCCCCCACGGCGACCACCTTTTCGGTGGTCCGAAGCATCGCATGGGGCGAGGGTTTTGACAGGATGGCGTCAGCGGAGAGCTTTGGCTGGGGGGTCTTCATGCGCTCCTGAATCGGTCTGACCCTGGCCTGGGCCGCCGCCTTCACCGCGTCGCAGATCCGGATGCGGGACTCCTCCAAAAACTGCTTCGTGCCGAGACGGGGTTTCAGGATTATCTCCACGGCGCCATACTCTATCGCCTTGAGGGCTGTCTCGGATCCTCTCTCGGTGAGACTGGAGCACATGACCACCGGGATGGGGCGTTGGGACATGATAATCTTCAGGAAGTTCAGGCCATCCATGCGTGGCATTTCCACATCCAGGGTGATGACGTCGGGAACCTCTTCCTTGATACGTTCCGAAGCGATATAGGGGTCGGCCGCTGTTCCCATGATTTCTATCTGGGGGTCGGACTGGAGGACTTCCACTAACGTCTGCCGTACCACGGCGGAATCATCGATGATGAGTACCTTTATTTTTTTCATGCAACTCTCCGGAACCTGGTCAGATGGACGGATATGGCATTGCTCATGGTACTCTCCGGTAAACGGTGGGATAGACGGATACCACCGGCACATCGAGGCCGTTCAGCGTCTCGGAATGTCCCATGAACAGATATCCGCCCGGTTTCAGGTGCTCACAGAACTTGTTGATCAACCGCTCCTGAGTGGGGCGGTCAAAATAGATGACGACATTGCGGCAAAAAATCACGTCCAGAGGCTCCTGCCAGCCGAAGGCCCGATCCATGAAGTTCAGCCGGCTGAAGCTTACTTTCTGGCGCAGTTCCGGAACGATCCGTACCACTTCGGTTCCCGGATTGCGGCTCTTGAGCAGATATTTCCGGCGGAGCGCCAGGGGGACCGGGGCAATTCGTTCCACGGCGTAAATTGCCGTCTTTGCCGTCTCCAGAACCCGGGTGGAGATGTCCGTAGCGGATATCTTGAAGTCGAATCCCGGGTTTCCGGCGGCGAACTCGCTGAGAACCATGGCCATGGTATACGGTTCCTCCCCCGAGGAGCAACCGGCGCTCCAGATATTGAAGGGGAGAGAGCGGCGTGGTCCGGTGGCCTCGCACCATTCGGGGAGAACGGTTTCGGTGAGGTAGCTGAAATGCTCCGGTTCGCGGAAGAAATCGGTCTTGTTGGTCGTGACCAGATCGGTCATCGCCACCAGTTCTTCCACTCCCCCCCGTTCCTCCAGAATGTGGTCACAGTACTCCGAGAAACTGGACATCCCCAGGGCGCGCAGTCTCTTGCGGAGTCGGGACTCGATCATGGTCCGTTTTACCGGCGGCAGCTTGATACCGCAGTGATCATAGATGAAGCGGCTTAACCTGGTGAAGTCACGGGGCGAAAGAACATTCTGTCGTAGGTCGTCGTTCATGGTAACTCGAGCGCTCTTGTAAGGGGTAAGGGTACTCCGTGACGTGAAATCGGCGCCGGAGGGGGGAGATCGGAGACCGATCCCCGGCGTCGGTTATTCCGATCCCGGACTTTAAAACATTTCGAACTGGTTGTCCAGATCATCATGGGGGGTCATGACCAGATCGTGCCCCGTCGGGGATGTCACCGGCTTGGGTTTGCTGTACCCGATAACTTTCCTGGAGGTTGTCTTGGGGATGGCCCTGGCTGACCGGGCTACCTCACGGGAGGGAGTGGAGACGGAGGGGGCGCCGATCTTGAAGAAGGCCACCGTTTCCTGGAGTTGTCCGGCCTGGGAGGAGAGCTCTTCCGCGGTGGAGGCCATCTCCTCGGCGGCGGAGGCGTTCTGTTGGATTACCTGATCCAGCTGCTGAATCGCCTTGTTGATCTGTCCTGAACCGGAATCCTGTTCCCTGCTGGAGGCATTGATCTCCTGCACCAGTTCCGCAGTCTTCTGGATATCCGGGAGGATTCTGGTCAGCATGATTCCAGCCCGTTCGGCAACCTCCACGCTGGAGGCGGAGAGCTGGGAGATCTCCTGGGCCGCAACCTGGCTCCGTTCGGCCAGCTTGCGGACTTCGGAGGCGACCACGGCGAACCCTTTGCCGTGTTCCCCGGCCCGGGCCGCTTCGATGGCGGCGTTTAAGGCCAGCATATTGGTCTGTCGGGAGATCTCTTCGATGATGCTTATCTTTCCGGCGATCTCACGCATGGCGGCCACGGTCTCGGCCACGGCCCTCCCCCCGGCCTTGGCGTCTTCGGCGGACTGGACGGCGATCTTTTCCGTCTGTTGGGCGTTGTCGGCGCTGTGGCGGATATTGGCGGTCATCTCCTCCATGGAAGATGACGCTTCCTGGGCGGCGGCTGCCTGCTGGGACGCTCCATGGGAGACGGTTTCGGCTCCGGAACTCAACTGGTGGGAACCGGCGGCCACGTTGTCGGCGGCGGACATGACTTCGCTCACCACGGAGGTGAGTTGTCCCACCATGGCGATGAGAGCCTTCATCAGCTCGTCGTTGTCTCCGCGCTCCTTCAGATCCACCATGAGGTTCCCCTGGGAGATCTCGCGAGCGCCGTCGGTGATCCGGTGGAGCGCCTCGATGAGAAAGTTCAGGTTGTTTTTGATGCTGTTGAAGTCCCCGTTGTAGCTGGCGGTGATTTTTTCCGGGATATCTCCCGTGGAGATCCGTTCCACGTACCGGGCAGCCATGTTCAGGGGGACGATGACGGCTTCCAGGGTGTCGTTAACCCCCTGCATGATCTTCCTGAACTCTCCCTGGTGTCGGGTGGTGTCGGCGCGGTTGGCCAATTTCCCCTCTACGGCGGTCCGTGCCAGGGTGTCGGCGTCGGTGGCTAGGAGATGAATGGCGTCGATGCAGGTGTTCAGGTTGTTTTTGATGGCGTTGAACTCCCCCTGGTAGCCGGCGGTGATCTTTTCCGGAATGTCCCCCTTGCTGATCTTGTCCATGTAATCGGCAGCCACGTTCAGGGGGGTGATGACGGCGTCCAGGGTATCGTTGACGCCGATCATGATCTTGCGGAAATCGCCGTGGTGTTTGGTGACATCGGCGCGCACCGCCAGGTTCCCGGCAACGGCGGCCCGGGCCAGGGTATCGGCGTCGGCCACCAGGTCGTTCACGGCGTCGATGCAGGTGTTTATATTGAACTTGAGTTCGCTGAAGTCCCCGTGATAGTTTTCCGTGATCTTTTCCGGGATGTCTCCCTTGGAGATCCGGTCCACATAGGTGGCGGCCATGTTCAGAGGGGTGATGACGGCGTCCAGCGTCTCATTGAATCCGGCGACAATTTTTCGGAAGTCTCCATGGTGTCGGGAGGCGTCGGCCCGGGTGGCGAGTTTCCCGGCCACGGAGGAGCGGACCAGGGTGTTCGTATCGGTGATGAGGAGGTTGATGTTATCCACGCAGCTGTTGAGGTTGTTCTTGATCTCGTTGAAGTCGCCATGATAGGTGTCGGTGATTTTCGGGGGGATGTCCCCCTTGGAGATCCGGTCCACATAGGTTGCCGCCACGTTCAGGGGATTGATGACCGCATCCAGGGTATTGTTGATTCCGGTCACGATCTTTCGGAAATCCCCCAGGTGCCGGCCGGCATCGGCGCGGGTGACCAGTTTCCCTTCCATGGCGGCGGCGGTGAGGGCGTCGGTATCGGTGACCAGGGAGTTTATGGCGACAAAGCTCCTGTTGAAGGAGTTTTTCAGCCGGTTATAGTCCCCCTGATATTCGCGGGTGATCGGCTCGTCGATGATTCCATTGCTCAGGTTTTCCAGATGATTGATGGACCGTTGGATCGGCCCGACCATGTTTTCCAGGGTCTCGTTTACTCCCTGAACGATTTTCCGGAAATCCCCCTGGTGTTTGGCCGTTTCCGCGCGGCATTCCAGTCGTCCCTCCGTGGCGGCCAGCGCCAGCATGGCGGTATCGTCGATGAGGGCATTGATGTTGTTGATGCAGCTGTTCAGGTTCAGCTTGATCTCGTTGAAGTCGCCGTAATAGGTGTCGGTAATCCTGGGGGGGATATCACCCTTGCCGATCCGGTCCACGTACTCGGCCGCCATGTTCAGGGGGGTGATGACGGCGTCCAGGGTCCCGTTGACGCCGGCCACGATCTTTCGGAAATCCCCCCGGTGCCGGGTTACGTCGGCTCGCGTGGCGAGTTTACCGACCACGGCGGCGCTGGCCAGCATATCGGCGTCGGCGATGAGGTTGTTGATGGCGTCGATGCAGGTGTTGAGGTTGTTTTTGATTTCGTTGAAGTCCCCGTTGTAGGTGACGGTGATTTTTTCCGGGATATCCCCCTTGGAGATCCGGTCCACGTAGGTGGCGGCGACTCCCAGGGGAATGGTGAGTCGGTCCAGGATCTCGTTGACGATGGTAAGCGCTTTGCTGTTGTAGCCGGTGTACTTGGACGTATCGGCGCGGAGGGTGAGATTTCCCTGCAGGGCGGCGTTATTGAGGAGTTCCAGATCCTGACCTCTCATACTGACGGCGGAGACGACACTACTCAACCCTTGCTTTATCCGTGCGTAGTCACCCCGGTACTCCTCGGTGATCTCATCGGGGACGATACCGTCCCCCAGGTTGTGGAGAGCGTTGGCAGCCACGTTCAGCGGGCCGACGACGGTTTCCATGATCTTGTTGATCCCGCCTACGATCTTCTGGAACTCTCCCTGGTGTCTCCGTGCGTCGGCCCTGGCGGTGAGGTTGCCGTTCACCGCCGCCGTGATCAGCATTCCCGTGTCGGAGGAGAGCATCTGCACTGATTCCTGAAGCGTCTTCATGCTCTGGAGCATCATGCTGATCTCGTTCCTGTGAAAAATAGGAATTTCTCTGGTGAGATTGCCGCTTGCCATGGTCTCCAGGTGTTCCTTGGCCCGTTGGATTGCGCTGCATATGGACCAGATATTCAGCCAGCTGAAAAGCACCCCCAAAATACCGATGACGATCATGGCTCCATAGTGAATATTCGGACTGAATCGACCACAGAAATCTACAATGAATATCCCGGAGGTGTAACAGGCGCAGAGGACGATCAACCGAAATTTTACGGAGAAGTTGAGGTAGTAATCGACGATAGTGGGAGTTTTCATGGGGTGCTCCTCCTGCTGGGGTATTGGGTATGCTCGATGACGGATGAGAATCTGCCTACTGGTCCGACTCTCCATCCATCTCCGTCATCGTCCCGGCAATGACCTCCAGTTCGCCGGCGTTGAAGATCCGGTCGATATCCAGGATGATGATGAAACGCTCATTCTGTTTCCCCATACCCTTGATGAAGTCGCTTCGGAGCCGGGTGCCGATGCGGGGGGCCGCTTCGATCTGGTCCGGTTCCAGATCCAGGACCTCCTGTACCGAGTCGGCCAGGGAACCCAGGACGGTGGTCTCTCCATCCTGGGTGACCTCCATAACGATGATGCAGGTATTGACGGTCCGCTCCGTGGGGGGCATCCCGAATTTGAGCCGCATATCCATGACCGGCACCACGCTCCCCCGCAGGTTAATCACTCCCCGCATGAAGTCGGGGGTCTGGGGTACCTTGGTGATGGCCGTGACATCCAGGATCTCCCGGACCTTGGCCACGTCCACGGCGAATATCTCCTCTCCCAGTTTGAAGGAAAGGTACTGGGTGCTTTCCGTAATGCTGCTGATGCTCATAATTCCTCCTGGTTGGTTTTAGGTTTCAGGATTCAGGTTTCAGGATACAAGTTTTATGTTTTAGGACCGACCCTAAATCCTAAATCCGTAACCTAGGGTCTGGTGTAGCCGATGCTCACCCTTGCCTGAACCTTGGTGGTCACCGCAGAGACTCTGGCCATGCCGCGGGAGGGGAGGGGAGCCATGTCGTCACCGATCCTGAAGAATGCCACGCTGCTCTGGAGCTGTTCCGCCTGGGAGGAGAGCTCCTCGGCTGTTGAGGCCATCTCCTCGGCGGCGGAGGCGTTCTGCTGGATTACCTGATCCAGTTGCTGGATCGCCTTGTTGATCTGTCCGGCGCCGGAGTCCTGTTCCCTGCTGGAGGCGTTGATCTCCTGCACCAGTTCCGCGGTACTCTGGATGTCCGGAAGGATTCGGGTCAACATGGTCCCGGCCCGCTCCGCCACCTCCACGCTGGAGGCGGAGAGCCCGGAAATCTCCTGGGC
>CAIUUR010000063.1 GCA_903902345.1 uncultured Geobacteraceae bacterium | reverse complement strand
GTATTCCCGTGAAATGGAGTGAGGGGGAGTCGGAAAACAGCCGTGAGAGCGCAGTCAGGACAGCGAAGCTGTTCCGAAAAATCGGCATCTCTCGGGTACTGCTGGTAACCCACGCGGTACATATGCGGCGGGCCGCCCAGGCGTTTGCCGCAGAGGGTCTGGAAGTCGTGCCGGCCCCGACGGATTTTACCGGCGGCCCGCTTACGCCACTGGACTTTATCCCCCATGCCGGGGGACTGGCCACGACGGGGAGCGCCCTGCACGAATGGATCGGTATCCTCTGGTACCGTTTAAGAGCAGGGAGAGGTTGAGGTTGAGTAGTCATGTAGTGGATCTTTGAAAACTCTGAATTGACGGAAAATAACAGTGGTGATACTCTGGGTTTTGGGTGATGATTATCTGCTACTCTGTCGTGAATGCATGGCTGACCCCGCGGTGAAGATGCAGGACCGTTTTTCCTACGGAGATTATCGCCACTGGCCGGATGAAGAGCGGTGGGAGTTGATCGGCGGCGTTCCCTATGGGATGTTACCGGCTCCAAATCGGCGGCATCAGGGGATATGCGGCGCACTTTATCGTCAGATCGCATCGTATCTTGACGGCAAGCCTTGCCATGTCTATTTTGCGCCCTTCGATCTCATCCTGCCGGAACATGGTGAAGCCGATGATGATGTTGATACTGTCGTGCAGCCAGATCTCTTGGTCATCTGCAACCGTGAGATTCTCACCAGCGCCGGCGCCAGAGGGGTCCCGGATCTGATCGTGGAAATTCTCTCTCCCTCCACTGCCCGCAAGGATACCCTGGAAAAATTCTTGCTGTATGAGCGGAAGGGAGTCAGGGAGTACTGGATTGTCGATCCCGTGGCGGCGACGGTCACAATATATCTGCTTGGTTCCGATGGACGATACGGCAGGCCGGATATCCACGGCGAGGAAAAGACGGTCAGCGTCACCGTGTTGCCCGATTGCGAGGTCGTTCTTGAACCGCTTTTTCGGGACTAATAACGGAGAGTTGTCTGAGACCATGAAGAGTTTGAGGAAAATGTTTCCGCTTGGCTCGTAAGCCTGCTTGGAGCTGTATGTCCCGATGGTATATAACCCCCTTTCCTATTTCCTCTTTCTTTTCATAACCTATCTTGTTTTCTACCTCTGTCCCGACCATCGGCGCCGGCCTCTGCTGCTCTTTGCCGGTTATCTCTTTTACGTACTGTTCAATGCCGTGTACCTCCTTGCGGCGCTTATTGTCGTAACGTGCATAAGCTATGTCTGTGGCATCCGGATGGCCGAACAGCAAGATCTCCTTTCCCGGAAACGCTGGTTTTTGACGGGTATTTCTGTATGCTTGGCCACTCTGGCTATCTTCAAATATCTCCACGGTTTTGAACTCTTTCTCCATGACGGCCTTGGCGTTGAGGGTATCCTTCCCGTGACAATAACGAGCATAGGGGTTTCGTATTATACCTTTCAGGCCATATCTTACCTCGTCGACGTATACCTTGAGGTCGAAGAAGCGGAAAGACATTTTGGCCAGTACGCACTCTACCTTTCATTTTTCCCAAAGTTATTGCAAGGACCCATCGAACGGGCCGGTGATCTGATTCCGCAGTTGAAAAGGCCATACCGGTTTGACTATGACGCCTGCCGTTCCGGGCTGTTTCTCTTTACCTGGGGGATGTTCAAAAAAGTGGTGCTTGCCGACCGCATAGCGTTGTACGCAGACAAAGTGTTCGATAACGTCCATGATTTTAGCGGTCTGGCGTTGGTTATAGGAATCTATGCCTATGCTCTGCAGATATACTTTGATTTTGCCGGCTATACCGACATGGCGAGGGGGGCGGCACGTTTGTTCGGCATTAACCTGACCGAAAACTTCAACAGTCCTTATCTGGCAACTTCTATCGCCGATTTTTGGCGTCGCTGGCATATCACCTTTTCTCGCTGGATACTGGACTATATCTTCGCTCCACTTCAGATGGCGTGGCGTAATAAGGGCCAAGCCGGAACGGCAGCGGCTCTGTTGATTACCTTTTTTGTGTCAGGTATCTGGCATGGCGCCACAGTTGGATTCGTTATCTGGGGATTGCTGCATGGAGTGTACCTTGCCGTTTCGATCTATTACCGGCCATACCAGAAGAAATTACACAAGTTGTTGGGAGTCGAAAAGAGTCGGTTGCTCAACTGGTGGCAGGTTCTTGTGACGTTCAACTTGGTCAGTTTCTCGTGGGTTTTTTTCCGCGCGAGGAATTTGGGCGATGCATGGTATATGGTGAAGAACCTGTTTAACGGTGTCAGCGGTGTGGATGCGATTTTTAGCAGCAGGGGAGCTTTGGAAAACGGTATTACGTTGATTGTGATTTTTATCATGTTGCTTGTGGCTGTTATGAAAAGAAATGTCAGCTTTTCATCCGTTTCAAGTTTGCCGTCGCACGTTAGATGGTCTCTTTATGTCATGTTGCCTGTTGCTATCCTTCTTTTATATACGGACAGTAATAATACTTTTATTTATTTTAAATTTTAAACATGAAAATTTTTATTGTTAAATTTTTAATAGTAATACTTTCGATTATGATCGTGGACAGATCTCTGTCCGCCGTTCTTAAAAAGGGCATTGACAGTTACTATGGGCTTGATAAAAAAGCTGAAATAGTATTTATCGGTCACTCCAGAACCGAGCAGGGTATTGATGCGGAGAGAGTAGAGGCGTTTCTCGGAATGCCGGTTGCCAAATATGCCGTAAGCGGAACTGATATTTATACTAATTTTGAGATGATGAAGCATTACGTCGAGAAACATAGAGATAAAAAGCCGCGCATCATTGTGCTTAATATGGACTACAAATATTTAACCGAAAAAAAAGACAGCGTCAATAGCTCCGCTCTTTTTTTGCCGTACATGAATGATGTTGTAATGGATAAATTTATATATATAAACAGGTGCGATTTACTTCACTATGTGGAACTTGAATTATCATGCCTGTTGAGGTATTCGGAGATAAGGAATGATTC
>CAIUUR010000062.1 GCA_903902345.1 uncultured Geobacteraceae bacterium | reverse complement strand
TTACCGTGGACGGCGTCTCCCTGGGTGCGGTGAGCAGTTACACCTTCGCCAACGTCACCGCCAACCACACCATTGCTGCCTCCTTCGCCGTCATCACCTACTCCGTTACCGCCACCGCCGGAACCGGCGGCAGCATCAGCCCCAGCGGGGTCGCCACCGTGAACAGCGGTTCCGGCCAGAGCTACATTATGGCTGCGACGGCCGGATACACCATCGCCAACGTTACCGTGGACGGCGTCTCCGTGGGTCCGGTGAGCAGCTACACCTTCGCCAACGTCACCGCCAACCACACCATTGCTGCGACCTTCTCCGTCATTCCCGTCAGGGTCAACGTAGCCCTGCAGACCAATGGCGGTGTCGCCACCGCTTCGTCCACCTACAGTGCCAATTATCCGGTGGCGGCACTGAACAACGGCGACCGTAAAGGGGTGAAGTGGGGCGCCGGGGGCGGCTGGAACGACGCCACCAGTGGAGTCTATCCCGACTGGGCACAAATCACCTTCAATGGGCAGAAGAGCATAACCGAGATCAATGTCTTTACCCTGCAGGACGCCTACACAGCCCCCGTGGAACCGACGCAGAGCCTGATATTCAAACGGTACGGCATTACTACTTTTGATATTCAGGCGTGGAATGGAACCAGCTGGGTAACCGTACCGGGAGGTTCCATCGCGGGAAACAACCTGATCTGGCGCAAAATCACCTTCCCGGCAATCTCCACGGACCGGATACGAGTCGTCATAAATGGTTCACTGTCATCCTACAGCCGGATCACCGAAATCGAAGCCTATTGAAGCGACAAGATCAATCCCGTTCCCTCAAAAAAGTCCGTTTGTCTCCAGGAGACAAACGGACTTTTTTTGAGGATACTATCAGGCGAAGCAGAATCACTCCCGCTGCAGCAGCGCCACGTTTTCCACGTGGGCTGTCTGGGGAAACATATCCACCGGTTGGACGCGAACGGTGCGGTAGCCCAGGCGGGAGAGAATATCCAGGTCGCGGGCCAAGCTTTCTGGGGAACAGGAGACATAGATCATCCGAGAGGGGGAGAGACCGGCCGCATCCCGGAGTACAGCCTCGTCGCACCCCTTCCGGGGGGGGTTCAGGGTAATGAGATCAACCTGCTGTCGATTTCTGCGCATCATCTCCAGGTGAGTCGAGACATCACCCGCCACGAAACGGCAGTTATCCCGGCCATTGAGCCGAGCATTTTCCTCTGCATCGGCCACGGCCGCCACCACTGCCTCAATGCCGATAACTTCCAACGCTTGATCCGCCAGAAAAAGGGCGAGCCCCCCCACCCCGCAGTAAAGATCGACCACCCGTTCCCGACCGGTGAGTGCCGCCCACTGCCGCACCGTACCGTAGATGATCCCTGCGGCGCCGGCATTGACCTGGAAAAAAGATCGGGGAGAGAGCGTGAATCTCACGGTACCGATGGAGGCCTCCAGTGCCTGCGTTTTGGTAAGAAAGGTATCCCGGTTGCCCAGAATAACGTTACCAGGGGAGGTATTGACGTTTTCGTCCACCACCGTCACCTGGGGTACCGCCGACCGGACCGTCTTTGCCAGATGGTGGATCATGTTGTAGCTTCGTTCGGTGGTGACAAAGACCACCATGGCCCGCTCCTGGTCCGGTGCAACCCTGACCACCAGATACCGAAGCAGCCCGGAGCCGCTCCGGGGAGAATAGATCGGAACCCTTCCCTTCCGTATCCCCTCTTTTACCGCAGCAATGACCCGGTTGATGATCGGATGGTGGAGCGGGCAGGTGGAGATATCAATGACGTCGTGACTGTTGCGACGGTAGATACCGATGATGGGGTCCGTGAATTTTCCTGCCACTACCAGCTTGGCGGTGGAACGGTACCCCAAACGCTCCGGAGAGGGGGTCACCTCCCCGCATTCGGCGCCTGCCAGGGAGTGGTACTGTGCCAGTGCATCCACCACCCGTGACCGCTTCCAGGCCAACTGCGCCGGTTGCTGCAGGGAAATGAGGGGACAACCGCCACAGTGGGGAAGGTGCGAGCAGGGGGGCGAGGTGATCCGTTGAGGTGAGCGCCGGAGTACGGCCACGGTCTCGGCAAAATACGTTCTGGCCCCTACATGGGTGACCTTGGCCCTGACCAGTTCACCGGGGAGCGCCCCCGAAACCAGTACCTGGCGATTCTCATGTGTGGCCAGGCCGTAACCCTCCGAGTCCAGCGAGGAGATGGTGAAATCCAGGAGTGTTCCCGTGGGAACGCGGGGCGGGGCCTTGAATGCCGATTTTTGTTTCGCAAGATCTTTTTTCATGGAGCTACTAAAGAGGAATGGGAGCGATTTGTCAATGATCATTTTTTTCTCCATGGCACAACTATTTGTCTAAAGTTTTTCCGCGAGGGTGCGATAAAGGGAAGTAGGCGGTTATTTCCCGGGATTTGACCTGGATGCGAGGAAAGGAGATGAGTAGTTGAACACGTCGTAAGAAATTGCCGGAATGGCAGGCAAGGGTCTAAAAATGTTTTTTAATGGGCAAGGATTGCCTAGCTGATGACAGCCCGCACAGGATAAATTCTGCCGCATGCTGCCATCGACCTCTCAAGGAGGATTACCATGGCACTCTCAATTAACACCAATGTCGCATCAATCGACGCCCAGAGGAACCTGAGCGTATCCCAGGGCCAACTCAGTAAATCCATGCAGCGCCTTTCCTCGGGGCTGCGAATCAATTCCGCTTCCGATGATGCCGCAGGTCTGGCGATCTCGGAAAATATGCGGGGACAGATTCGAAGTATGAACCAAGCGGCGCGCAATGCCAACGACGGCGTCTCCATGATACAGACCGCCGAGGGTTCGCTGAACGAAACCAGCTCCATTCTTGTCAGGATGCGGGAACTGGCCACGCAGTCCGCCACCGGCACCGTGGGGAGTACCGAACGCGGCTACATCCAGGGCGAGATGAACAAGCTCTCCAGCGAGATCGACCGAATAGCCAATTCCACCGAGTTCAGCGGTCAAAAGCTGCTCAATGGCGCACTGTCGGGAACCACGGTCATGTCGTTCCAGATCGGCACGAGAAACGTCAAGAATAACGACACCATCAGTCTTGCCGTCGATAAGGCCGATGCCACCGCCATCTTCGGCAACAGTGGAAAGGTTAACGTCAGTGACCAGGCCAATGCCCAGAAAGCACTGGATACCCTGGACGCGGCAATCATAAGTATATCCAGTCAACGTTCCAACCTGGGCGCCACGCAGAACCGGCTCCAGTCAACCATCAATAACCTTCAGGTGGGGATAGAAAATACCAGCGCCTCCGAATCCCGCATCAGGGACGTGGATGTGGCGTCGGAGACGGCCTCCTTGACGCGAAACAATATTCTGACTCAGGCCGGTACGGCCATTCTGGCCCAGGCGAACCAGGCCCCCCAGTCGGCGCTCTCACTTCTTAAATAGTCCGCATGATCTGCACCGTAACAAAAAAACCCCAGCCGTCCGGTTGGGGTTTTTTTTACTACTGTGTATGGATTACCGCTCATTGATTCTTATCGGCAGCTGTATCACAAATATTAGCAGTAATAATTTCATCCACCCTTTTCCCGTCCAGGGTCTCTTCAGCCGTCAAGGCGGCGGCGATCGCCTCCAACGTAGGTCGCTTTGCGGTCAGCAACTCTTTCGCCTGCAGCTCTGCGGCAGCGATGATCCGTGATATCTCTTGGTCCAACCGCCAGGCCATCTCCTCGGAGAAACTCTTCTCCTGGGCCAGCTTCATCCCCAAAAACGGGTGTTCCTCACCCCGGGAATAGGCTACCGGCCCAATGGCGTCGCTCATTCCCCACTGGCAGACCATCTTTTCGGCCAGCTCCGTGGCGACTTTCAGATCGTTCTCCGCTCCGGTGGATACATCGCCATATATGAGTCGTTCCGCCACCCTCCCTCCCAGCAGCACAGCCAGTCGGGACATCAGGTAACTTCGCGGATAGTAGTGCCGATCATCGTCGGGTAGCTGCTGGGTAACCCCCAGAGCGCGTCCACGGGGGATAATGGTCACCTTGTGAATGGGGTCGGTTCCCGGGAGAAGCCGGGCCGCCAGGGTATGCCCCGCCTCATGGAATGCGGTGATTCGTTTTTCCGGATCAGAGAGCGCAACCCTCCGTTCCCCTCCCATGAGGACCTTGTCCTTGGCACGTTCCAGATGATCGGCGGTAACCTCCTCGGCATTACCCCGGGCCGCCAGAATTGCCGCCTCATTAATAAGGTTCTCCAGGTCGGCTCCGGTCATGCCGGGAGTTCCCCGGGCGATGGCCTCCAGCTCCACATGGGGGGCCAGAGGGATCTTGCTGCAATGAACCCGGAGGATCGCCTCCCGGTCCCGCCAGTCAGGACGTTCGATGACCACATGGCGGTCGAAGCGCCCCGGCCTCATGAGAGCTTGGTCCAGGACATCCGGCCGGTTGGTGGCGGCGATAACAACCACCTCTTCGTGCTGGTCAAAGCCGTCCATCTCGGAAAGGAGCTGGTTAAGGGTCTGCTCCCGCTCGTCGTTCCCTCCCCCCATACCAGCCCCCCGGCTCCGCCCCACCGCATCCAGTTCATCGATGAAAATGATACTGGGGCTGTTTTTCTTGGCAGTGGCAAACAGGTCACGCACCCGGCTGGCGCCGACCCCCACGAACATCTCAATGAACTGGGAAGCGGAGATACTGTAAAACGAGACACCCGTCTCTCCGGCCACGGCCCTGGCCAGCAGGGTCTTGCCGGTCCCCGGCGGTCCGAAGAGAAGCACCCCTTTGGGAACCTTCCCACCCAGTCGCTGAAACTTTTTCGGTTCTTTCAGATATTCCACTATCTCCCGCAGCTCTTGCTTGGCCTCCTCCATTCCGGCCACCTGGGCAAAGGTCACGCTGACATTCTCCGGAGAATACGCCCGTGCCCCCGACTTGGCAAAGCCCCCCAGCATCCCACCGGCGCCCTGCCCTTTTGCTCCCTTCAGGGCGAACCACCAGATCCCCAGGATGATGAGCCACGGCAACAACGAGATGGCGAGGTTTCTCCAGGGGGAACTCTCGGTGGAAAGGGCAGCTACCTCTACCCTATGCTCCTCCAGATCACCCATGAGACCAGGATCATCGATGGCGGGCTTTATCGTGGTGAAGGCAGTCGTCCCGCTCCCCTTCTGCCCGTTGGCTGCGGGGGCAAGAGGCGTTGCGGCCCGGAACTCACCATTGAGAAGATTCCCCTTGAACGTGACATTTTTCACGTTGTCTCCGGCAAGCTCCTTCTTGAACCGGCTGTAACTGATGACCGCACTCGCTTCACCCACCTGCTGCGCGTTCAGCGAATAGAGTGCGTCCAGAAACAGGATGAAAAGAAAGAACAGAACCAGCGGTTTCAGGAAACCTTGTCCCATGGGAAAACCTCCAAAGTCCGTTTACCGTTCACCGTTGACCGTTAACGGCCAACGGCCAACGGTCAACGGTCAACGGTTAATTCATACCTACCGAATCCCCACGAGGCTCCCTTGCCGGCATGGAGATACTCCCCCAGGAAGAGGTACGGTAAAAACGGCTCCAGATCACCGGAGAGAATGACACTCCCCTGAACTCCCCCCCTGTTAGGGGGTGTTCCTGCCGTGAAATGAAGAGCATTCTGCTGCAACTGAATCCCCCGACTCAGCCCTGCCAACTCCCGGAAGTCGGCATCCGTTTCGCCGCCGCCATAGGTGGCGACCAGCGAGGAAACCCGACGGATGACCCCCCTGAGAAAGGCGGAACAGTCCAGAGTCCGGAATAAGCGCCCCTCCCGGAGTTGCCGGAACGGCGTCTGAAAAGTAACCGGGACGTTTTCCTTATCAGGCGCCGACTTTCCGGCAATGTCGTCCCCCGCCAGAATCCTGAGATCTCCGGTGAGCTCACCGCGCCTGGTCATCCGCAGCAACGACCGCTCGCCGTATACTCCCCGGGAGGAAACTCCGTCAATGGTAATGAGCCGATTACATCCGCACCGATCTTCGGTGACGCAGCGCTCCAGAGCCCTGATGAAATCGGCGGCGTGGTTGACGGCACTCCCCACGAGGGTGAGGCTTACCTCCGAATCGGCGGCGGGGTGCTCACCCGGCGGGAGCAGCGGAATCCCGAAGATAAAGGGGAGAGGCGGTTTTTGGTGGCGCCTCACCGCTTCCGGATCGGTTGAGAGCTGTTGCCCCAGTAGCGGAAACCAGGGGCAACCGGTTGTCTCGGGACAGCCGTCGCAAGGTGTGGTCCGACCGCAGGTAACCTCTCTGAATCTCGCCGGAAAGCGACGGAACAGGTCAAAGAGATCAAAGCGATCGCCGGGCGTGCCGTCGACCGTCAGGGAGAAAACGAGATGGAGAAGATTGAGATCCATGATACTGAAAGAAAAGCTCAAAGATGGCGGAAGGTCAAGATAATTCTTCGTATACTTCCCCAGTTATATTCACGGGTGCGATTGAAACTGTTGGTTACCCCGTTCATCCCCACTATCCTGTCATGCCGAGCAAAGCGAAGCATCTGCTTTAAAAACAGATCCTTCACTTCGTTCAGGATGACAGACAAGGGGCAAGAGTTTCGGCCATGGACAAAAAGTTTCAAATACCGATTGATCTGGGTAGCACCCCGTCCTGCTTAAAGTTTCGGGTACAAGCAAAACCGTATTAACTCTCACGAAGGCACAAAGGCACGAAGAAAAGTAGATAAAAGATCTGAAAGTTCTGAGGGTAACCGATCTAAAAGTTCCTGTTTGTGCCTTACGAACAACTGGAGCGGGCATGCCGAAGACGCCCTGCGCGATCAGCGCCCGCCAGTGAGCAAGATCGAGCTGCGCGACCGGGAAAACAGCTAGTCCGGTGAAGATCGAGTTCACAGGTGAAAAAAATGAAGTAGGGGAAAAGCAGGAAAGAGAAGGATTTGACAACGTTGCAGTACAACGGCAAGATCACCTTGACCGGCATACCGTAGGGTCGCGGCGCGCCGTGCCCCTACATTGTCAACGGCAAAGCGGCGCTGGATTGGATGCGACAAGACCGACAAGGAGAGAGCGACACCGTCAACAACGCCCCACCTCCTCGACAGGTCGTCACTCCCACAAATACCATAGACGGGCCAACCGCCGAACTTCCGCTATCCCGGCGTCCGGCAGTTCGCCCTTTCCCTCCGCAGAATATGCAAACAGTGAGAGATCCACGCTGTTGCGGGTCGTATCCGGCGCAAACAGCGACGCTATCCGCTTGGGGTAGGAG
>CAIUUR010000061.1 GCA_903902345.1 uncultured Geobacteraceae bacterium | reverse complement strand
GGAGTAGGTATTGCGCCGCCAGGCGGGAGCCGTCTCCCTCCCACTTGTCAACATCTTCCTCCAGGATGTTCTCCCAGGACCATTTGGCGGGGTAGATTGTCGCCGTTCGGGGGATCTCTTTCAACGTAACGGATGATACCTCCCGGAAGAAGCGGCCGAAGGAGTTGCTATCATCGGCTTTACGGAAGAGACAGTTTTTTCCCCAGAGGACCAGCGGCGTCCGGTGGGTCAATTCGGCCAGGAGCAACTGGCTCACCAGGTGGTGGGCTTCGCTCCAGAAACCGTGTCCCCAGGCCTTGATGATGAGGTACCGTTGTTCGGCAGGGGCAGGGGAGCGCTCCGAGAGCCGGAAGGAACGGGGGAGGCCGTAGGCGCTCCGGATACCCTCCAGCAACGCCGCCGCGCGGTGTTTCCCCAGGTCGTGGGAGAGCCATCTGCGGGCATACATTTCAGCCAGGGGGAGATTCCCCTCTCCCAGAAGATCGGCGGCGAGATTCAGCTCGGTATTGATTTGTTCGGCAGGCATGGATGCTCCGCAACGGTTTCTTATTTGGGATGTAGATCGCTCAGGAAAGCAACCATCCCGGTGGCATCCTTGGTCAGATAGAATTGAACCATTTTTTCGTTGAACTCCTGAAGTTTTGCCGCCGGGACCGTGATGGCGTCAATTCCGTTGGACATCAAAATGCCGTTCATCATGGCCCTGGATGTTCGTTTATTGCCGTCAAAAAAATACTGTTGTAGCGCGCCATGGAGGAAAAATATCAGTCCCTTTTCAAAGGAGTTCGGCACATGGCTCTGGAGCAGCTCCATCGCCTGACTGAATCTGGAGTTCAGTTCCGGCGCCCCCTTGACCGTGGGGAGGGGAGTATGCCGGCCATGTTCTCCCAGAGCGACATCCGGCGTGTAATTTGTTTCTTCCCCTTCACCCCGAAAATGTCCCCATTCCAGTGCTTCATTACGAGCGATGATGCCGTGCAATGTGCAGAATGTCTTCTTTTCCAGTGAAAACAATCCGTTCCTCACCATTGCCAATAGAAGTTTTGAGCTTTCAGCCAGGTTGAGAATCTGCTCCTGGTCCGACAGCTTCCGCCCTCCGACGGTGATTCCCTCCAGCAGGGTCTTGACTTCCGGGAAGGTGAAAGGGTTTCCCTCCAGCATGGCTGCATCCCAGACATATTCCGGCAACATGCGATGAAATCTGAAGCAGACTCGTTCAATGGAGTGGATGGGGATTTCCGCCGGCACTGTCGACCTGTCCCAACAGAAATCGAGAGCGGAAAAAAGTTCAGTATCCGTATTCATGCTTTTGATCCGTGATTTGACTTTTCCGCTGACGCTGTGAGCGACAGCGCAATCTCCACCGCGCGTTGGGCATCATTACCGTCCGGTTCCCCTTGAGGGAGGAGCCCGGCATCCATGGGATATCTCCCTCGATAGATGCCGTCAATAAAGGTTACGTCGGTTTCAGTGAGGGGGACGCGTACGCTGTACTCTTCCGCAATTGCCAGCAGACGGCGTATGCTGTGGGTTTTTTCCAAATCCCACCCTTTTTCGATCAACCGCGCCTTCAGAAGTTTCTCTATGGACTGCTCCGCATGATAGCATGCACTGCGATAGAAATTACCCCCCAGGAGATACTGCGCGGTCCGTAGCTCCTCGTCCGATTGACGTAACCATTCGTTGACGTGATTAACCATGTAAAGGACCCTCCCTTCTCGGACAATCGTGCTGAAAAAAGGTTCTCCTGACTGCAGGAGGGTGAGATATCTGGAGATCGGCAGGGTGAACGGTTCGATATCAAACTTGCGATGAAATTTCCCCAGAGAGATCTGGAGCTCCGATTCGGTTCTCATGCCATGATAGTGGGCATCATCGAAAACAACGAGCAGGTCCAGGTCGTTTCCGACATTTTTACGGGCCACCGATCCGAACAGGGTGACCAGTAACGGATCGAATCCCCTGACGATCTCCGTCGCAACTTCTTTAGCGTCATCAAGAGTGACCATGATCCCGTTTCCTCCGGCTACGCCGTTACATTCCAGGACATATCTTATGGTATCATCCTCGCGGATGCAACAATTATACCGGTTAAGGAGGGAGTAGAGTTACCGCTCGGGTTAGCGGTCTCATCGCGTAACCCGACACTTCCGAATCGTCGGGTTACGGCTAACACCTAAACCGACCCGCGCCCCGTACGGGGTTGTTGGTCCTTGGCCGGCATTCTTGCTCTTAGCCTGTCATCCTGTTCTTTTGCCTGTCATCCTGAGCAACGCGGAGGATCTGCTGTTGAATCAAGCAGAAGCAGATGCTTCGCTTCGCTCGGCATGACAGTGCTGTGGGGATGGGATGAACTACGTAACCATCAGTTTCAATGGCACTCCCCCGTATATGCGTTCTTGTAACTTTTCACGGATGTATGGTATCCCTGTTACTCTGCCTGTTGCTTCAGCACGAAGTGAAAAAGCTTGGCTGACGTCAAGCTCCCTGCGGATTTCAGATTGAGGATGTCGTGAGTAGACCACTACTGATCGTTCACCTTGAGCCCCCCCACCGTGGTGGTGACGGCGATTCCGTATACCGGACGGTGCAACCCTGCCGCGCCCTGGGAGAACTCCCCGGTATCCGGGTGGTGGCTGGTTCCTTCATTTCTCCGGAGGTACACAAGCTGCTCCCCGTCGCCGATCTGGTGGTGCTCTGCGACGTGGTGGAAGCCGATCTCCTCCCGGTTCTCCAGCTGCGCCGCGCCCGGGGGCTGGCGACGATTTACGAGATCAACGACGACTTTCAGGCCCTGCAGAGCTGGAACCCCACCGCTTACCTAGCAAGCAACCCCTTCACCCGGAGTCTCTCTTCCCGATTGGCATCCTGTTGCGACGGGGTGCAGTTCTCCACCCCCTATTTGGCCCAACGCTTCGGCGCCCTGGCCTCCCGGAGTGCCGTGTTCGTCAATCACCTCTGGGAGATGCCGGTATCCTCCCCCAACTCACCCGGAGCCATTGTCCGGATCGGGTGGGGAGGGTCGTTGGGACACAAGGATGATTTTGTCAAACTGGTCGCTGTCATGGGGCCGATCCTGAACCGCTACCCTCAGGTGTCGTTCCAGGTCATGGGCGCCGAGGTCTTTCGCGATCTCTGCTCTGTTTTACCCCAGGGGCGCTGGAGCTACCGCAAAGGTGGGTCTCTTTTCGACTATCTTGACTTCGTCTCAACCCTGGACATCGGGGTCTGTCCCCTGGACGACACCGACTTCAACCGTGGACGCTCCGACGTGAAGTTTCTGGAGTATGCGTCCCATGGCGTCGCCACCGTTGCCGCCGCGCTTCCCCCCTATGAGGCGACTCTTCGCTCTGGCGAGACCGGGTTGCTGTTTCACGACAGCTCCGAACTGGCTGAGCAGTTGTGCTGGTTAATCGAACATCCGGAGCAACGGAGGGCGATGGGCGAGGCCGGTCGGGCCTATGTCCGGGACCACCGTCTGGAGCGGCCGCATGCAGGTGAGCGACTTTCGTTCATGGAGGAGTGCCTGAGTCACCCGACGACTCCTCCTTCGGTCTTCCCCGGTTCCGGTGGGGGAGGGGGGGAGTCCGAAGCCGTTGCGTTGGCGGATGCTACCCAGGGGAACTTCAGTACCTTTGCCGGCAGCTCTGTCCGAATCTGTTGCGTAGACGAACTGGAGGGGGAGCTGTTGGACGGGCTTGCCGCACTGCGGGACGGAGAGCTGGATAGGGCGCAGGGTAGGTTTTGCGCCGCCTCGGAGCGCTCTCCCTCCTTCTATCTCCCTTGGCTTTACCGGGGGAACGTGGAAGAAGAGGGTGGCCGCGCCATCAAACTCATTGACCGCGCCCTGGAGCTGAATCCCTCATCGGTGGCGGCGCTCCTGTTGCGGGCCGACCGCCGGGAGGCCATGGGGAACGGGGAGGGGGCGAGGGACGATCTACGGCGGGCGGAGCTGATCGCCCCCCCGTTGGGTCTGCCTGCGGCGCGCCTAGCCGAACTGGCTTAACGGGACGGCGACAGGGTCCT
>CAIUUR010000060.1 GCA_903902345.1 uncultured Geobacteraceae bacterium | reverse complement strand
TTCAGCCTGTCGAGCGCCATGGTAATTTTCCAGTTTGTGAGGTGTTAGCGCCAAGTTAATTTGCCACCCCCGGCGCCAAACTTATTTTCCAGTTTGGTTCTAATCGCCGCCAAGGTGATTTTCCAGTTATGCGATCAACGGTTTCCTTCTACCCTGTGTGAATCATTCCCACACAGGAGACCTCATGGCACGAAGGAGCATACCGATGATCGAAATCAGTGAAGTATTGTATCAATGGCAGCAGGGGCGCAGTAAAACCAAGATTGCCGAGAGTTTGGGCATTACCCGCCCTACGGTGCGCAATTATCTAAATCAGGCCACTGCTGCCGGATTAACAACAGATAGTAGTCCCGGTGAGGTAGCAACCATTGCCTTATCGGTGACAGCAAAGGTGTCCGGCAATAAAGCCGCTGCACCGGCGCTTGCTGCCATTGCCGTTCACGAAGAACGGATCAAAGAGTTACTTGAAGAGCGGGATATGACCGCCAAGCAGATCTGGCGACTTCTCTCGGAAGCCGGACACTGTTTCAGCGAGCGCAGCATCAACCGCTATGTTCAGCAGATTGCTCCCGCCACGCCTTCTGTTACAGTGCGTCTTGAAGTTGATCCCGGCACCCAGGCACAGGTAGACTTCGGTCAGGCGACTCTTACCTTTGCCGGAGTACGTAAGCGGTTATGGGCTTTCGTCATGACCCTTTCCTATAGTCGTCATCGCTTTGTCCGGTTTGTCGAGCATCAGGATATTGCCACCTGGCTCGATTGCCATATCCGGGCCTTCCAGTTCTTTGGCGGCGTTCCGGCCACCGTGCTCCTTGACAACTTGAAGAGCGGCGTAGTGAAGTCGGACCTGTACGACCCGACCATCAACCGGGCATATGGTGAACTGGAGCGATTCTTTGGCTTTGTCGCCGACCCCGCCAAGGTGCGCACCCCCGAACATAAGGGGAAGGTCGAACGCTCGATTCCGACAGTCAGGCAGCAACTGGTTGCAGGTCGTGTGTACGCGGATCTGGCCGCCGCCAACGAAAAAGCACTCGTCTGGTCTCGGGAAGAAATCGGCATGCAGCCCAACGGTACTACTCATGAGGCACCCCGCATTCGTTTCGAACGAGATGAAAAAGACGTATTGAAAGAACTGCCTGTCCATCGGTTTGAGATGCCGAATTGGAAAAAATGTACTGTCCACCCTGATCATCACGTGGTCTTTGAAAAGAGCTATTATTCAGTACCGACCCGCTTTGTCGGCAAAGAAGTATGGGTGCGTGGCGGCCTGTCACTGGTAGACATCTTCTTCAAAGACGCCCAGATCAAGACCCACGCTACTGCTTACCGTCCTGGCACCTGGCGCACCGACCTGAGTGATTATCCGGAGGGCAAACAGCTCTTTCTCCAGTTTCAGCCGGCCTACTGTAGAAAGGAGGCGTACAAGCTGGGCGAATATGCTGGTCAGATGGTAGATGAGATTCTGACTCCCCATGCCCTGGTTCATCTGCGCAAAGCCCAGGCGATCCTGCGGCTCGGCACAAAATACGGAGCCGAGAAACTCGATGCCGTCTGTCGCCATCTTCTTGAAAATGGCTCAAACAGCCACTCCGCTGTCAAACGGTTGTTGGAGAAAGGCATACCGCAAACTGCCAAAGTCACACCGCCACCGCCGGTTTCAAATGAGGGGCTGGAGCTTTTACATCCGGCATTGAGCTTCGGGGAGGTGTCCCAATGAGACCATCCCCGGCGATGCAGCTCACTCTAAAATCATTACGGCTTTCTGGCATTGCCGAATCCTTGGAGGTTCGACTTGAACAGGCACGGGAGTCGAGTCTTGGCTACATGGAATTCTTGCAGACAATCCTTCAAGACGAAGTAGAACGGCGCCACGCCAGCGGTGTGCAGCGGCGACTGAAACAGGCGGCATTCCAAGAACACAAAGCTATCGAAGAGTTCGACTTTACGGCGCTGCCCGGCATCAATCCGAAGGAAATAAAGGATCTGGCAACCGGAATGTTCATCGAGCGCAAAGAACACATAATCCTGTACGGTCCTCCCGGCACCGGAAAAACTCATCTGGCGCAAGCACTGGGTAACCGGGGGTGCAGAAGCGGCTACACGACTCTGTTTGTAACGGCGGCCAAGCTCTTCAGAAAACTGGCTACCGCAAGGATTGAAAACTCCTACGAAGAGACCATGAGGACGTTTCTCAAGCCACAACTGCTCATTATTGACGACCTTGGCCTGACGGCCTTCACCCAGGAGCAGACCGAGGCATTCTATGAGATAGTTGCAGAACGGCACCATACCGGAAGCATCGTCATAACCTCCAACCGACCGCCGGGTGACTGGCCGGGACTCTTCCCGGATCTGGTGCTGGCAAACTCACTTATGGATCGGCTGGCGCACAAGGCACATCACCTCCCGATGAAGGGAGAATCGTATCGAAAAAGAGGACGGCCTCAACAGGCCGTCACGAACTAACAGGAAGCCCGTTGATCGCTAAACTGGCAAATAAACTTGGCGCTGGCACTGGAAAATAACCCTGGCGCTTGACATCGCGCGGCGCTGCAGAATTTTAAAGATATTGGAATAATGCCGGTAGATGATATGTCAGAGCCTTTTTGGCAGGATGCTGGAAACCTCAAAGCAACAATTAAACGCATCTCCCTTGCCGACTGTTTTGGACTTGTTACTGCCCGCAATTTTAAGTCGCCCTTCGTTACTTCCGACCACCATGAACTTGAAGCGGTATCACAACATTTTCCGGAAATTGAGATTATGTTTTTCAGGTAATTGGCTAAAGACAGAAGAGTTGATACCTTCCCATAACCGAACACACACCGCATGGGCTTATACTCGGCGTAACTGTCAATTGTAGACCATCTTGA
>CAIUUR010000059.1 GCA_903902345.1 uncultured Geobacteraceae bacterium | reverse complement strand
TATCAATAGTCCTCCACACTGCAGACTATGAACTGTTTCATCAAGGGTACTGCAAAATACTCAAGAATAAAGACCTGACCCCCAGAGTTGACCCCCAGAGTGACTCAAGAATAAAGACCTGACCCCCAGAGTGACCCCCAGAGACACTCAAGAATAAAGACCTGACCCCCAGAGCAAGACCCCCAGAGACATGTGACCCCCAGAGACATGACCCCCAGAGAGACCCCCAGAGAGAGAGACACCCAGAGTGACCCCCAGAGATGACCCCCAGAGAGACCCCCAGAGACAGAGGGACCCCCAGAGTGACCCCCAGAGGAGACCCCCAGAGCTGACCCCTTCCCGAGAGGCCGGTGACGGCGTTCAGCAGTTTCTCGTCCAGGACGTAGGCCTTCCCCACCAACTGAAAGATCCTTTAGGTCTGGAGCAGGTCGCCGGGCAGAGTGTGGTGACCGGTACAGACGATGTCAGCCCTGTTGCCGCCGTCGGGGGAATTTCTCTGGAGAGAGTTGGAGAACGGAGGGGAGTTAGCTGTTTTGTGGGATGGAGGGCTTGAGGGGGAGCGGGAAGGTATTGATGTGCTATTTTAATAACTATAATCGTAGGCAATGTCTGATTTTTAGGTTACTATGATAGCTATGGAAATCATTCTTGAACTATTTCTCGATTATCGTTGGCAGCGGGCGGGGGTGTTTTCGCCTGATGAACGGACCCTGGCTAACGGCATTGCCGGTGGTGGGACTTTCGAGTACGACCTGGACTACACCGTGGAACGACTGGACAATCATTCTCACTGGCGAGTGGGGCTGGGATATCCGGTGTCCTTCGAGTTGTTTCGCGGCGCTCGGTGGCCGGCCTTCCTTCTTGATATCATGCCCACCGGCGCGGGGCGCCGTGTCTGGCTCAAGCGCTTGGGGTTGAGGGATGGCGCCGGGGCTGATTGGGAACTGCTCCGCTCCGGAAGCGGCAATCCGCCAGGCAACATCCGCGTCGCCGAGGCGGTCATCCCTTCCGGTTCGCCCCACCCGGGGTTTAGCCGGGATGAAATCATCGCTAGAAACGCCGATTTCATTGAATACGCCGAAGAGCGTGGTGCGGTGGTCATCGGCGCCACGGATGTGCAGGGGGATGCCCCGAAGTTTTTCCTGGCACGAGACCGAAACCTCCGCTGGCATCCTGACGGGGCGCTGAAGGATGAAGATGTTTTTGACTGTTGGCTGGTGAAGTTCCCACGAGGCCGAACCGAGGCCGACCGGATGGTGCTCCGGAATGAGGCATCCTACCTGGAAGTGGCGCGCAGGTTCGGGCTCCGGGTGGGGGGAGCGCTGGAGTACTGCGACAATGCTCTCTTTATCCCCCGTTTCGACCGGGTGACCGGTGGCTCTGGTCTGGATCGCCACGGTTTTGAGACTCTCTCCTCTGTCGCCGGAATAACCGAGTTCGGTCGGAGGGGAAATCACGGCGACTTCTGCAACATTATCGCCCGCTTTGCCACCTCCCCTGGGAGCGACCTCCTGGAATACCTCCGCAGGGATATCCTCAATGTGGCCCTGCGGAACACTGACAACCACGGGCGCAATACCGCGATGCTTAAATTCGCGGATGGCAGGGTGATGCTCTCTCCTCTCTACGATTTCGCGCCGATGTTCCTGGACCCTGAGGGGATTCCCCGGAGTTCCCGCTGGGCGGATGATCTGGAAACGGTAATTGGTCGGCCCAGCTGGGGGAAGATTCTTGAATCCCTCGCCGACAGTGTCGATCGAGAGGAAGCTCGGGCCATGCTGGCTCGGGATTCCGAGGCAGTGGCCCGACTGCCGGAAAGTATGCGGGAATGTGGTGTGGAAGATGAGGTCATTGGGCGGGTGGCTCAGCGCTGCGCCGAGATTGCCGCTGACCTGCGCACATAAGGAGGTACGCGATGCCCGGAAAGAAGTCACGTAAACGGATGCCGGAGGAAATCCGAGCCGAGAAGGAGGCGCTTTATGCCGACGTCGAGGCGGGACGGCTTACTCTGGGTCAGACGACCAGGCGGATGCGGAAGATTGTCGGCATGAACCAGACCGAGTACGCGGAGAAGGTTCTGAAGATCTATCCACGAGTATTGATGGAGATCGAACGGGATCGGGGAAATCCGACTCTGGAGACCCTTGAAAAGATTGCCGCCCCCTTTGGGCTTACGGTCCGTTTCGTCAGTAAACAGCGAGAGGTGACGGGGTGAGAATCGGGACACGCGGAGGGCTCCATTCGCACAGATAGTGGTGTGGACTTAGTTTCCCGTTGTTGCCCCCAGTTCCGCCGAGCGGCGGGTCGCCGCCTCCACTGCGTCCATGATTGCGCCACGAAAGGCCCGTTGTTCCAGAACATGGAGCCCCGCAATGGTGGTGCCGCCGGGGGAGGTGACCTTGTCCCGCAGCTGCGCCGGGTGATCCTTCCCCTCCAGGAGAAGTTTGGCCGTTCCCAGCACGGTCTGGGCCGCCAGCCCCAGGGCCACGTCACGGGGAAGCCCCTGTTTCACCCCGGCGTCGGCAAGGGCCTCCATGAAGGTGAGGACGTAGGCCGGGCCGCTTCCCGAGAGGCCGGTGACGGCGTCCAGGAGTTTTTCGTCCAGGATGTAGGAATTTCCCACCAGTTGGAAGATCTTTTGGGTGAGGAGCAGATCGCCGGGGAGGGTGTGGTGGCCGGCGCAGACGGCGGAGGCTCCCTCCAGCACGAGTGCGGGAGTATTGGGCATGACCCGGGTGACCCGGATCTTTTCCGCAAAGGGGGCCTCGATGGCAGTGGTGGAGACACCCGCCATGATGGAGACGAAGAGCGCGTCCCGGGAGACAATGTCGGCCAGATGGGGATGGAGCGTTCCCCAGACCTGAGGCTTCACCGCCAGGATCACCACGTCGCTTTCGGATATGGCCCCCCGGCTGTCCGGGGCGGTCCCCACACCGTAGCTGTTCCTGAGAAATTCGGCCCGCTCCGCCAGCGGTTCGGAGACGATAATGGCCGTGGGTGGGACCCCACCGGTCAGGAGTCCCCTGATGAGCGCCTCGGCCATGTTGCCGCCGCCGATGAAGCCGAATCTTCTGGTTAGTGGCATCTTGTATCCTCCCTTAATTTTCGTGTAACCTTAAGGGAGCCCTCCCTGAAATGTCAACCGAATTCAGATGGATGGGATGCTGTTTTTGTTTGACTTGCCACACAGTTTCCCTTACAGGTATCCCTTTGGGGGAGTCATCTCCCGTGGCGCCAGGGCTGAAACAACCGAGGTAACGGAGGCGAACCATGAGCAAGGTGCTGATCATCGGGGCCGGCGGCATCGGTCAGGTTGTAACTCATAAGTGCGCCCAACGGGCTGATATTTTTTCGGAGATCACTCTGGCTTCCCGCACGTTGAGCAAGTGCGATGCCATTGCCGCGCAGTTGGCAATCCCCATCCGGACCGCCCGGGTGGATGCCGACAATGTGCCGGAACTGGCAGCGCTCATCCGGGAATTGCAGCCGAAGCTGGTGATCAACGTGGCGCTCCCCTACCAGGATCTCCATATCATGGACGCCTGCCTGGAGACGGGGGTCGATTATCTGGATACCGCCAATTACGAGCCGCTGGATATCGCCAGATTCGAGTACTCCTGGCAGTGGGCCTATCAGGAGCGGTTCAGGGAAAAGGGGCTCATGGCGCTGTTGGGCTCCGGTTTCGATCCTGGCGTGACCAATGTCTACACCGCCCTGGCCGCGAAGAACTACCTGGACCTGGTGGAGGAGATCGATATCATCGACGCCAATGCCGGCTCCCACGGCCACCCCTTCGCCACCAACTTCAACCCGGAGATAAATATTCGGGAGGTGACCGCCACGTGCCGTCACTGGGAGGATGGCCGGTTTGTGGAATCCGCCCCTCTTGCTTCCAAGCGGGTCTTCGACTTCCCTCAGGGGATCGGCCCCATGAACATTTACCGCCTCTATCACGAAGAGATGGAGTCCCTCGTCAAACATTTCCCCTCCATCAGGAAGGCCCAGTTCTGGATGACCTTCTCCGACAACTATCTGAAGCATCTGGAGGTGTTGCAGAATGTGGGGATGACCCGTATCGACGAGGTGGAATTTCAGGGGCGGAAGATCGCCCCCATCCAGTTCTTGAAGGCGCTGCTCCCTGACCCTGGTTCCCTGGGGCCGCTGACCAAGGGGCAGACCTGTATCGGCGTCATTGCCCGGGGGCTCAAGGAAGGGAAACGAAAGCAGGTCTACATCTACAATATCTGCGATCATCAGGCCTGTTACCGTGAGGTGGGTTCCCAGGCCATCAGCTACACCACCGGGGTTCCGGCGGTGGTGGGGGCCATCATGATGCTCTCCGGTACGTGGCACGCGCCGGGGGTCTGGAACATGGAGCAGTTCGATCCCCAGCCGTTTCTGGAAGTTCTTGATACCATGGGCCTTTCCACTACTGTGATCGATGGCGGCGACTGGCCGGAGCTCTGACGAAGTTTCCTCTTGCCCTGCTGTCGGACTTATATTAGACTGAATTCGGTCTTTATTGAAAGGAGGTTGCCATGCTGCTCCAGGAATCAGTCAAACCGATCAGTTACGTTAAGGCTCATGCCGCCGATATCATCCGTGGTCTGGCCGAAACCCGAACTCCTCTCATCATCACCCAGAACGGTGAAGCGAAGGCGGTGCTGCAAGACATAGCCTCCTACGAAGAAATCCAGGAAAGTCTGGCGCTCTTGAAAATTCTTGCACTCAGTCGCAAGGATGTCGAGGCGGGAAAGGTTAAACCTGCCGAACAGGCTATCGCGGACATTAAAGAGAAAATCAGGCAACGGCGACAGGGATGATCTTTCGCATTTCGTATTCAGAAGCGGCAGAACACGACTTGTACTCTATTCATTTGTACGTCGAGGCACGCGATTCTCTGAAACAAGCCGACATATTACTTGAAGGGATTTCTCAGACTATTTTCTCATTGAAAAATATGCCAGAGCGAGGTCACTGTCCCCAGGAGCTTGAACTGATAGGTGTCCGTGATTTTCGGGAGACACACTTTAAGTCGTTCAGGATTATCTATTCCCTGCACGAAGATGAAGTCGTTGTGCATTGCGTCCTGGACGGCAGACGTGACATGCAGACCTTGCTTCAACAACGGCTGTTGCAGTAACGATAACTCAACCTCAACCTGATACACGAGGCGCTATGGAACGCTGGACGATTGCCGACTCCGCCAAGATCTACAACCTGGACAACTGGGGGGCCGACCTCTTCTCCATCAACAAGAAGGGGAATGTCTGCGTCCACCCGTCTCCCTCCTCTAAGTATTCCATCGATATCAGGGAGCTGATGGATGATCTCATCAAGCGGAAGATCAAGCCTCCCATCCTGATCCGGTTCATGGACGTGCTTCAGGGGCGGATCGCCGCCATCAATCGGGTCTTCAAGAACGCCATCGAGGAGAACGACTATCCTGCCAAGTACCAGACCTTCTACCCCATTAAGGTGAACCAGCAGCGCCAGGTGGTGGCGGCCATCGCCCGCTTCGGCAAGCGGTACAATATCGGTCTGGAAGTCGGCTCCAAGCCGGAACTGGTGGCGGCCATCTCCTTTTCCACGGGGAACGGCATTCCCATCATCTGCAACGGCTATAAGGATGCCGAATATATCGAGACGGTCCTCTACGCCAGTCGCATCGGCTTCGACATCACCATCGTCATCGAGAAGCTCTTCGAACTGGAAAAGATCATCGCTCTGGCCAAGAGTACGGGGATCAGCCCCAAGCTGGGGATACGGGTCAAGCTCTCCTCCAAGGGGACCGGCAAGTGGGCCACCTCCGGGGGGGAGGATGCCAAGTTCGGCCTGAGGATGTCGGAGATCATCGCCGCCATCCAGACCCTGGAGAAGAATGGCATGGTGCCGTGCGTCAAGCTCCTCCACTTCCATATCGGGAGTCAGATCACCAAGATCGACAAGATCAAGAGCGCCCTCATCGAAGGGACCCGGATTTACACGGAGATGCGAAAAATGGGGGTGGGGATCGACTACCTGGATATCGGTGGCGGTCTGGGGGTGGATTACGACGGCTCCAAGTCCAGCTACTTCTCCTCCGTGAACTACTCCATCGATGAATACGCCAACGACGTCATCTACCAGATCAAGAACATCTGCGACGACGCCGGGGTGGAGTGTCCCAACATCATCTCCGAGTCGGGGCGGGCCACGGTGGCCCACTATTCGGTGCTGGTGACCAACGTTCTCAATACCGACACCACCAGCCTCATGCCGGATTTCGAAGAGACCCTCAACGGCACGGAAAAGCTGGCCACCACGGTGAAGAAGCTGGTGGACATCCACAAGAGCATCGACCGGCATTCCCTCCGGGAAGATTACCATGATACCATGCAGCTCATTCAGGAGGCGGTGAGTCTCTTCAATCTGGGCTACCTGACCTTGAACGACCGGGCCATGGCCGAGTGGCTTTACGGCAAGATCATCAAGAAGATCAACGGCATCGTGGAGAAGATCAAGCCGATCCCCGAAGAGTTGCAGAATTTCCAGCTGGCTCTCCGCCAGACCTATTTCGCCAACTTCTCCCTTTTTCAATCCATTCCCGACTCCTGGGCCATCGATCAGCTTTTCCCCATCGTCCCGCTGCAGCGTCTGGACCAGAAGCCGGGGGTTATGGCCTCCATCGCCGATATCACCTGCGATTCCGACGGCGAGATTACCAGCTTCGTGGGGCAGAACGGCCGGACCAAATATCTCCCCCTCCATAAGCTCCGTAAGGACGAGGATTACTTCATCGGCTTCTTCCTCATCGGCGCCTATCAGGAAATTCTGGGGGATATGCACAACCTCTTTGGCGACACCAACGCGGTGCATGTCACCTTCAACAAGAAGACCGGCTACCAGATCGACACGGTTATCAACGGGGATGTTACCTGGGAGAGTCTCAAATACGTGCAGTACAAGGGACCGGAAATCCTGAAACAGGTGAGGGATAACCTGGAGAAGGATGTGGCGTTACGCAAGGTTACCATCGAGGAGAGCAGCCATTTTATCGAACTGCTGGACAGAACCCTCCTGGGGTACACGTATCTGGGGGAGTAGGGAAGGGGGTGTGAAATGTTTGACCAGGAAGACATAAACCGGTAGGAATTTCAAGTCAGGTAAAATTGATCTTCCGTAGGTCGTTCAGTGGAATCGTCGGATCAGTTCTTCCAATTGGTCAATGGAGGTGAGTTGGGTGACTCCGTGCAATCCGGCAAGGAGTTCGTGGCCTCCCGACCTGAAAGCCTGTCCTCCCACGATAATGGCAAGTTCGGGAAAACTCTGCTGGACCAGGTCCACCACGGCAAGAAGCGAAGGGAGGTTGGATCGTAGACTCAGGGAGAGGGCCAGCAAGTCGGGTTGCGTTTCGGTGATGAGAGAGAGGAGTTCCGTCGCCGTAGTGTTGGCCCCCAGAAAATGACCGTGCCACCCGTTGAGTTCCAGAATGTCGGCCACCATGCGAGCGCCCAGCAGGTGCTGTTCATTGGCAATGCAGGCGACCACCGCCGTGCGGCCGCAATGTTCGTCGGCGAAGATTCGGGGGTAGACCAGATTGAGAAGGAACTCGGTAATGGCGGTGGCAACATGCTCCCTCGCCACAGAGATCCGGTTCTGTTCCCAGAGCACTCCTACTTCGTACAGGGAACGTTGTAACAGTTCGACGTAGAGCTTCCGGATGGGGATACCGTCATCGAGGAGTTGAGATACGATCCCGCTGCAGCCGGTCCGGTCACCCGCCAGGAGAAATTCCAGATGGCGGTCGTATGACTCTTCTATTCGAGCGGACCAAATATCAACAGTACCTGTTGCAGCGGAGTCTGTCCGAATCATTGTCTTGGATCAACCTTGTGTCGCGTGATTGGTAATTTAAATTTTAAGAGTCATTGTAACATAACGAATGGATGACACGGAACTTATTTCGTCAACGTATTGCCAAGTATTATGTAGTACTGTTTCAGGGCCTCCAGGGAGGCCGCAGCCATTCCCACCAGATCTCCCACCGGCAATAATCCACCGTTCTCCCCGTCGCTCACCACCTCCGGCACCCCCCCCACACGGCTGGCCACCACCGTAACTCCTTAACTTATTGCACCCAGTGCCGCCAGGCCGAAGGATGACTGTCGCTGGGGAGGAGCAGGAGGTCGGCTGCGGAGATGAAATCGGCCACGCGGCGCTGCATCCCCACCCCTCCCCTAGAAGTGGTGGGAGATTCCGGCAGCTGCAGATTGGTCGCAATCAGGAGGTTGTTTGTCCGGCTCTGAACAGTGGTTGAGCTTAATTTAAGTTGAAAAGCATGGTATTGTTCCCTATATTATGCAGGTTTTGTTCCCGATGAGATGTTGTCACTCCAGCCCGGGAGAAGTTTCCCAAACATCAACCCCGTGCCGTCATTGTCAGTACGATTCAGACCCCAGGAGAACATGATCATGGCCAAACAGCTGACTCTTTCAAAAAAGTTTATTCTGTTGGGAACTTTTGTTATTGCTTTGACCGTTATCGCTGGAATCATCACTGTCTGGGGGATGCTGGGGAGCAAACAACGGCTGGCTACCTACGTTGAAGAGTACGAAAAGATGGGAATGCTCACCGAGCAGATGTACTCAACGGGACTGCAGACCGAACAGGCCGTTCGGAATGTACTCCTCAACCCCGCCGACGAAAAGGCCCTCAACAACTACACCAAGGCCCTCAAAGATTATGAGGAGGTCACGAAATCTGCCCGCGACACTTCTCGGACTCTTACCGAATACAGCTCAACGCTGGTCGACATTGCCGCTGACTGGGAAAAACTGACAGCCATCAAGAACAAGACTATCGAGCTTACCCGCTCGGGCGAAACCGAACAGGCGGTGCAACTGCTGATTAAACAGGGTACGCCGGCGTGGCGCAAGGTGAAGGATCAGGTTCTTACACTGAAAGCCCACGTCAAAAAGGATATGAAGTCCGAACGTGCGGGACTTGAGGAGTATAACCGGCGCACCATGTTCATTACGCTTGCCGCTCTCGTGGCGTTACTGGCACTTGCTACCGCAGGTCTCGTTGTGCTGTTTCGCTCTCTCCTGCGGCAACTTGGTGCGGACCCACAGGAGGTCAACGAAATCGCGATGCTGGTGGGAGTCGGTGATCTTTCCGTAGATATTCGGTTGGCAGCGGGCGACAACACCAGTATCATCTCCTCCATGAGCAGGATGGTGGAGGCGATCAAGGCGCTGATTTCCGACGCCGGTATGCTTTCCGAAGCAGCCATAGCCGGCAAGCTTGCAATCCGCGCCGACGTTTCGCGGCATCAGGGAGAGTTCAAGACGATTGTGGTCGGCGTCAATGACGCCATGGACGCGGTCATCGGTCCCCTCACGGTGGCCGCCACGTACATCGACAGAATCGCCCATGGGGATATTCCTCCGAAGATCACCGAGAGCTATTGCGGAGATTTTAATGATTTAAAGATCAACCTTAACAACTGTATTGACAACATCGCACACCTCATAAATGATACCGATGCTCTGGTTCAGGCCGCCCTGGCCGGCAGACTCGCCACCCGGGCCAACGCCACCCGGCACCAGGGAGATTTCCGCAGGATTGTCTCCGGGATCAACGACACCATGGATGCTGTCATCGGTCCCCTGAATATGGCTGCCGAGTATGTGGACCGGATCTCCAAGGGGGACATACCTCCCAAAATTACCGACAACTACAATGGCGACTTCAACGAGATCAAGCTGAACCTCAACAACTGCATCGACAACATTAACCTCCTGATCTCCGACGCAAATAGCCTGGCACGCACCGCCGTGGAGGGAAAACTGGCAGCACGGGCCGATGGTTCCCGGCACCAGGGAGACTTCCGCAAGATCGTGACCGGCTTCAACGACACCCTGGACGCGGTCCTCGGCCCTCTGAATATGGCTGCCGAGTATATGGACCGGATCTCCAAGGGAGATATTCCCCCACGAATCACCGACAACTTCAATGGTGACTTCAACGAGATCAAACTGAACCTGAATAACTGCATCGACAATATCAATTCCCTCATCAGCGACGCCAACGGCATGGCTGCCAATGCCGTCAACGGGGATCTGGCGTCTCGGGCCGATGCCTCCCGACACCTGGGGGATTTCCGGAAGATAGTGAGCGGGTTCAATGCTACCCTGGATGCGGTCATTGGACCGCTGAACATGGCCGGAGAGTATTTGAACCGGATTTCCCGGGGGGACATCCCGGAAAAGATCACTGCTCAGTATAACGGTGACTTCAACGCGATCAAACTCAATCTCAACAGTTGCGTCGACAATGTCAATGCCCTCATCACCGATGCGAATATGCTGGCACTGGCCGCCGATGAGGGGCGGTTGGAGTGCCGGGCAGACGCCGCCAAGCATCAGGGGGATTTCCGCAAGGTCATTCAAGGGGTGAACGGCACCATGGAGAACCTGGTCGGGCCGTTACAACGATCCATTGTACATCTCGAAAATCTGAGCCTCGGCGTAATCGGCGAGCAGATCACCCGTGAGTACCGAGGGGATTATAACAAGTTGAAGGAGTCATTCAACAGAAGCTTCGCCGCCATGAACGCCCTTGTTGCCGACACCGACTCCCTGGTGGCTGCCGCGCTGGCCGGCAAGTTGACCCTCCGGGCTGACGTCACCCGCCATCAGGGAGAGTTCCGAAAAATTATCTCCGGAGTCAATGAGACTCTCGACGCGGTCGTCACCCCCCTGAACATGGCGGCCCAGTACATGGACCGGATCGCCAGGGGGGATATTCCTCCAAGGATCAGCGATGCCTACAACGGCGACCTGGACACCATCAAAAACAGCATCAACACCTGCATTGACGCCATCAACCTCCTCGTTTCCGATGCCGACACCCTGGCAGGGACCGCAGTACAAGGAAAACTTGCCAACCGGGCCGACTCCTCCCGGCATCAAGGGGATTTTAAAAAGATCGTGGTCGGCTTCAACGACACCCTGGACGCCGTCATCACCCCCCTGAACATGGCTGCCGAACATATGGAGAGGATCGCCCGGGGAGATATTCCTCCCCGGATTACCGCCGTCTACCAGGGGGAGTTCAACACCATCAAAAATAACCTGAATACGTGCATCGACGCCGTGAACCTCCTGATTGCCGATGCCGATTCCCTGGCAACCGCCGCCACGGAGGGGAAACTGGCCAACCGGGCCGATGCATCCCGACATCAAGGAGATTTCCGTAAGATCGTGACCGGATTTAACAATACCCTGGACGCCGTCATCGTGCCGCTGAACATGGCGGCAAACTACGTGGAACGAATCTCCACGGGGGATATGCCGCCGGTCATTACCGCCACCTACGGTGGGGACTTCAACGGTATCAGGGACAACCTCAACATCCTCATCGAGGCGCTCCACCGGGTCACCGCAGGCGCCCGGGAAATTTCCCGGGGGAACCTCATGGTGGAGTTGAGAGAACGCTCGGGTAACGACGAGCTGATGCAAGCCCTCATCGCCATGGTCCGTCAGCTCACTTCCGTGGTGAGCGAGGTTAAATCCGCCGCCGACAACGTGGCTGCCGGTTCACAGGAGATGAGTTCCGGGGCCGAGAACCTCTCCCATGGTGCATCTCAGCAGGCCGCAGCCGCCCAGGAGGCATCCTCCTCCATGGAGGAGATGACCGCCAACATCCGGCACAGTGCCGACAACGCCCAGCAGACGGAGAAGATCGCCGTCCAGTCCGCCAATGACGCCAAGAGCGGAGGGGCGGCCGTGGCCGAGACTGTGACCGCCATGCGGGAAATCGCCAGTAAGATCAGCATTGTGGAAGAGATCGCGCGACAGACCAATATGTTGGCGCTGAACGCCGCCATTGAGGCGGCCCGGGCCGGGGAGCATGGCAAGGGATTCGCCGTGGTCGCCTCCGAGGTGCGCAAGTTGGCCGAGCGGAGTCAGCAGGCAGCCCAGGAGATCTCCGAACTCTCCGCCTCCAGCGTGGAGGTGGCGGAGCGGGCCGGAGCGATGTTGACCCGGATGCTCCCCGACATCCAAAAAACCTCGGAACTGGTGCAGGAGATCAACGCCTCCAGCAGGGAGCAGGATTCCGGCGCGGGACAGATCAACAGAGCGATTCAGCAGCTGGACCAGGTTATTCAGCAGAACGCTTCGGCCGCCGAGGAGATGGCCTCCACCGCAGAGGAGCTCTCCTCCCAGGCGGAGCAACTCCAGGGGGCCGTGGCCTTCTTCAGGATCGGCAACGCCATAACTTCCCTTTCACCCCGGGGGGGAGTCCGGGCGATAACAAACATGCCCGGGGCGCCAATCAAAAAGAATACACGCTACGTCAAGCCCATGGCTCTGCCACAACGGGTGGGAGGTCATGACCTGGTAATGGCTCCCCATGACGACCTGGACGGTCAGTTTGAGACGTTTTGAGGCAGGGAACGGGGCGATGGTAACTATGGCCCAGGACAGATGCACGGATTACTTGACAAGAAGCGGCAGTTGTCTCATAAGAAATCGATCTGTGGCCTTGCCAAAAAAAACAATGGAGCTTTACCATGACCCCGCTTGATACCGCCCTGGAGATTCTACGCCAGGATATGAATAACGCCAAGAGCCAGTCTGCCTATTACGACCTGTTTCTCAACACGACCTTTTTTGTTCCTTCCCTGGATGCCCAAAATGTGGAAGGGGCTGCCGAAGCCATGGAAGAAGGGGATGTGCTCCCCATGGTCATCGAGAATGAGGGGGATGATTACCTCATGCTCTTCGACAGTAGGGAACGCCTGAACGCCTGGGCCGAGGCGGAGGTCGACTGCGTGGAGATACCCGGCTACCTGCTGGCCTCCACCACCATGGCGCCGCTTCACTGGGCGCTCAACGTGGGAACCGATTATTCAAAGCAGTTTCTTCCCGATGAGATCGCCTGGCTGAGGGAGGTCGTGGAGCAGTGCAACGCCGCCGGGGAAAAACAGTAACAGCATGTATTCCCTGATCTTTCGAGGCGCCACGATCGTGGACGGATCGGGCGATCCACCTTTCCTGGGCGATCTGGCGGTTCTGGACGGCCTCATTGCCGAGATCGCCCCTACCATCGATGCTTCGGCGGAGCGGATCATGGACGCCGGGGGGCTGGTGCTGGCCCCCGGTTTCATCGACATCCATGGTCATAGCGACATGACCCTCTTTACTCACCCCGGCCTGGAGAGCAAGGTGTTCCAGGGGGTGACCACGGAGGTGATCGGCAACTGCGGTCTGAGTCCCTTTCCCGTGGCGTCGGGGGTAGAGGGGGAGTTGGCCGATTATTTACGGCTCCACGATTTTTCCCTCCCCCCTGACGGAGTGACCTGGAGCGACCTGGATGGCTATGTTCGACGGGTCGATGGACAGGGGCTTGGTATTCATGTCGCGCCGCTGGTGGGGCACGGTCCGCTCCGCCTCGCCGCCATGGGGATGGACGATCGTTCTCCCACCCCCCCAGAGCTGGCAACGATGATCTCTGTCCTGGAGACGGCTCTGCGTCAGGGAGCCTGGGGGCTTTCCACGGGGCTTATCTATCCGCCGGGAAGTTACGCCGCCACCGACGAACTGATTTCCCTGGCCCGAATCGTGGCAACCCACGATGCGTTGTATTCCACCCATATGAGGAGCGAGTCGGAAGGGCTCTTCCCGGCTCTGGAGGAGGCGATCGCCATCGGCCGGGGAAGCGGGGTGCGGCTGCAGGTTTCCCACCTGAAGGCGCTGGGGAGAAGCAACCGGGGGAAGGGGAGAGAGCTGTTGGCGGAACTGGCCAGGTCGGTGGCCGCGGGGGTGAATATTGCCGCCGACCAGTACCCCTACGACGCCTCCGCCACGACCCTGACGGCCACCGTCCCGGCCTGGGCCCACGCCGGGGGTGTTGCCGCGCTGCTGGGCCGGCTCCGGAATCCCGGGCTGCTGGGGGTGCTGGCAGAGGAGATCGGTCGGGAGATCGAGGCGCGGGAGGGGGCGTCGGGGATCATGGTGGGGAGCTGCCGATGGGAGCACAACCGCCGCTTCTCCGGGGAGAGTCTTGCCGCCGTTGCCGCGGCCTGGGGGTGCTCCCCCGCCCAGGCGGTGATCCGGCTGCTGTCGGAGGAAGAGGGGGCTGTCAGTGCCGTATTCTTCTCCATGGCGGCGGAGGATGTGGAAGCAATCCTGGCCGATCCCTTGGTGGCGGTGGGTTCCGACGGTCACGGTCTTCACGCCGTTGACTCCGCCGGCGAAACCACCCATCCCCGTTCCTACGGGACCTTTCCCCGGGTCCTGGGGAGATATGTGCGGGAGGAGAAGCTCCTCTCTCTTCCCGCCGCGATCCGGAAGATGACCTCCATTCCGGCCGGTCGAATGGGGTTCACCAATCGAGGACTGCTGCGGGCCGGCTATGCCGCCGACCTGGTACTCTTCGACCCGGCAACCGTGGGCGACCGGGCCGATTACCGTGAGCCTCACCGCTATGCCACCGGTGTCATCCATCTCCTGGTGGACGGCAAGTTCGTCATTCGTGACGGCGTTCTCACCGGGGATCGGCCGGGGCGGCTCCTCCGGAAGGGGGGTAAATCATGCAGCTCGACTTGACCCCGGAGCTCTGGCGGGGGCTGCTGGGGCTGACGCCGCTTCTCCTCTATCTGGTTCTGGTCTTTCGGGGGATGGAGATCCTGCCGGCCACGGCTCTCTGCGTGGTTCTGGGGGGAATTCTCAGCGGGCAGAGTCTCGTCTCCTTCGGCGGAGCGCTGGCCGGGGCCATGGGATCGTTTCTGGCGCTGGTGGGGCTGATCATCATGCTGGGGCGGGGGTTAGGCGAGGGTGTGCTCGAGGCGCGCATGCTGCGGGCCGATCGCCTGATCCTCGCGGGGCTCGAGGAAGGCGTCTGGCCGCAGGCGGCGCCGATCGATCCGTTCCTGTCCCGGCCCATGCGCGAGCGCCTCGGCCTGCCGCCGCCCGAGCGGCGCATCGGTCTGTCGGCGCACGACTTCGCCCAGGCCGCCTGCGCGCAGGAGGTGATCCTGTTGCATTCCGCCCGCGTCGGCGGCTCGCCGGCCGTGCAATCGCGCTGGTTGTGGCGGCTGCAGACCCTGGTCAAGGGCGGTGGGCTCGACCTGCCGGATCGGCCGGAGATTCTGGCCTGGGCCCAGGCCCTGGACGCGCCCCTGGCCGATCCGCCGCCGGCCCTGCGCACCGCCCAGCGCCCGGCCCCGACCCCGCCGGTGAGCGCCCGGCCGCGCAAGCTGTCGGTGACGGCGGTGGAGCGCTGGCTGCGCGATCCCTATGGCCTCTACGCCCAGGCCGTCCTCGGCCTGCGCCCCATGGAGCGCCCCGACGAGCCGGTGGAGGCCCGGGCCAGAGGCACGGCGATCCACGCCGCCTTCGAGCGGTTCTCTCTGGACCATCCCGATACCCTCCCCGACGACCCCGAGGCGGTGTTCTCGGCCCTGCTGCAGACGGCCCTGCGCGAGGCCGGGCTGCCGCCCGCCCGCATGGCCCGGGAGCAGGCCCTGGCCGACAACGTCGCGCCTTGGGTGATCGACTTCGAACGCCGCCGCCGCCAGGGCGCGCGGCTGTTCGTGGAGCGCAGGGGCGAGTTGGCGTTCCCGGCGCCCGCCGGTTCGTTCCTGTTGACCGCCAGGGCCGACCGGATCGAGGCGCGGGGCGCCGTCGGCGCGGTGATCGACTTCAAGACCGGCGCCGCGCCCTCGAAAAAGCAGGTGACATCCGGCATCTCACCCCAGCTGACCCTCACGGGGGCGATCCTGGCGGCCGGCGGCTTCGCCGGGCTCGGGCGGCTGACGCCCGGCGAACTCCTCTATGTTCGCGTGAACGGCGGGCGGATCCCGGGGGTGGAGGAGGAGCGCGGGAACGGCGACGCGCCCGCCCTGGCGACTGACGCGCTGGAGGGGCTGAAGCGCAGGGTGGCCATCTTCGATAATCCCGCCACGGCCTATCGCGCCTGGGCCATGCCGCAGTTCATCGGCAAGTTCGGCGGCGACTACGACCATCTTGCCCGGCTGTGGGAGTGGCACGTGGTGGGCGACGCCGGTGCGGAGGGCGCGGAGTGACCGCCCCCCTCGATCCCCAGGTCCAGGCTTCCGATCCGCGCGCCTCGGTGTTCGTGGCCGCCAACGCCGGCTCGGGCAAGACCACCACCCTGGTGAACCGCGTGGCCCGGCTGCTGCTCGACGGCGCGCGGCCCGAGGCGATCCTGTGCGTGACCTACACCAAGGCCGGGGCGGCGGAGATGCAAAGCCGCCTGTTCGACAAGCTGGGGTCCTGGGCCGTAGCGCTCGACGACGTGCTGGAGGAAGAACTTGGCGCGATCGACGAGACCGGCCGCAATTTCTCGGAGGCGCGCGCGCTGTTCGCCCGCGCCCTGGAGACGCCCGGCGGACTGAAGATCCAGACCATCCACGCCTTTTGCGAGAAGCTGCTGCGGCGATTCCCGCTTGAGGCGGGCGTCTCGCCGGGCTTCCAGGTGCTGGAGGACGCCGCCGCCGCCGAAGTCTCGCGCCGGGCGCGCGAGGCGGTCGCCGCCGCCGCCCTGGACCTGCCCGAGACCCGTCTTGCCGAGGCCTACCGCCACTTCGCCGTGGAGCTGGACTGGGGGGCGTTCAACGACATGTTCGCCGCCTTCGAGACCCGGCGCGCGGCGATCGCCGCCGATGTGGCCGCCTGCAACCGCAAGGGCGACGTGACGCGCGATGTCTGGCGGCGCTGCGGCTTCGACGCGCCGGAGACGCTCGAGGACATGCAGAGCGAGGCCGTGGCCCGCATCCGCTGGGGGGCCTGGGAGCGGGCCGCCGAGACCTTGCTGCGGAGCGACAAGGTCACCGACCAGAGGCTTGGCGCGGGGATGAGCGTGGCCGGGCCGCGGTCCAGTTTCGCCGAGATCTGGGCTCTCTTCTCCACCAAGGGCGGCGAGCCCCTGGCGCGCCTGGGCACCAATTCGGTGGAGTCCCGCACGCGAACCTGGCTGGCCGAGGAGCAGGCCCGGCATGACGAGACGCGAAAGCGGCTGCTGGCCGCCAAGGTCGCGCGCGACACCGACCTCGCCCTGACCCTGGCCGTGGCCTACGCCGCCTTCTACGACGCCGAGAAAGCCCAGCGTGGCGCCCTCGACTTCGCCGACCT
>CAIUUR010000058.1 GCA_903902345.1 uncultured Geobacteraceae bacterium | reverse complement strand
GGGACTTGCCGTGGAAGAGCTGCCGCAGAATCAGAGGGGGAGGGGAATCTCCGGACTCCTGGTGACCGACGTGGAGCAGGGAAGCGTTGCCGCCGAAGGGGGGATCAAGCCGGGAGATATTATCCAGGCCATCAATCAACAGCGGGTGGGCAACATGGGTGACTATGCCGCGGCCATGCAGCAGGCACAGAAGCGCGGCGCCGTCGCTTTTCTCGTCCGTCGGGGGAATTCCAGTCTCTACTTCGCCTTCGACGTCCGGTAGGAGTTATTTCGTTCGCGTATGCCGGTGTAGGTGCGGAACCACGGCGCCGGCCATGGCCGCTTCATCCAGGCTTCCTCCCAGAAAAACATTGATCCTGGCGGAGGCGGCGGAGGGATCACGGATGGTGTCGCCATGTTCCACGTAAAGGACCGGTATCCGCCGGATGGCCAGGAGTTTTCTGATCTGCTGTATCTGGGTGATATAGGTATGCTTCAGGAGCGTATCGGGGATCCGGGCCCCTTCCTTCCCCTGAGCCGCCAGCATGTCCCGTTGGGAGGCCACCACTTCATTCAGGTCGCGGAGCATGAAAATTACCCCGTAACTGTTCGCAGGGTCGGCGGGGAGATTGGCCAGGAGTTGCGCCACGATCTTCACACCTTTCCCCCGGGCCTCGGGGAGCCATGAAGCATCTCGACGGAGCCCCCTGGCACGGGCGTCCTCGAAATAGCCCTTCTCATTGTCGGCATCGGCGGGACGGTGGTGGTCCACCAGCGGCGTGATCCCTCCTGCCTCGAGAATCTGCATCATCATGGAGGTTCCCGAGCGGGGGAGGCCGGAGACGATGGTGATGGTTTCCGTCAGCGGTGAGGTTATCTTTTGGGGGAGTTCCGGGTCCTGTTCCAAAGCGTACCGCTCGGAGGTGATGGCGGTACGTTTGGCCTGCGCTACACGGGGTGAGAGGGCGCCGGAGGTGATCTCCCTGACCCGCCGCCGGGCCTCTTCAGCTTTTTGACGGTACTGGCCAGCCAACACCGGATCTTTCAGCCGTTTCTCGATGATGAAGGCGATGCGGATCAGGGCTTGCACCATGTTGGGGTTCTGCATGAGCGCCACCTTCAGCGCCTCCACCGCCTGCAATGGTCGTCTCAGGCGATGCAGCGCCACTCCCAGGTAGAAATGGGCCGCAGGGTTCAGGTAGGAAAGAGCGATGGCGTCCAGAGCACAGGCAAGGGCCAGCTTGTTGCGCAGGAGCCCCAGGTTGCAGCGGCAGAGCCCCAGATGAGGCGCTGCATTCTCACCATCGATCTCCAGCGCCCGGGTGAAGCAGGCTTGCGCCTGGCGCCACTGTTTAAGATGCAGCAGCGCCTCCCCTTTCCGGATCTGTAGCTCCACCCCTTCGGGGTTGAACTCCTCCGCTTTTCCCAGATGAAGCAGTGCGGCGCTGGCATCCCCTTCCGCCAGGCACTGCCCGGCCAGAAGAAATTCCACCGCCTGAGGGTTGGTCCCCGTGAGGCTTCCCAGTCGGCGCAGCTCATACCGCTCCAGATCGGTGAGATCCTCCGGCTTGCTATCCTTGTGCTCCTCCTCCCACCGCTTCAACTCCTCCCTGGCCCTAACCGCGCTTGTCTCCCGGGTGATGAAGAGCTGCTTCATGGCCTCCCCCGCCTGGGGTATCCGTCCCAGCCCCTGGAGAGCCTGGAGCAGATGAATGCCGAAGCGGGATTCATCGGGCCACTGGGTGGTGAGCTTCTCCAGCAGGGGGAGAGCGTCCAAGTGGCGGTTGGCGTCCATATGTGCTCGCGCCAGGTTATAATCCAGCTCCCGGACGGTTTCCTCCAGGGCCTCTTCCAGGTCGTCCGCCGGCTTGTCGATATATCCCAGGGCCACCAGCTGGGCGATGGCTTCGCGGTTGGCCACCGGGTCGATCTGCAGCTCTTCCGGGTGGGAGCCGTCTTCACCGGGAAGGTCGTCCCATGACGGGATGGTGGCGATGGGGGCCGGCTCCCTCAAGGCGTTTACCAGGGGGGTGCCGTCCATGTCTTCTCCCACCGGTAATCCGTAGAGGTGGAGGATGGTGGGGGTTATATCCAGCAGGGATGCTCCGTGGATGATCTCGTCCTTTTTGATTCCTGGCCCCTTCATGACCAGAATCCCCTGCTGGCGGTGCTGGGCTGCCGGGCCGGCCGGTTCCACCGGGATATGCCGGGGACGGAGGTGGTCCGGGTGAAAGCCGTGGTCGGAGATCAGGATGACGGTGCTCTCTTCCCCTGCCAGCTCCAGCAGCACCCCCAGCATCAGATCATGGTACCGGTAACCTCCTTCCACAACCCCCTTGAACAGCTCAAAATCCACTGCATCCACCCACTCCATCCGTGGGGGATGGTAGTTCATGAAGGCGTGGCAGAAGTGATCGATGGCGTCGAAGTAGACCCCCATGAAATCCCATGGCTCCAGTTGCATGAGGGCCGTGGCCGCCGCCTGGATGCTGGCGGCGTCGGCAATGATCTTGGCCAGGCTCTCCAGCCGGTGATCCTTTTCCTGGTCGATTTTATGGAAAGCAGGAACGAAGAGCCCGATAATCTCCGCGGTCAGTTCCTGGGGATGGAGTCGAAGTTTTGCCAGATGCTCCGTCAGGCGGTTGGGGTGGACCACCCCCTGGGGAAGCGGCCATGGCTGGTCCAGGGGGGTGTTGGCCCGGGAAAAATGGTTGGAGACCATGACGCCATTGATTGGTTCGGCGGGATGGGACGGCCACCATCCCACCACGTTGGAGCGCATTCCGTGCAGGTGGAGCATGTTCCAGAGCGCCCGGGTGGTGCGGGAGTAGCTGGAGACGGGGCGGATGCCACCACCTTGCGGGTTCGGTTCCGTAAAGCCGTGGATGCCGTGCTTGAACGGTCGCTTTCCGGTGGCGATGGAGGTCCAGAGCATGGGGGAGATGGCTGGGTACAGGGTGGTCAGGTTTCCCATCACCCCTTCGTTCACCATCTTTTCCAGGTTGGGCATCTTCCCTGCGTCCATGAGGGGGGTAATGATCTTCCAGTCG
>CAIUUR010000057.1 GCA_903902345.1 uncultured Geobacteraceae bacterium | reverse complement strand
TGGCATCGACGTGCTGGACGGGACGCCGCTCCTGGATATCAAACCCTACGTCCCCCGCTTCGACGCGCACCCCGATGCCGCATCCGGATGGTTTACCGGCAAGGAACCGCGGAGCACACCGGTAGGGCGGGAATAGACCGAAAAGAGACCAGACGATGACAACTATCCCGGAAATACCCCAGCAAGTCCTTGACCGGCTGCGCGAACTGGCGCCCGCTCCCAAACCGGCTCTGAAGAAGCAGCTTGCCAAGATCCAGCTCCTCCCCCCCTTGGAGCGGGAACTCCTGCAACTCCTCTCCATCATCCATGCCCAGGTGGACCGAACGTCGCTGGCAAGCTGCATGACCAAGGCGGAGATCCGAGTGGGAAGCGGCAAGAGCGTCCCTCTGACAGCTCTCGCCCCCCTGCTCCAGCGCCTCTTTTCCGATGGGCTGATTTCCCTCACGTCGGCCCATGTTCGCTGCCTCCCCGCCATTGCCGAGATCATGACCCACGAGGCGCTCCGTTCCGGGCGATTCGATGCCATGGCGGCGGCAGTGAAAGCGCAATTCCCCCCCAATTCCTGGTCCTACCACTTGTACAAGAATTATTCCGACTGTTTCCGGGATATCCGGATATATCTGTACCGCAATGACATCACGTTGTTGAACGAAGCGCTCACCTTTGCGAATAATCATTTCACCCCGGATTGCCAGAAGGAAGACCCCCTGGTCGCCATTTGTCTCAAGCAATTCGACCCGGAATGGATTGTCACCCTTCCTCCCGAGGTTGTCCAGAACGCCCTCCTCACCGTGTTGGATAACGACTTCACCAAGTTTGACGGCTCCTCGGCGCTGGCCTTCCCCCTTCTGGAGACTCTGGCCACCGGTTGCCCGGAGCGTTTTCCCCGGCTCTGGTACTCCTACGCCTTTGATCTGATCATGCGCGGCCGTTCGGCTGAAGCCCTGCATTTTCTGGAACCGTACCCCGGAGTAAGCAGCGACGGCCTGCGCGGTTTCATCTCCTTTCTCCAGGGGGATGACGACACAGCCATTACCCACTACGAGGCAGGCCTGGCCCTCTACAGAAAAACCACGGGCAAGAAGAAGATCTTCTACATCGATTTTTCCGGTTATTTCTTCATCCTCTCCCTCATCAGAAGCGCCAATCCCCAGCGGCTGGAGCAGGCGCGAGAATATCTGAATACCGTCTCCAAGCGAAAGGGAGGAGAGTACACCACCGTCCACTGGCTCCTGGCGCTTCTGGTCGCATTCCTCCAGGGGCGTCCGACTGCCATGAAACAGTGTGAGACATTCAATCACCTCCAGAAAGGAACCCCCTTCCAGCGGTATATCTTCGCCTTGGTCCTTTATTGGACTGGAAATGATCGCCTGGAAGAGCAGATCAATAATCTGGCGGAAATCGCCCTGAGTGGGAAGAATGCCGGGTACCGCTGGCTGGGCGCCGAAGCGGCCCTGCTCCATGACGCCATCATCGGCCCGACACCGGAGCACCTCCCACCTTTTTTTGTCCAGCAGGGTCTGGTCAGCATGATTTCCCTGATCAAAAGACGCTCGTCCTGGGAAAACGCCCTGGAAGCGCTCATCACCCTGGGTAAACCGGAGGAAGGGAGCGGAGGGTCGCCACAGAAAGGCTCCCGACTCGTCTGGGAGCTTATTCTGCACAAGGATGAAGTAACGATTCTGCCGCTGGAACAGAAGCTTTCCGCCACGGGAAAATGGTCAAAAGGTCGCGGCGTTGCGCTGAAGCGACTAAAATACGAAGCCGACCAGTTAGAGTACCTCTCCATCCAGGACCGCAACGCTTGTCTGGCCATCGAGTCTGAACGGTACTCCTATTACGGGGGAGAGAGCCATTACTTCGACACGGACCGGGCGCTGCCGGCGCTGGTGGGGCATCCCCACCTCTTTCTCAATGCCGCCAACAACCAGCGGCTGGAACTGGTAAGAGGGGAACCGGAGCTTCTGGTAACCCGTCAGGGTAATCAGGTGATCCTGGCCCTGACACCGGATCTGCCGGAAGCGTTGGAAACCCTGGTGACCAAGGAGAGTGCCGGCCGCTGGAAAGTCATGGAGATTACCCCGGAGCACCGGCGAATCGCCGCAGTTCTGGGCGCCGGGCTGAAGGTTCCCGTGGAGGCGGAGGAGCGGGTCAAGGCGGCCATTGCTGCTCTGGCCACCCGGCTGACGATCCATTCGGACATGGGTGGTGATCTCCCCCTTGAATCGGTTCCCGTGGACAGCCGGATTGTCGTACAGCTCCGACCTCACGGAGACGGGCTCTCCGTGGAACTGCTGGTCCGCCCCTTCGGCGAGGCCGGTCCCGCCTTTCGCCCCGGCGTGGGGGGGGAAACCGTGGTGGCGGAACTTTCCGGTCAACGGCTCCAGACCCGACGTAACCCGGCGGCGGAGGGGGCTGCGGCCCAGCAGCTGATCCGGACTCTCACTACCCTGGAGCTTGCCGAGAGTGACGGTGGTGAGTGGTCGCTGGGTGATCCCGAGCACTGCCTGGAACTCCTGTCCGAACTTCGAGAACTGGGAGATGACACGGTGGTCTTCTGGCCGGAGGGGGAGAGGCTCAAGGTGAGTCGACAGGTTGCCTCCTCCCGGCTCTCCCTCTCCATCAAGCAGGCCAAGGATTGGTTCGCCCTTACCGGTGAAATTACTCTGGATGACGGCGCAGTGCTGGACATGCGGAAACTGGTGGAACTAAACGCTCTGGGAAGGGGACGATTCATCCCCCTGGAAGACGGAACCTACCTCGCCCTCACCAAGGAGTTCCGGCGGCGGTTGGACGAACTGCACGACTTCAGCGAGGAGCAGGGGAAGGGATTCCGTTTCCATCCCCTGGCGGCGCCGGCACTGGAGGATTTCCTGGCCGAGGCGGGAAAAGTAACCATTGATTCCGGCTGGAAAAAACTACTGCAGCGGCTCCACTCCGGTGAGGAGTTGCAGCCTAAGGTTCCCTCCACGCTGCAGGCAACCCTGCGCGACTATCAGATCGAAGGTTTTGCCTGGCTGGCGCGACTGGCCCACTGGGGGGTGGGCGCCTGCCTGGCCGACGACATGGGGCTGGGGAAAACCCTCCAGGCCCTAGCCCTGATTCTGACCCGGGCGGCGGCTGGCCCCGCCCTCGTCGTGGCTCCCACCTCGGTCTGCATCAACTGGGAAGCGGAATGCGCCCGTTTTGCTCCGACCCTCACCGTCCGGACCTTTGGTCCCGGCGACCGGACGAAATTTCTGGACTCCCTCACCCCCTTTGACCTGGTGGTCTGCAGTTACGGGCTTCTCCAGCAGGAAGCGGAGCTTTTGGCCAAGGTCCGGTGGGAAACCCTCCTCCTGGACGAAGCCCAGGCCATCAAGAATATGGCCACCCAGCGCTCACAAGCGGCCATGTCGCTCCAGGCAGGTTTTCGCTTCGTCACCACCGGCACCCCGCTGGAAAATCACCTGGGGGAGCTCTGGAATCTGTTTCGCTTCATAAATCCGGGGCTCCTGGGGTCCCATAAGAGCTTTTCCAACCGTTTTTCCGGCCCCATCGAGCGCCAGCAGGACAAGAAAGCCCGGGGGCATCTGAAGAAGCTGATCCGCCCCTTCATCCTCCGGCGAACCAAGAGTCAGGTCCTGGAGGAGCTTCCTCCCCGCACGGAGATCATCCACCAGGTGGAGCTGAGCGGCGAGGAGATGGCCTTCTACGAGGCGCTGCGACAACAGGCGGTGGAGAAACTTGCCACGGCGGGGGGGAACGAGGGGGATCGACGCTTCCAGATTCTCGCGGAGCTGATGCGGCTCCGCCGGGCCTGCTGCAACCCGCGGCTGGTCATGCCCGGGATAGGGATCTCCGGCGCCAAGCTGGCTGCCTTCATGGAAATCGTCGAAGAGTTGCTGGAAGGGGGACACAAGGCGCTGGTCTTCAGCCAGTTCGTGGACCACCTCTCCCTCATCCGCCAGGAGCTGAACAACCGGAAGATCAGTTATCAGTACCTGGACGGCTCCACCCCGGTCAAGGAGCGGCAGCGGAGTGTCACCTCCTTCCAGGGTGGTGAAGGGGATCTCTTTCTCATCAGTCTCAAGGCGGGTGGGGTGGGGCTCAACCTGACGGCGGCGGACTACGTCATCCACATGGATCCCTGGTGGAACCCGGCGGTGGAGGATCAGGCATCGGACCGGGCCCACCGCATCGGCCAACAGCGGCCGGTGACCATCTACCGGCTGGTGGCGAAGAACACCATCGAAGAGCAGATCGTGGCGCTGCACAGCCAGAAGCGGGATCTGGCCGACTCCCTCCTGGAAGGGAGCGACCTGGGAAGCAGGGTCACCGCGGAAGATCTCCTGGCGCTGTTACGGGGGGAGCGGAGCTCCAGCGAAGAGCGTCAAAAGCAGTGGGACACGGACCGGATCTGAGCTCATCGAAGCAGATCGCCTGCCCGGGATCTTCCAAGTTTTAACCGACATTTACCAGGAAAAACAAACCATGCGCCACGGCCTTCACTGCAGCCATGCCGGAGATAATCTCCTGACCCGGGTCGACCCAAGGGTAAAGCTCATCTCGGGGCTCTCCCTCCTCACCCTGGTCAACAGCAGCAGGGGGTTCCTCTTCCCGCTCCTGGTGGGGGGAGTCGCTCTTGCCACCTGTCTGGCCATGGGGGTCCGGCTCCGTCTTCTGGCTGTCCGCTTTGCCGAACCGCTCTTCATCGCGGTCATGATCGTCCTGCTCAAGCTCTTCTTCGTGGGAAGCGAACCGCTCTTCTCCCTGCACCTGGCGGGAGTCGACCTGGTGGGACACAGGGACGGCCTGCGGGAGGGGCTCCTCATTGCCGCTCGAATCAGCGGCGCCGTGGCCCTGGTGGCGACGGTGGGGTTTTCCACCCCTTTCACGGAGCTCATGGCGGCCCTGTCGTGGCTTCGGGTCCCCCGGGGATTCATCGAAGTAGCGCTCTTTGCCTGGCGATATCTCTTTGTCCTCTTCGATGACGCTCAGGTTCTGTATGCGGCACAGAAGAACCGCCTGGGGTACGCGGGGTACCGCCGGGGTTTACGCTCCTTCGGGACCCTGGCCGGGGCGCTGGTCATCAAGGCGTTTGACAACAGCCAGCAGATCACCACCGCCATGGTCCAGCGGGGGTACGACGGAAACCTGCCGTTGCTGAAACATAAACCGTTCCGGGCTGTTGAAGTAACCGGCAGTCTGGCCGCTATTTTCGTTATGGCCGCACTCTGGCAATTCTAACAAGCCCAAAAAAAGGTTTCTCTCTTGACTGACATCAGACTTTCCATCTCTCTCCACCGCTTCTGTTATCCCGACGGGACCACCGCCTTGGCCGATATCCAGCTGGATGTCGCCCGTGGTGAGTTCACCGGCATTCTGGGAGCCAACGGCTCCGGCAAGACCACTCTCCTCAAGGTCATGGACGGACTCATCCGCGACTACTCGGGAAAAGTGCTCCTGGACGACGTTGACATCCTGAAACTCAAACCACGGGAGATATATCGGAAGGTCGGCCTGGTATTCCAGAACCCCGACGATCAACTCTTCGCCCATACCGTCTTCGAGGACGTGGCCTTCGGCCCGCGCAACATGGGTTTCCAGGAGGAAGAGGTCAGGCAGCGGGTGGAGATCGCCTTGCTTCAGGTGGAGATGGCGGAAGCAGCGGGGAAAAATATCCACAACCTGAGCTACGGCCAGAAAAAAAGGGTCTGCATCGCCGGTCTCCTGGCCATGGGTCACGAGATTCTCCTTCTGGACGAGCCCACGGCCGGACTGGACCCGGTGGGGGAGCTGCGAATGATGGAGCTGCTGGCAGCCCTCAACCGCGATCACGGAGTGACAATCATCATGGCCACCCACAGCGTGGACCTGGTCCCCCTCTTTCTCCACCGGCTCCATGTTCTGGACCATGGTCGTGTCGTGCTCTCCGGAACGCCGGAAGAGGTCTTTACCACGCCCGAGGGGCTGGCCGCCGTCCGCCTCCGGCTGCCCCATCTGGCTGAATTATTTCACCTGGCCCGCTGCGAGGATAAGCTCCCCTTCAGTGGACTCCCCCTCACCATCGGTCACGCACGTCGGGAATTGTTGGACACCTTCACCTGCCCCGAACAACGAGAGCTACGGTAGATCTCGCCACAGAGGACGCTCTTCCGGTTATGATTGCATCCGGTTCGTCATCGTCGTATGATGCCGCTGAGTTTACCGGGAGAAAAGCTTGACATGCCTGAAGTGGGCGCTTTAAACTTCGCAGCTGGAGGTGTATGTGCTCGACAGGGAAAAATGGCGACTACGAATCAGGCATATCCTTACCCTGGACAGTCATCCGGGGCATATCGCCGCGGGCTTCGCCGTCGGCGTCTTTATCAGCTTCACCCCCTTCTTCGGCATCCATACCCCCCTGGCCATAGCGGCGGCACTCCTGCTCCGCCTGAACAAGCTGACCTGCATCACCGGCGCCTGGATCAACACTCCGCTGACGGTCTTCCCCGCCCTGGGAATCAGCTATAAACTCGGAAGAATCCTCCGCGGTCTCCCCCCCCAGGAACTGCATATCAAGGGGCTGGAATGGCATCACCTCAAGGGGCACGCCACCTCGCTCCTCCTGGGGAGTTCCATCCTCGGCTTCGCGGCGGCAGTGGCCGCCTATTTTGCCTGTTACTACCTGGTAGTTCGCTTCAGAAGAAAGGATGAAACGCAGGCGGAACTGGCTCGGGAGATGGAGGTAACGGGAGAAGATATGGAACTGTAACGTCAACCCTGCCACAGCCGCGACAATAAATTGACATCACCACCCGCCCCGAAGCTACCCCTT
>CAIUUR010000056.1 GCA_903902345.1 uncultured Geobacteraceae bacterium | reverse complement strand
CTATCAAATGGCCAGATCCCTGTCTACGTAAACTTTGCGACAAAATAATTATTAGGGGTGGCCTAACGTGCCGGTCTATCGGGCTAAACCGTTTCGTGCGTCAGCCATGGTATTTTATATTAAAAATTCTAACAGCTAAAGATGATGGGTGGTGGGGTGACGAGGGGGATCATGCTTGGTTTTTACATGGTCAGATCCTGGCGGATGAGCCGTTCCAATGTCGTATCGAAGTAGGCTCTGCGGCACTCCACGTCGGTGATCGCTCCGCTTCTCAGCTTACTGAAGAAGCGGCAGCCGCCGAAGCAGAGGGGGAGATAGGCGCACTCCAGGCATTCATCGTTTTTCCAGAGATCCAAGCTGTGGGAGGCTTTATAATCGCCGATTCCATTGGTGAGTGACCCGACCCGCATCTTTTCGTCACCCATGAAAACCGGGCATTTGTGCAGGGAACCGTCATACCCCACGACTACGTCATGGGCGAACTCGATCATGCAGGCGCTGGGCTTGAGCTTGGAAGTCGGAAAACCGCGGCGGATGATCTCTGACCGGAGAAATATGCCGGCTTCCATGGCCCACGGCTCGTTGCTACACGCACAGGCTGCGGTATGATCACTTCCTCCCTTTCCCTCCGCATTGGGCATGACCGGCGAAAAAGAAACCTCCCTGAGATGATTCGGTTCCATCCCCCGCTCCATGAGCAGATCCAGCAGTTCCGGGAAACGGAGGTAATTATGACGGGTGTAGTTCCCGCCCAGATCCACCGGCGCAAGGCGATAAATATCCAGCAGGTTGGCCAGGATGAGGTGAAAACTTTCTCCGCCCGAGGTCAGGGGACGCTGGGTGTCATGGATGTCCGGCGGTCCGTCGATGGTCAGACGTACCGCCTGGAGTCCCAGCGGCAGCAATTTCAGCACAAGCTTACGGGTCAGAACGAGCCCGTTGGTGAAGAGGTTGAAGGTAAAGAGGGTTTCGTGGAGGGCGGCGGCTTCTTGCAGGCGAGTGGCGACATTCAGGAGCAGTTCAAGCCGGAGCAGCGCCTCGCCGCCGTAGAAGTCCACGGCCACGTCGAATCCTCCGGCCATACGCTCACTCAGAAATCGCACAAGGTTGTCGGCGGTTTCCGGGCTCATGACGAAATTTCCCCGGAATGGCTCTTCGAAGCAGTAGGGGCAGGCCAGGTTGCACTCCAGGGTGAGGGCCACCGTCGCTTCAAACCTGCGGCTTGAGTTGTTGATGGTATCGAAGGTCGTCCGCATCTCCTCCCGTTCGGTTTCCCGGCTTGCCACCAGTACCCCCAGACGGACAAAGATCTCCTTTTCTTTCAAGGAGAGTTCGTCGCCGTCGCGCAACCGGCGCCACAATTCATCGGACAGTTCCAGCACGGCGCAGCGACGGGTGGCAACCAGGAGCACCCGCCCCGGCTTCTCGGGGAGGGGGTACGTTTTCAGATACCGTGACAGAACCATCGCATCCCATATCCCTCTTTACTTGATTTTAACCGAACTGGCAACCGTGCAGCACGCCGCTACGGCGCCCTGATCGCTGCCTTCCTCGAGGACCACTACGTCATCTTTTTCTTCCGCCATTGGTTTTACCTCCTGTTTTTACGACATTGTGATAAATCATCTGGACAGAAATATATAACCTTTGCTACTCTGTCGGACACTATCATGAATGTTTACCGCTTACAACTGGGTCTTTTGACCCTCCTCATTTTTTGTTGCATTCTTGCCGCAGTCTCTCCTTCATGGGCCGAGGGGGAGAATGAAACGGTTGATCTGTTCAACGCCTTCCAGCAAGAGGCGTCCAGCGCCTCCCGCATAGCCAAACCGCTCTCCCACACTGCCGAAAACGTCATTGTCATCACCCGCGAGCAGATCGAGGCAATCAACGCTCACACCTTGGCCGATATCCTCGATACCGTCCCCGGCATTACCGTGGACCACCGGGGCGGACCAGGTAACACGGCATATCCCGGCATTCAGGGGGCTTCGGCTTTCCATACCCTCGTGATGGTGGATGGGGCGCCACTTAACGGTTCCAACAACTATGCAAACATCAGCTCCATCCCTGCCCAGATAATCGAACGGGTGGAACTCCTAAAGGGGGCTGCCTCCACCGCGTGGGGACAAGCTCTTGGTGGGGTCATTGCCGTCACCACCAAATCGTCGGACCCCCGCCCTCTGGCCGGCGCGGTATTCGCCTCCGGCGGTACGCGGGGGACCACTGACGGTCGTCTGGAGCTGTCCGGCACGACGGGTAACCTGGGGTACTATCTCTCCGGCGGTTACCTGGGGTCAGACGGCCTGCGCCCTCTACCAAACAGCAAGGTCAACTCCGCCACCGAATATACCAAGCTCTCCTATGATCTCCCCGATGGGGGGAGAGCCTGGGGCACTCTTCTCTATTCCCACGCCAACCTCGGATCTCTCTACGCCCCGTCCCTCGATTTCCTGGAAAACATGAATCAAAAGGAGCTGAACGCCACTCTTGGCTTCAGTCGCCGGCTCACCGACCGGTTGAGTCTGGAACTGCTGGGAAGGTACCGCTTCAGCAATGATTCCCGTCCGGATCATCTCATCAGTGACGGCTCTCTCGGCGAAGAGGCCTATTCGTGGGAACATAATGGCGGCGCCGGCGCCAAGCTTGCCTGGCACGGGGAACAAAATCTCCTGGTGTTCGGCGGGGAGTACGAGCATTTTTCCTGGCAAATGAGTGACGTTGCCTGGTGGTGGGGTGACCCCCCTCAGCGTACGCTCAGTTCGAAACAACAGGACAGGTTCGGTTTCTATCTCAATGACACGCTCTCGTTGGGCTCTGTCTCACTCTCTTCCGGAGTCCGCTACGACCTGATCAACGGTGACGCTCAGCTCAGTCCGTCCCTGGGGGGGACTTGGCAGCTCACCGAAAAGTCACTGCTGAGGGCTTACACCGGCAGGGGATACAGTCTCCCGTCGCTGAACTACAGCAATGGTCCCGAAAAGGTTTGGACCAGCCAGGTGGGGGTGGAGAGTACTGCAATCCCTTACCTCTGGTTCAAGGGGACTCTGCTTCGCAACGAGACGTGGAATATCCAGCCGGACTCCACACGCACCATAGCCCTGGGGACGGAACTGGAACTGAAAAGCACGCCGGTATTCAACACTTCTCTGGGGGTCGGCTGGCTTTACCTGAATAGTACCGAGGCGGGAGGGAGCAAGGCAACGACCCTCTATGTTCCACAACATACGGTTCATTTGTCGCTGGGCTACGACGACCATCGGTTCCTGCGCGGCACGCTCATCGGTCGACACATTCTTTGGAACACCCAGCCCGAGGATAACGCACAGTGCACCGGCATCGTCTGGGATCTTTTTCTGGGAGCCACCCTCGTCAAGCGTCCGGATCTCACCCTGGAGCTCTTCTTCTCCGGTCACAATCTTTTTGACACGAAACAGTTCTGGTACGATCAGGTGCCCAACACGGGACGCTGGTACGAGGGCGGGATGAAGGTGAGGTTCTGATGAGATACCTTCTCCTTATACTCCTCGCCGTGGCGACGCTGTTCCCTTCAACCGCCCGGGCCTATGACGTCCTGGTGCTTATGAGCCGTCGTGTTCCCGTGCTGGAGGAGGTGTTGAAGGGTTTTCAGGGCGACCGGCGTTTCTCTTCGCGGGTGGTGGTCTTGTCCGATTATACTCAGGTGGATGTTCCCCGTATTGTCCGAGAAGAGTCTCCTCGCCTGATCCTTACCGTGGGGGACGGGGCCCTGGCTGCGGCGCGAGCCGTCAGGAGTACCCCGGTGCTGTCCGTCATGGCGCTGACGCTGGAGATCACCGGTGTGCGTCAGCCCAACCTGACCGGCATCAGCATGTTCGTCCCGCCGAAACAGTTCATACCCCTCTTCAAGGAGATGAAAGCTCACCGCGTGGGGGTCGTCCATGATCCGACCAAGTGCGGCAGGTATCTTCAGCAGGCCAGTCAGGAAGCCCGGCGCGCCGGTATCGAGTTGGTGGTGCGGGATGTTGCGTCCTCCCAGGAGACCCAGGCCCAGCTTGCTTCCCTCAAGGGAAAGGTTGACGCACTCTGGATGTGGCCCGATACTACGGCGGTTACCAGGAATACCGTGGATGCTTATGCCAACTTTTCCCTGGAAGAGCAGGTGCCGCTGGTCTCCTTTTCCGGTGAGTACCTGAAATTCGGCGCCGCCGCGGCCCAGGTGATTGACTATCCGGAGTTGGGACGGCAGGCCAATGAACTGGCTCGGAAGATCCTTAACGGAGCGGTAACCGACGAGCAGTCGGTGGTTCCACCCCACCACGTCACCCTGAAGACCAATTCCACGGTAATTAAGCGCTTTGGCTTTTCTGAGGGGAGATTGTCACAGTCAGGAACGGAATAACCTGCTCAGGGCTCCCCCTGCTCCGCCTTCTCCGCTGCACCCCGCCGTTCCAGCTGCTCCTGACGGTAGGCGCAGTAGCGGCAGGGAACTTCCCGCCACTTGATCCACTCGCCGCACTCCCCGCAGCGTCGAAAGAACCCCTTGACCTCCTTCTTCGGCTTGGTGAACCAGACCACCAGGAGAAAGACCGGAAAGATTCCGCAGAGGATTCCCCAGAGAGGCCAGACCATGCCCCGCCCTCGGGCAAGCCATCCTCCCGCCACCGCCGGGACGGCCATGAGCAACGCTACGTAGAGTTCGGGACGGATGATGTGTGTCATTTGTTCTCCCTTGGGTGAAACAAGTGCAAAGGCAAGGTTAAGGTTGAGGTTAAGGTTGAGGAATTGCTCCCCTCGCCCCTTGTGGGAGAGGGGCCGGGGGTGAGGGGGGATCAGCTGGGACACTCCACGCCATACTCCCGGCAGATCTCCCCAAAGGAGCTGTCCACCGGGGCGACGGCGCGGATTAGCCGACCTTCAGCCGCCTTAAACGCCATGGAGCGGCAGTGGAGCATCATCCGGTGTGCCGGAGTATGGCCGTAGGTGGAATCCCCCACCACCGGCAGGCCGCAGTGGGCCAGATGAACCCGGAGCTGATGGGTTCGTCCGGTGTGGGGCGTTCCCTCCAGGAGGGTCGCCACGTTCCCCGTCGCCAGAATCCGGAAACCACTGCGGGCTTCCCGCCCCGGGGTGGCGACCCCGTAGCGGGCGGAGCCGACCTTGGCGATGGGCGCATCCACCTCCCACTGAGTCGTCTCGGGAATCCCCCGAACCAGGGCCCAGTACCGTTTCTCCACCGTCCCCTCCTTGAGGAGCGCCGAAAGGTGCGCCGCCGGGCGTTGGCTCGTGGGAAAGATCATGACCCCGGAGGTTCCCCGGTCCAACCGGTGGACGACCCGCACCGGTTCGCTGTTCCCCCGCGCACGGAAGGCCACCCCCACCATATACTCCAGGGTTCCCTTGAGCTGGTAGGGGGTCCGCTGGCAATTGAGTCCCGCCTCCTTGGAGACAGCGAGATACTCACGGTCATCCAGAAGGATCTCGTCCGGGCGAAGTTCCCGCTCCACGCACCGCTCCGGCTCCAGTACCCCCAGGATGATCTCGTCCCCCGTCTTCAGGGTGCGGGAGGCGACGCGGACCATGCTTCCCCCCACGACGCATCCTCCCCAGTCGATGATCTTTCTGATTCGCGTCTTGGAGAGCTCCGGGAAGAGAAGGTGAGCCCCCTCGTCCAGGCGGAGTCCCCCCCCCTCGCTGGTGACGATCCCTTTCAGAATCATGGGAGCCACCGACCCGCCCTGAACAGGGCCACAGCCGTCTTGCTGTCGGTGATGGCGCCGCTTGCCGCCATTTCCAGAGCCTGGGCGAAGGGGAGCCGGAGGGTCTCGATATCTTCGTAGGGTTCCTGCTCCGACTCACCCTGAGTCAGGCCGGTGGCCAGGTAGAGGTGGATCCGCTCGTCGCAGATGCCGGGGGTGGGGTAGATGAAGCCCAGCGACCGGAACTGATCCGCGGTGAGTCCGGTCTCCTCCAGCAGTTCCCGGCGGCCGCATGCCTCCGGTTCCTCTCCCGGCGAGAGCCGCCCCGCGGGGAGCTCCAGGAGAAACTCCTCCACCGCCGGCCGGAGCTGGCGGATGAGGGTGACCGTACCGTCGTCATGGAGGGGGAGGACGGCGACACCTCCGGGGTGGCGGATGATCTGGTAGGGGTGCCACCCTTTCTCCCCAACCTTGACCTCCATATGCTCGATCTCCACCACCAGGCCGCGGAAAATGATGTCGTTGTAACGAGTCTCCATCTGGCTGCTCCTCAAATGTTGCTTGGTTTGCCGGAAACGGGGGATTCTCCGTTCTGTCGACAGGTTTTCCTCTGTGCTCCTATCGTAACCCCTCCTGTCCTCCCCTTAACCCAAGGGGAGGGACACCTTGAGACAATAAGAGTGGCAGTTGTGAATGAGTACGGATTATTGGATCACCGGTAGTGACAGGAATTGCAGGTGAATGCCCCTTGTTGACGAGGATTTCTCTGCGTCTCTGCGCCCACACGTGAAAATGCTACTATCTCCGGAACGGCGCTTCCCTCCAGGATATATTTCCCACCCGCCACCGTGATCCGGCTGTTGTAGGGGGCGGAGAGACGGTTCAGCCTGTCAACAACCTCATCCCCCCGCTTGCCGGACAGGATGGTCGGCCGGAATCGGATTTCGCTGTTGAGGACGTTGAGGGGAACTACCTCCACCGTCTGCGCCGCACCGTCCAGGGTTATCCGGGCAATGATGCTCCGGTCGGCGGAGCTGCTGTTACTCCCGAAGACAAAGTTTCCCAGGGAGTAGAGTATGCTCTTTCCCTTGTATCGTTCGATCCCCTGGAGGATGTGGGGGTGATGTCCCAGGATCAGATCCGCTCCGGCATCGATGGCGGCGTGGGCGGCTCTCCGCTGGTACGGTTTGGGGAACGGGGCCAGCTCTTCCCCCCAGTGGAAGGAGACGACTACATATTCTGCGCTCCTGCGAGCCCGGACTATATCTTCGGACACCCATGTTATGTTCCCCTGAGCGGCGCCGGGACGTCCGACTCCGGCGTAGAACTCCTCGGGATAGGTCAGGGAATAGGCGAGAAACGCCACCCGCTTCCCCCTCACCGTGACGACCGCCTCCTGCCGCGCCTGGGCCAGGCTTGCTCCCGCCCCGGTATGGAGCAGTTTGGCGTTATCCAATGCCTGGAGGGTATCGGTCAGACCCTCTCCTCCGAAATCCATGGTGTGGTTGTTGGCCAGGGTCAGCACCGAAAAACCGGCGCGTTTTAGAGCTCCCGCTGTTTCCGGCCGGGCGCGGAACCGGAATTTCTTTCCCAGGAACTCCCTCCCCCCCCGGGTGAGGGGGGTCTCCAGATTTCCCACGCAGATGTCCCCTTTTTGGAGCTCCGGGGCGGTCCCGGAGTAGGGGCGGTCGAACCCCTGGGGGGTGAAGGTTCGGATGACCTCTCCCGTCGGCATGATATCACCGACAGCGGTGATGACGACCGGTTCAGACCACGCCGGGGAGGCGATGCCGGCAAGGAAAAGGAGCGCCGGGAGCAGCAGCGCAGGGGGGGAGATCATAACGGACTTTCCGAAAGTATTTGACTTCATACGGCCACCGGTGATAGGTAATACTGCCTTGCCACTAAAAAGTAAAGGGTTTTGCCATGCTTGATATACGATATCTCCGCGATAATCTGGAAGAAGCCGAAGCCCGCATCAAGAGCCGGGGGGAGGGGTACACCCTTGCCGGTTTTCGTGATCTGGACGACCGGAAACGAAAACTGCTCCATGCCAACGAGGCTCTCAAGGCGGAGAAAAACAGGTTGTCGGAAGAAATTGCGAAAGTTAAAGACAAATCCACGGTGCAGCAGCAGATAGCGGAGATGCGGGCGACATCGCAGATCATCAAACAGCAGGATGAAGAGCTGAAGCAGCTTGACGAAGAACTCCGGATGTTTCTCCTCACCGTGCCGAACCTCCCCGGTTCCGCCACCCCCCTGGGGAGCTCCGAAGCGGACAACGTGGAGGTTCGGCGGTGGGGGAGTGCTCCTGCACTGGACTTTTCGCCGAAACCCCACTGGGAAGTGGGGGAGGCGCTCCGGATTCTGGATTTCGAGACCGGCGCCAAGCTCACCGGCGCCCGCTTCACCCTCTACCGGGGGGCCGGAGCCCGTCTGGAGCGTGCCCTCATCAACCTCATGCTGGACCTCCATACGGAGGAACATGGGTATACGGAAATGCTCCCCCCCTTCATGGTCAACCGGGAGTCCATGACCGGTACCGGACAGCTCCCCAAGTTTGAGGAGGACCTGTTCAAAATGGAGGGGCTGGATTACTATCTCATCCCCACCGCCGAGGTTCCGGTGACCAATATCCACCGGGACGAGATCCTCAAGGGGACGGACCTCCCGGTTCGGTATGCGGCCTATACTCCCTGTTTCCGGAAAGAGGCCGGTTCCTACGGCAAGGATACCCGGGGACTCATCCGCCAGCACCAGTTCAACAAGGTGGAGCTGGTCGCCTTCTGTCGGCCGGAAGAATCTTCCGCGGAGTTGGAACGGCTTCTGGGAAATGCGGAAAAGGTGCTGCAGCTTCTTTGTATCCACTACCGGGTGATGGCGCTCTGCAGCGGAGACATCGGCTTCTCCGCCGCCCAGACCTATGATATCGAAGTCTGGCTCCCTGGTCAGAATACCTTCAGGGAGATCTCTTCCTGCAGTAACTTCGAGGATTTCCAGGCCCGGCGGGCCGCCATCCGTTTCCGGGATGGGGAGAAAAAGCCGGAATTCGTTCATACCATCAACGGTTCCGGACTGGCCGTGGGGAGGACGGTGGTGGCGATCTTGGAGAACTACCAGCAGGCGGATGGCTCCGTCATTATCCCCACTGTCCTTCGTCCCTACATGGGGGGAATGGAGCGGATCACCCTGTAGACGCCTTCGATATCAGGGGCACGGCGCGCCGTGCCCCTACGGAATCATCCTCCGACTTTCCTCCGAATTCGCTCAGGGCGCCGCCTTTAACCCTTCGACTCCGCTCAGGGCACCGCCTTTCTCCCTTCACTCTTCTCCCTTGCTCTTTTTTGACCTGTGTCATGTGGAAATCCCCTGTTTCAGTCTAGAGTGATTTTCATGGACGACTTGACCCCGCGACAACAGAAGGATTTGAGACTTCTTGCTCACTTCGTGGAACTCTTTTGCCGGTCGCGGCATCGTGCTTCCCGAAACGGATTTACGGAGTCCGGGGTGACGGGGTTGGCTGGAACTACGGAGCAGCTTTGCCCGGAGTGTGCCGACCTGATGGAGTACGCCGCCCGGCGACTCCGGCGCTGTCCCCTGAAGCCGAAGCCGTCCTGCAAGAACTGCCCGGTACACTGCTACCGCCCCGACTACCGGCAGAAGGTCCGGGAAATCATGGCCTGGTCCGGAAAACGGCTGATCCTCCGGGGTCGACTGGATTTGATATTCCACTATTTTTTCTGAAACTTTTACCTTCACCGAGGGAATCCGGACACCGGAACCTCCCAAAAAAGGAGTTCACCATGATTAGAAAGATTGTTCAGATAAACCAGGAAAAGTGCAACGGTTGCGGACTCTGTGTCCCCTCCTGCGCCGAAGGGGCCATCACTATCGTAAATGGCAAGGCGGTGCTGGCCGCCGAGAACCTCTGCGACGGCTTAGGCGCCTGCCTGGGGGACTGCCCCCAGGACGCCATCACCATCATAGAACGGGATTCGGATCAGTTCGACGAGGCGGCCGTAGAGGTTCATCTGCAGAAGATCGGCCGAACTCCGGTTACCCATAACCATGCCGCTCCAGCAGTTGCCGCCCCTCCCGTCTCCCCAGGCCACGGCGGTTGTCCCGGTTCCCGGGCCATGACCTTTGCTCCCGCTTCCGCATCCACCTCCTCAGTGGTGGGGGAACCTCGTCCCAGCCAGCTCCGGCAATGGCCGGTACAGCTTAACCTTGTCTCCACGACGGCCGCCTATTTTCAGGATGCCGACCTCCTCATCGCCGCCGACTGCGTCCCCTTCGCCTGCGCCGATTTTCATCGGGATTTTTTGGCGGGAAAAGCGCTGGTTATCGGTTGCCCCAAGTTGGACGACAACAAGTTTTATCAGGAGAAACTGACCGAACTACTCCGGCTCTCCAGTGTCAGGAGTGTCACCGTGCTCCGGATGGAGGTTCCCTGCTGCGGAGGGATCGTCGGAGCGGCCAGGCATGCTCTGGCTGCCTCGGGGAAGGAGATTCCCTTTACGGAGGTTGTCATCGGGATCAACGGTCAGGTGAAAGGATAAGGCTTAAGGCAAGATTCAGGGTTCAAGGTTCAAGGTTGAAAAACTTTGAACCCTGAACCTTGAACCCCAAACGGTTTTTTCGAACAAGACTGTTTTTATCCTGTTGACATTTCCTTGCGGCAATGATAGATATGTTTTCACTTAAACATCATCTTCAAGCGCATACAAAGGAGAGAAAATTTCATGTGCATGTCTACTCTTGTGACCCAAGACGCCCCCGATTTTACCGCTAACGCCGTCATGCCTGACAACACTTTTGAGACACTGACCTTGTCCAAGTATCGCGGCAAGTTCGTGGTCCTCTTCTTCTACCCCCTCGATTTCACCTTCGTCTGTCCGTCGGAAATCATCGCCTTCAACAAGAAGCTGGCCGATTTCAAAGCAAAGAACTGTGAAGTTATCGGCGTCTCCGTGGATTCCCGCTTTACCCACTATGCCTGGAAGAATACGGCAGTGGAAGATGGCGGCATCGGCAACATCCAGTACCCGCTGGTGGAAGACCTGACCAAGAGCATCGCTCGCTCCTACGGTGTTCTGTTGAACGACGCCGTGGCACTGCGTGGTCTCTTCCTCATCGATACCCACGGCAAGGTGCGTCACTCCGTCATCAACGATCTCCCCCTTGGCCGTAGCGTCAACGAGGCGCTCCGGATGGTGGACGCACTCCAGTTTGTGGAAACTCACGGCGATCAGGTCTGTCCGGCCAACTGGCAGGAAGGGGACGACGCCATGAAGCCCGACGCAAAGGGGGTCGCTTCCTACCTGGCCAAGCACAAGTAAGGACGCAGCTCAACCGGATGAATTGAAAAGCGCAGAGTTGCTACTCTGCGCTTTTTTTTCGTACAGAGCTCTCCCTTCGGCTCTGCGGCTTGCCAGCGGACTGCAATTGTGTTACAAAGATTCCAAAGTTGTGTCCCTCGCCTGTCCGGCTGGGACGGAATGTCTGCCCGGAGTGCCGGGCGAAAAGGTCTCGTTGGTGGAGAAGGAGGAGTAAATGACACGGAGATGGCAACGGTTTGGTCCTGTTCTGCTGGTGGGGTTTCTCGCCCTGTTCCTGAACACCGGTGTGGCAATGGCGGACTCGTACCGGTCCGTGGACGATGCTTCGGCTGAAGAGGTTGTCGCCGGGATGTCGGCCAAGGCGTCTCGTGGTCTTGTTAATGTAGCCACCGGCTGGCTGGAATTTCCGCGGCAGATTCACTCGACCTACAAAGAGCATGGCGCCGTGCAGGGTTGTCTCGTGGGTCCGTTCAAGGGGATGGGGATGATGGTGGTCCGGACATTCTCAGGGGCGTTGGAATTCGCCACGTTTTATCTTGCTTTTCCCGGATTTTATGACCAGTATCTGGAACCCCGCTACGTCTGGGACGATATGGCGCAGTAGAGTGCGTTTCGTATCTTCCCGGTTCAACCCCTCGGTTTGCGTCGGGCAGAACAATCCCGGCGGCCGACGAAAGAAACCGCGCCCTCTCAGGTGCGGTTTTTGTATTACGGAGGAAGAAATTATGACCAACCACCTTCTGGCGGTGGAAAAACCTGCTCGCTATACCGGCGGAGAAACCGGAGCCATTGCCACGGGGAGTGGAGAAGTCGGTTTCGTCCTGGCGTTTCCTGATGTCTACGAGGTGGGGATGAGCCATCTGGGGCTCCAGGTCCTCTATGGCGTGCTGAAACAGCACGACTGGGTGGCGCCGGAGCGGGTGTACGCCCCCTGGCCTGACCGGGAGGAGCAGCTCCGCCGGGATCACCTCCCTCTCACGACGTTGGAGAGCGGTCGGAGCCTGAATGAGCTGGATATCATCGGCTTCACCCTCCAGTATGAACTTTCCTATACCAACATCCTCACCATGCTGGAATTGGGGGGGATACCCCTCCTCGCCCGGGATAGAGAAGGGCGTTTCCCGCTGATCATCGGAGGGGGACCCTGCGCCTATAATCCTGAACCTTTGGCCGATTTCTTTGACCTCTTCCTTCTGGGGGATGGAGAGGAAGCGATCCTGGAGATTGCCGCCGTTGTCCGGGAAGCCAAGAAGGGGGCAATCCCGAAGCCGGAGTTGCTCCAGCGGCTGGCTGCCATCCAGGGGGTCTATGTCCCCTCCCTGTTTCAGCCCCGTTATGACGACCAGGGACGGGTGGCGGAGATCGTGCCGCTCCTGGCGGGGTATGATACGGTGAAACGGCGATTTGTCGCCGACCTGGCCCATGCCCCGTATCCTGTGATGCCGGTAGTCCCGCTCATGAAAACGATCCATGATCGGGTCAGCATGGAGATTGCCCGGGGGTGCACCCGGGGGTGCCGTTTCTGCCAGGCCGGTTACATCTATCGACCGGTGCGGGAGCGGAGTCCCGAGCAGCTCCTGGATCTCATTCAGCAAACCCTGCGCAACACCGGGTACGAAGAGATTTCTCTCCTCTCCCTCTCCACGGGGGATTACGGCTGCATTCTGCCGCTTCTCACCGAGCTTATGCGGCGCTATGCCGGAGAACGGGTGGCAGTATCCTTCCCCTCCCTCCGGGTGGGAAGCCTCTCCCCGGAGATGGTGGAAGAGATCAAAAAGGTCCGTAAGACCGGTTTTACCCTGGCGCCCGAGGCGGGTAGCGAGCGGTTGCGCCGGGTCATCAACAAGGGGATCACCGAGGAAGATCTGCTCAAGAGTGCCGGAGAGATCTACGGCGCCGGGTGGCGGCTCATCAAACTCTATTTCATGATCGGTCTTCCCGGTGAGCAGATGGAGGACGTGGCCGCCATGTCCGAGCTTTCCCGAAAAGTGAAGCTGGAGGGGAAGCGGAGCGGCAACGGGGGGGAGGTCAACGTCTCGGTGGGAACCTTTGTCCCCAAGCCGCATACTCCTTTCCAATGGGAACCGCAGATCACCACCCCGGAGATCAAGGAAAAACAGTGGTTTCTCCGGGACGATCTGAAACGGAAAAAACTCCGTTTTAAGTGGCAGGACGCCCGTCTGACTTTTCTGGAAGGGGTCTTTGCCCGGGGGGATCGTCGTCTGGGAGCGGTATTGGTCAAGGCGCAGGAACTGGGGTGCCGTTTCGACGGCTGGGGCGAACGGCTCGCTTGGCAAAGCTGGGAGGAGGCTTTCCAGCTTACGGGGATCGATCCCCTCTTCTATCACCGTCGGCGCGATCTGGATGAGATCCTCCCCTGGGACCACCTGGAATGCGGCGTTACCCGGGAGTATCTCCTGAAAGAGCGGGAGCGGGCTGTAGCCGAGAGCGCCACGGAAGATTGTCGTCATGGGGTCTGCTCCGGGTGCGGGGTTTGCGACTTTGAGACGATCCGGATGGTGCTGGTGGAGACCGACAGGGTGCAGCATGCTCTGGCTCCATTGCTCTCCCCCCTGGAGGCCGATGTCGACGGGGGGGACGAAGCCGTGGAGCGGGTGCGTCTCCGGTTCAGCAAAACCGGTCCCATGCGGTTTCTCAGTCATCTGGAGCTCCTGAACATCTTCATCCGGGGTGCACGTCGTGCCGGGTTGCCGGTGCGTCATTCCCAGGGCTTTCATCCTCATCCCAAATTTTCCTTTGCCTCGGCCCTTTCCGTGGGGGTTGAATCGTGGGCCGAATATGCCGACCTGGAGTTATCCTCACCCTGTGGCGCCGAAAAAGTCATGAACGGGTTCAACGCCGCGCTTCCCCAGGGGATAAAAATTCTCGAAGCCCGCAATATCCCGTGGAAAAGTCCGTCACTCTCTGTTATTATCTCCGCGGCGCGCTATAAGGTGGAACTCCCTCCCGGGCTGGGGGTCGACCTTCCGGGGATGGTGGCGCAATTTCTTGCCCGTGATTCCTTTCTCTATACCCGGGATGCCAAAGGGAAAAACATGACGTTGGATCTGCGCCAGGAACTGTGCCTGCTGACGGTTGACGGGAATGTCCTGGAGTTTATCACCCGGCGGGGGAAACCGCGGGAGTATCTGGAGGCTATCACCGGTCTTTCCCCGGAAGCTCTTCGGGACGCCCGGGCCATGAAACTCGACGTGATCTTCGCGGAAGGCGCCGGTTAAACGGAAAACCCATTTATTTTTTAATGTTGTTACTTGAATTCATATAACGAGGTTGTCAGTCATGGGAAGTGAGCTGGTCATCAACACCACCTCCCACGAGACCCGCATTGCGCTCATTGAGAACGGTACCATCACCGAACTCTATATCGAGCGAAGCAAGATCAAGGGGATCGTGGGAAACATCTACAAGGGTCGGGTCATCCGGGTTCTGCCGGGGATGCAGGCGGCCTTTGTGGACATCGGCATGGAGAAGGCGGCGTTTCTGTATGTCGCCGATGTCTTCGACGCCATCGAGGAGTATGAGACATTCCTGGAGGCTGGTGAGAAGAAGGAAGAAGCGGGGGAAGGGCGGGAATATCATCCGGTGATGCACCCCATCGAGGAACTCCTTCAGGAAGGGCAGGAATTGCTGGTTCAGGTCTCCAAGGAGCCTCTGGGGACCAAGGGCGCAAGGATCACTTCGCATATTTCCCTCCCTGGAAGGCATCTCGTTTATATGCCCACGGTGGATCATGTGGGGATTTCGCGTCGTATTGAGGATGAGGAAGAACGGGAACGACTCCGGGAGATCGTGGAGCGGATCAAGCCCGCCGGAAGCGGTTTCATTGTCCGAACCGTCTCCGAAGGGAAGAGCGAGGAGGATCTGGCCTCGGACCTGCACTATCTTACCAAACTCTGGAGTGAGATCATGGGACGGAAGGAGGGGGCCGGGGTGCCCTCTCTGATCCATTCGGATCTTGATGTGACCCAGAAGGTGGTTCGCGACATCCTCACCGACCAGGTGGACCGGATCATGGTGGACGCCAAGCCGGAGCACGACAAGATCGTCCAGTTCATCACCACCTTCATGCCCAAGATGAAGTACAGCATTGAACTCTACGAAGAGGATGAGCCGATCTTCGACCACTATGGTCTGGAAGTGGACATCAGCCGTGCCTTGGGGCGAAAAGTCTGGCTCAAGAGTGGCGGCTACATCATCGTGGAACAGACCGAGGCCCTCACCGCCATCGATGTGAACACCGGTCGCTTCGTGGGGAAACATAACCTGGAAGACACCATCCTCAAGACCAATCTGGAGGCGGTGAAGGAAATCGCCTACCAGTTGCGCCTCCGGAATATGGGTGGGATCATCATCATCGACTTCATTGACATGGAGAAGGAGGTCAACCGGGAGAAGGTTTTCACGGCGCTGGAGGAGGCGCTGAAGGCGGACAAATCCAAGACCAATATCCTGAAGATCTCGGAGTTGGGGTTGGTGGAGATGACGCGCAAGCGGGTCCGGGAGAGTCTTGGGCGGCTGCTTTGCGAGCCGTGCCCCTACTGCGAAGGGCGGGGGTACGTCAAGTCTAAACTCACCATCTGCCACGAGCTGTTCCGGGAATTGCGGCGGGAGATGCTTGACATCCGTGGCTCCAAATTGATGCTGACGGTTCATCCCCAGGTGGCGGACCTTCTTTACGATGAAGAGCGAAAAGGCTTGGAAGAGTTGGAAAAACGGTTCAAGAAGAGCATCACCATCCGGGCCAAACCCGGATTTCACCAGGAGCAGTTCGAGATCAACGTAAGTTGAAAATCGTGTTTGCCTCATATGGGGTGTACGTAAGAGCTTTTGGGGTGGCTTCTTGTGTGTCGCCAAGGCGTAATCCCGAGATAGTCTAACAAAATCAGCTTTATTGTGATAAATCTGCTCTTGGCATGAAAGCTGCTATAGACATATCAGTAAATCAATTCGACTCAAGGAGAATTAAAATGAAAAAAGTCCTGTCCTCAATCGTTGCCGCCCTGGTTGCTCTTTCTTTCGCTGGTATCGTATGCGCCGCTGAGCCCGTTGTTGCTCCTGCTGCTGCTCCTGCCGCTGCTGACGTGAAAAAAGAAGAAAAAGCAGCCAAGCCTGCCAAGAAAAAAGCCAAAAAAGCAAAGAAAGCAAAGAAAGAAGCTGCTCCTGCTGAAGCTGCTGCTCCTGCTGCTCCTGCTGCCAAGTAATTTTGTTGTAATCAGTCGGAAAAACCGCATCCGAGAGGG
>CAIUUR010000055.1 GCA_903902345.1 uncultured Geobacteraceae bacterium | reverse complement strand
TCCGGACTTCACTACAAGGCGATTCATCATCATGCCTGGTACCGGGAACATCTGCATCTTTCGCCGGGTGCTCTTCCCAACGCCGATTACGCCTCGGACCGGATACTCTCCCTCCCCCTTTTTCCCAAGATGACGGATGAGGATGCCCAGGATGTGGTGGCCGCGGTGAAGGACGTGATAGTAAAAAACAGGAAATAAACAATGACTGACTACCCTATTATTACCATCGTCATCCCGGTCTATAACGAACAGGGGAATCTCCCGCGGCTCTTTGAGCGGCTTTATCCGGTCATGCAGGGGATGGGAAAATCCTTTGAAATCATCTTCACCGATGACGGGAGCAGGGACCGTTCCCTGGAGATCCTCAGGGGATTTGCCGCCGACCATCCACAGGTCAGGGTCATTGAGTTCAACGGTAATTTCGGTCAGCATATGGCCATCCTGGCCGCCTTCGAGGTGAGCCGGGGGGAGTATGTCGTCACCCTGGATGCCGACCTGCAGAACCCGCCGGAAGAGATTCCCAAGCTGGTGGCGGAGATGGAAAAGGGGCACGATGCCGTGGGGAGTGTCCGCCAGAAACGGCAGGACACCATCTTCCGCCGTTCCGCCTCCCTCATCGTCAACATCATGACCCGGAAGATGACCGGGATGAAGATGACCGACTACGGCTGCATGCTCCGGGGGTATCGCCGGAACGTGGTGGACAACATCAACCGTTGCCAGGAGGCTACCACCTTCATTCCGGCTCTGGGGCAGACCTTTGCCGCCAACCCCAGCGAAGTGGAGGTGGCTCACGCCGAGCGGGCTGAAGGGGAGAGCAAGTACTCCGTCTATAAACTGGTCCGGCTCAATTTCGACCTGATGACCGGCTTCTCTGTGGTGCCGCTCCAACTCTTCGCCCTGCTGGGGGTCCTCATGTCGCTCTTTGCCGTCGGCTTCTCCCTTTTCCTCCTGGCCAGACGGTTCCTGGTGGGTGCGGAGGTGGAGGGGGTCTTTACCCTCTTTGCCATCCTCTTCTTCTTTGTGGGGGCCATCATGTTTGGCATCGGTATTCTGGGAGAGTATGTGGGGAGGATCTATCAGGAGGTCCGTCGCAGGCCCCGGTACGTGGTGCGAAAAATTCACGAACAAAACAACTGAAAGGTCATTATGTCATCTCTTGTTATCTGTGCCTATCATAATGTTGGGTACCGCTGTATAGAGGAACTGCTCCGGCAGGGAGCGGATATCCGTCTGATCTTTACCCACGAGGATTCACCCACGGAGCAGATCTGGTTCTCATCGGTGCGGGAATTGGCCGATCGTCACGGCATCCCCTGGCGGACCGGCGACATCAACGAACCGGAGAACGTGGCGCTGCTGCGGGAGATCGCCCCTGATTTTATCTTTTCCTTTTATTACCGGAACATGATAAAAACGGAGCTACTGGAGATCCCCCGGCTTGGCGCCCTCAACCTCCATGGGTCATTCCTTCCCCGGTACCGGGGGCGAGTGCCGGTTAATTGGGCCGTCATCAACGGTGAGACCGAGAGTGGCGCCACGCTCCACTACATGGTGGAAAAGCCCGATGCCGGCGATATTGTGGATCAGGAGAAGGTTCCCATAGCTTTCACCGACACGGCTCATGACCTCTTCCGGAAGGTGACCGAGGCGGCGGTGACGGTGCTGCGTCGCGCCTGGCCGCTGTTGGCTGCTGGGAGTGCCCCCCGAATCCCCATGGATCTGACGGCCGGGAATTACTGCGGCGGTCGCAAACCTGCCGACGGACTCATTGACTGGTCAAGACCGGCGGTGCAGATCCATAACCTCATCCGAGGGGTCACCCATCCCTATCCCGGCGCCTTCACCCACCTTGAGGGGAAGAGGGTCGTTATCTGGTCCGCCTTTCCGCTGGCGGGGAAGGGGGAACCGGGAAAGGTCGTCTCCACAAAGCCGTTGCAGGTTGGCACAGGGGAAGGCCTGCTGGAAATCCGGTCACTGCAACTGGAGGGAAATACCGAAATGATGGCCGACGAGTTCGGTCTGAAACATCCTTTGGACAACAGACTGTTCTGTAACCAATAGGAATAATTCAACCTAGAAAAAGCTTTATCCACGAAGGACACGAAGTTTCACGAAGAAGATCGTAATGTAACGGTCTGAAAACGGTTCACCCTCCAGGTTATTACCTTTCTCTTGGTATCATCTTGGTTTTCCTTCGTGTACTTCGTGGACAACAGCCGTTTTTGATTTGAACGATTTAGACAGGAGATACTGCATGAAAGTACTTATTCTCGGCGTCAACGGTTTCATCGGCAATGCCCTGACCCACCGTATTCTAACCACCACCGATTGGGAGGTCTATGGCCTGGATATGGCCTGCGACAAACTGGAACGCTCCCTGGGTGATCCCCGCTTCCATTTCCTGGAAGGGGACATCACCATCAACAAGGAGTGGATCGAGTACAACATCAAGAAGTGTGATGTCGTCCTCCCGTTAGTGGCCATCGCCACTCCGGTGACCTACGTGAAGGACCCGTTGCGGGTCTTCGAACTGGATTTTGAGGAAAACCTGAAGATCGTCCGCCTCTGCGTCAAGTACAAGAAACGGGTGATTTTCCCCTCCACTTCCGAAGTCTACGGCATGAGCCCGGACCGGGAATTCGACGAAGAGAACTCGCCGCTCATGCTTGGCCCCATCAACAAGGAGCGGTGGATCTACTCCTGCGCCAAGCAGATGCTGGATCGGGTCATCTATGCCTACGGCGAGCATGAGGGACTCCGCTATACCCTCTTCCGTCCCTTTAACTGGATCGGCCCCAAGCTGGACAGCATTAGCACCGCCAAGGAGGGGAGTTCCCGGGTTCTTACCCAGTTCCTCTACAACATTCTGGCGGGAGAACCGATTCAGCTGGTGGACGGCGGCGCCCAACGGCGCTCCTTTACTTTCGTGGAGGACGGCATCGACTGCCTCATGAAGATCGTCGCCGACGAGAATGGTTGTGCCAGTGGCAAAATTTTCAATATCGGCAACCCCGGCAACGACCTTTCCGTGCGGGAACTGGCCGAGAAGCTTCGTTCCCTGGTCATGGAGTATCCTGCCTATCGCGAGAAGGCGGAGAAGTGCCGGATCGTGGAGGTCTCTTCCGGGGAGTTTTACGGCAAGGGGTATCAGGATATGCTGACTCGTGTCCCATCAGTGGAGAACGCCAAAAAGTGTCTGGGGTGGGTGCCGGTGACTCCCATCGACGATGCGCTTCGAAAGACTCTGGAATTCTATCTGGTGGAAGAGCGGGAAAAGATCGAACACCTGCTGTAGTAACCGTGCGCGGGTTGTTACTGTTACGTAAAAGAGCTCCTGAACGTTTGTTCAGGAGCTCTTTTACGTTTTACCTTCCGATATTGCTGAAAATTAAAGAAATCGGCGATAGTCGCAATTCAAGGCAGTTGCCAGTTTCTTTGCGGTTTCCCTTCCGATTGGCCGCTTACCGTGTTCCATGGCGCTGATATTGGAGCGAGAAATGCCGGTCACTACTGCCAGCGCTTTCTGGGTAAGATCTTCCCGTAGACGGATGCCCCGAAGGTAAATTCCGGAGGGGTTACTGTCCAGTTCGGGGGAAATGTCGGAAGCAGGAATAGAGTCAGTATTTTCAATGATGCCAGCTCCGACCTTGAGAGCATATTGGCGCAGTCGGCTTATGGCTTCAGGGGAACCTGTTATTTTGATGCTTTCAGTAGGGTGCTTTTTCGTGTGTGCCAACATAAATAATCTCCACAATATGAACTTTGTTTTCGATGATCTGCCAGACGGCAACGTAAGTCGGTTGACCTTTTTTCAAGTGGCAATGATGCAACCCGTCGGAAAGTTTTGAATAATTGGGCCAGTCACCGCGCACCGGACCTGTTGCGCGTATGTCAATGATGAGGGCGTCAATCATTGACTTTACACGTTCCGGAACTTTTTCGCGGAGCTTCGCAGCTTTTCGGCTGTATGCAACAGTCCATACCATGGAGAACAATGTATCAACTATTGATACATTGTCAAGATGAAATATGATGAGTTTCAGAGTGGCGACGGTCCCTGAACTACCTCACGGTCAATCGATCCATGACAAGCTTTCCTGAACGAATGATCACTCCCTGAAACAACGAATAGCCGGTCTGATGCACAAAGCCGACGTCGTAACCACCTTTGATTGCGACAGAAACCGTTTTGTTTGCTGTCAGTATTTCCGTAAAGGATTGCTCCCGGGCAAAGATTGTCGCACCGGTCTGGGCGTGATCGTAGGCATTCTGCAGTAGATCATAGTAATTTATCCCCAGAGAATCGACAACCTTCACCGGCGGTATGGTGATGAAGGTCGCCGTAACGGGAGTAGCTGAATTAAGCGTGAAGGGACAACAAGTGTCATTGGCTGTACAGGCGGGAAGTGACCAGCCGGTGAACAGCGAAGTGGAACTCGGCGTAGCGCAGAGAGTTACCGGAGTTCCCGGTGACTGTATGGTCGAACAGACATCTCCGAGTTGTGATGGCCAAGAGCAGTGGATGCTATTGACTGGCACAATGCTGTTAATCGTCCCGCCGCCGGAACCGGCAGGGGTAACCGTGAGTAGCGCATCCGCTGCATAGCCGGAATAGGTTTGTGAGCCGACGGCGCTGGCCACGCCAAAGGGATCAATGGCGACATATTTCACTGTCTTCGGACCACCCAGGTTGAAAGAGCCGC
>CAIUUR010000054.1 GCA_903902345.1 uncultured Geobacteraceae bacterium | reverse complement strand
GATCATGGTGTAATCATAGGAAGTATACGGCAGCATGATCATGGAAAAGATGAGGATGGCAGATTTTTTCCACTCCGATGTTTCAAAAAAAACGACATAGGTACTCAACGCAAAGAAGAAGAGAAGAACCATGACCGCGTAAAGTTTAGCCAACAGTCCAAAATCCACATTCAAACCGGAGTACAGCTTGATGGCGGCGATGACACTCCAAAGAGTATGCGTATGCTGTAGTCCCGCTCCGGTAAATTTCAGGGATTGAAACTTGCCGAGACAGTTCAGATGGAAGTGGACGGTCTCCACCAAGCTCCAACCGGAGAGCATTCCGATACAGGCATAACCGGCCACTATCACCGCCACTGCGCCGACGGTGGCGATAACCGCCTCCCGGTACCTCCTGTCACTGGGATACAACAACAGCAACACCGCCGGATAGAGCTTCATCCCTATGGCCAGGACGAGAAACAGCGTGGACAAACGACTCTTATGTACATAATAAAAATAGAAAAAACAGGAAATAAGCATATACAAAATAATCTCAAGGTTTCCCCTGTCAAAGGCGAATAATAACGGATAGGGGAGCATGATCAATATGAACAGTTGCTGTGACTTGCAAAGGATACCAGCCAGGCGGTCAACCACAAACCGCTTGCCCTGATAGTACAGCAAGGCGTAATAGACTGAATTCATTAAAATAAAACTTGGTCGAATTTTCATCACCCTGGTCAAGGCGATGGCCAAGGCTCCCACGGGAAAGTAGGGGAGGAAATGATTGATGTCATACAATTTTTCGACACGCAACTTCCGACTATTAAAAAAATCGTTAAAATAGTCATCGGGCAAGAAGAGAAAGGTGTTGAGCGGATACGGTTTTTTAAAATAATATCCCTGAACATAGTGAAAAAACAGGGAGCCGAAGAACCCGAACAGGATAATGGTCGTTATGAGATAGACTTTTTTGTTTTTCACGTCGTCTGCGCAGCCCTGCATACAATCTCCTTCCATATCCGGCGCGTTAGCGTTGCCGGCACAACAAGTCTCAGAGAGTAAATCCGGCGTGCAGAGCATCTCCGTGAAACATCTTCACCGTATCCAGGGAAAATTCGTCCAGATCGTAATGCACTAGGTCGAGTTTCTTGAGGATGTCATTGGTCACGGTAATGACATGGCATCCGGCCTGCTCCGCATGAAAAATATTCAATAGCTCCCGCGGACTGGCCCAGATCAGTTCGGCCAACGGCGAAGTCTTGAGTAATTCGACGGCAGCCTGCATTATCGGCACCGGATCACGTCCCGTATCGGCAATCCGGCCGGCAAATACGGAGATATAACTGGGAACGGCGGGATCCAGTGCGGCAGCCACATGGCGTATCTGGTTCAGCGTCATGATTGCGGTGATATTCAATTTAACCTTGCGTGCGGCAAGAGTCGAGACGAGGTGGTAACAGCTTTCCCGCCGGGTGTTGGTCACCGGAATTTTAACATACACATTCTCGCCCCAACCGGCAATCTCCATGGCCTGGCGCTCCATCTCGACAAAGTCATCGGAAAACACCTCGAAGGAGAGGGGCTTATCCTTGATGGAGGAGAGGATATCCTTGCAGAAGGCCCGATAATCCGTGACGCCGGCCCTGTTCATCAGCGTCGGATTGGTGGTCAACCCCCTGATGTACGGTTTGGCATACATTTCCAGCATTCCCGCCCTGTCGGCGCCGTCCGCAAAGATCTTGATCGCCAGCTGTTCGATAGCTTTCATGGCAATGCTCCCAGAATAATCCGTGCAGCCTCTTCCAGGGAACGAGTCACATGGTCCATGGATTCAGGTTGTTTTTCCGTATAGCCATAATCCAGAAAGATGGTCCTGCAACCGGCTCGCCGCCCGGCCTCGATATCACGCCATCGATCACCAACCATGTAACTCCGGGTGAGGTCTATGCCATGAGTCTCCGCTGCGGCAAGGATGGCGCCGGGGCGAGGCTTGCGGCAAGCGCAGTCATCGATGTCATCATGATAACAGCTCCGAAATTCCGTGATGGGGAATAAACCGGCCAGATAACCGTTGATACCCCGGACGGTTTCGAGGAGAGTAGCACCCCGGGCCACGTCAGGCTGGTTGGTGACGACGATGAGGAGAAAACCTGCCCCCTGTAGTGCGGCAAGGGCTTCCGGGACCCCGTGGAGAATTTCTACTTCCCCAAGATTGGCCGGCGGGTGCGGTATCCCCTGGCGCAGGTAAGCCCGATTGATCACCCCGTCACGATCAAGAAAAACAGCCCGTCGCATGGCCTAAACCGCCGATTCCCATTTAGTCTGTGCGGCCTTCAATTTGGGGTGAGATACCAGCAGGTGCCAGATTACCCCCTGGAAAGCTTCCGCATGGGGCGTTACCGTCTCCCTGTTCGCCGTGGGGACG
>CAIUUR010000053.1 GCA_903902345.1 uncultured Geobacteraceae bacterium | reverse complement strand
CCGAGGAGATGGCCTCCACCTCCGAGGAGCTCTCTTCCCAGGCCGAGCAACTGCAGGGTGCGATGTCCTTCTTCAGGATCGGCGAGGCCATGGTTTCTCCTCCGTCGCGAATGGTGGCCAGGAGTCCCAAAGCGCTCCCCAAGGCGCAGGTTAAAAAAGCAGTCGGCTACACCAGACCCAAGGCGGCGCATGGCAACGGAGGTGGTCACGATTTGGTAATGAGTGGCCATGACGACCTTGACGGTCAGTTCGAGACGTTTTAATACCTTAGTATCTGTACATTTTTACGGGAGATTTCACGCATGAGCATCAAAGCAAAACTTATTGCGACCTGCATCTTTCTGACGACTACGCTTATCGGTGTTTTTGTGATGATGTGGCTCTCCACCGAGCGGATCAAAATAAACAGCCCCATTTATCAAAAAATCACCAATGGGAAGGATCTGATAGCTGACATCCTTCCTCCGCCTGAATATGTGATTGAAGCGTATTGCGTGGTGTTGCAGGCTTTTACCGAACAGGATGGAGCAAAAATAAAAGTATATGTTGATCGTTTTAAAAAACTCCGAGTTGAATACGACAGTCGTCATGAATTCTGGAATAAAGAATTGGCCAGCGAAAAAGTTCGGGATCTGTTGCTGAAGGAGTCCTTTCAGCCTGCCGTTGTCTTCTTTGATAGAGCACTCAAGGATTATTTTCCGGCATTGGAGGCAGGAAACCATGTTCTGGCGTTGACACTGTTGAACGAGGTTCTGACGCCATCCTATGAAGCACATCGAAAAATCATCGATGTAATTGTGCCTCTTTGTAACGCGGAAAATACGGCGATCGAAAATCAGGCTGCCGGCATTCTGCGGAGTTCAAAAATAGAGACGATGGTAATAAGCGTGATTTTTATCGCCATAATCGTTGTCGTCTTCTTTTTTATTGTTGTCAACCTGACGGCCAAACTCCGGAGGGCTACGGTTGTTGCCAACAGCATCGCTGCCGGTGAGGTCGAACTGGAGATTCTGGTGGATTCCACCGATGAAATCGATCAACTCCTGGTCGCCATGAAGCAGATGGTGGCTACCATTCGGGCCATGGTCAAGGATGTTTCCCTGCTCTCCGTCGCTGCTACGGCAGGACAATTGGCCACCAGGGCTGACGTGACAAAACATCGGGGCCAGTTCAGGAACATTGTGGGCGGGTTCAACGAGACTCTTGACGCCGTCATTGGCCCCCTCAACATGGCGGCCGAGTACGTCGATCGGATATCCAAGGGAGACATTCCTCAGAAGATAAGTGACAACTATTGTGGTGATTTCATCGAGATCAAGCTCAATCTGAACAACTGCATAGACAACATCAACTCCCTGGTTACCGACACGGCGCTGATGGCTCAGGCCGCACGATCAGGCCAGCTATCCGTCAGAGTTGAGGCCTCCCGTCATCAGGGGGATTTCCGCCGGATTGTCACCGGTATCAACGACACCCTGGATGCCGTCGTTGGCCCCTTGAATGTAGCTGCCGATGCCCTCTACAAGTTCGGCGAAGGGATTGCTCCTGATGAAATTACCGAGGAATATCCAGGGGACTATAACCGGATCAAGCGCGGTCTCAAGGCGGTTCTAACTACGGTCTCGTTACGGAACAAGGATCTTGAACTCCTTCTGTCCGCTGCCCTTCAGGGTAACCTTGCTGTCCGTGCCGACGAGTCCAAATATGACGGCTACAATAGTCGGATGATCGGCGCCGTGAATCAGATTCTGGACCGACTGACCGATCCCCTGCAGGTCGCCTCCACCTGCCTGAACCGGATCGCCCGGGGGGATATTCCCGAAAAGATCACCGAAACCTATAACGGTGATTTCAACGAGATCAAGAACAACCTGAACATCTGCATCGACGCCGTCAACCTCCTTGTCGCCGATTCCACCATGCTGGTACAGGCCACCATGGCCGGAAAACTTGCCACCCGGGCCGACCACACCCGGCACCAGGGTGATTTCAGGAGGATTGTGGCAGGATTCAATGATACGTTGGATGCGGTCATCACCCCCCTGAATGTGGCGGCGGAGTATGTGGACCGGATTGCCAAGGGGGATATCCCGGAGAAGATCACCGACACCTACTACGGTGACTTCAACGAGATCAAGATTAACCTGAATAACTGCATCGGAAACGTCACCGCGCTCATCGACGACGCTCACCAGTTGACCCTGAGCGCCGTGGAAGGGAAGCTGGCCATCCGGGCCGACGCCTCCCGGCATCAGGGAGATTTCCGAAAAATCGTCATCGGTTTCAACGAAACCCTGGACGCGGTCATCGGCCCACTGAACATGGCGGCGGAGTACGTGGACCGGATCGCCCAGGGGAACATTCCGCCACGGATTACCGACAGCTACAACGGCGATTTCAACGAGATCAAGAACAATCTCAACGGCTGCATCGACATCATGAATAACCTGCTGGAGGAGGCCGGCCGGGTCGTCAGGGCCGCGGCGGAGGGAAATCTGGACGAACGGGCCGACAAGAACCTCTTTGTGGGGAGCTGGCGGCAGCTGGTGGAGGGAATCAACGCCATCGTCACGAACATCGTCACCCCACTTCGCCTCACCGCCGCCTATGTGGATCAGGTCGCCAGAGGGGATATTCCCCCACTCATAGATGCCGATTACCATGGCGAGTACGACCGGACCAAGAGCAATATCAATGCCCTCCTGGAAACGATGCACCTCCTCCATGGCGAGATCGCCGCCATCATCAATGCCGCCGCCATCGGCGACCTGGAGCTGCGAGCCGATACCGGCCGCTTCGTGGGGGAGTGGCGGACCATGGTGATGGGTATCAACGACACGGTCTCCAACATCGTTGGACCGCTCATGAACACTTCGGGCTATCTGCAGAAAATCGCCCGGGGAGAGCTCCCCCCCCTGATAACCGCTACGTACCAGGGGCAGTACAACATCATAAAAAATGACCTGAACGGACTTCTGACAACGACCCACAATCTGTTGTCCGAGACGGAGATGATCATCAAGGCCGCCGGTTCCGGCGACCTCAATCATCGGGCCGAGACCACGCTCTTCGTGGGGGAGTGGCGGACTTTGGTGGCGGGTATCAACGACACCATGACCGGCATCGTTACCCCCCTCTCTCTCAGCAGTGATTACATCAAGCGGATTTCCCTGGGGGATATGCCGCCGCTCATTACCGACCGGTATCATCTGCAGTTCGACATTCTGCAGAGCCTCAATGAACTCATCGTTGCTCTGAACCGGATCACCGCCGGAGCGGGGGAAATTGCCACAGGGAACCTGATGGTAGACCTCCGGGAGCGCTCGCCCCAGGACCTGCTGATGAAGTCGCTGATCTCCATGGTGGCGCAGCTTACCAAGGTCGTGCAAGAGGTGAAAGTTGCGGCGGACGGCGTGGCGGGCGGCTCCCGGGAGATGAGTTTCGGCGCCAATAGCCTCTCCACCGGCGCCAACGAGCAGGCCGCGGCCGCCCAGGAGGCTTCTTCCAGCGTGGAGGAGATGACCGCCACCATCCGGCAGAACGCGGACAACGCCCGGGAAACGGACAAGATTGCCACCCTGGCGGCGGATGACGCCCGAGCCGGCGGCGCGGCGGTGGCCGAGACCGTGACCGCCATGAAGGAGATCGCAGGGAGAATTACTGTCATCGAGGAGATCGCCCGGCAGACCAATATGCTGGCCCTGAACGCGGCCATTGAGGCGGCCCGGGCAGGGGAGCACGGCAAGGGATTTGCCGTGGTGGCCTCCGAGGTGCGGAAACTGGCGGAACGGAGCCAGTTGGCGGCCCAGGAGATCTCCGAACTCTCCACGAGCAGCGTGGAGGTAGCGGAACGGGCCGGGACTATGCTGACCGGAATCATTCCGGAAATCCAGCGAACCGCGGAGCTGGTGCAGGAGATCAACGCCTCCAGCAGGGAACAGGATTCCGGCGCCGTGCAGATCAACAGGGCGATTCAACAGCTGGATCAGGTTATCCAGCAGAACGCCTCCGCCGCCGAGGAGATGGCTTCCACCGCCGAGGAACTCTCTTCCCGGGCTGAACAGTTGCAGGGGGCGGTGGCTTTCTTCAGGATAAACGAGACCATGGCTGCGCCGCGATCTCGTGAGGTTGTCCGGGTCCCCTCGCTCCCCACCAGGACGCGAGCAAGAACACCCTTCACTCATGGTCAGCCCAAGGGGGCGCAGAAAGGTGTGGTGGGGCACAACCTGGCACTGAACTCCTCTGACGACCTGGACGGTCAGTTCGAGACGTTTTAGACGGGGAAGCCCGTCCCCGCTCGTCACTCTGAACGAAGCGAAGATCTGTTTGCAGTTGAAGCAGATTCTTCGCTCTCGCTGGGAGTGATAACTTCTGGAATTATCGGATATCGTCTTTACTACGAATCACCCAAACGATAATCCAAACAAAAAAAAGGACTCAACCGGTATGGTTAAGTCCTTGATTTTTTTGGTTGGGGGGGCAGGATTTGAACCTG
>CAIUUR010000052.1 GCA_903902345.1 uncultured Geobacteraceae bacterium | reverse complement strand
TCAAGGAAGTGTACAAAAACAGACCCGAGTTGGCCATGGTTGATTCGGACAAGGGTATTACCAACCTGCACGCAAGCAACGATATCATTATCGATGCCTCCATGCCCGTGGTCATCCGTGATTCAGGCGGGATGTGGGGTCCCGACGGCAAGCTGCACGACACGAAATGCGTGATTCCCGATACCTGCTATTCCGAATGGTACCAGGAGTGCATAGATTTCTGCAAGAAAAACGGCCAGTTCGATCCCACCACCATGGGGTGCGTCTCAAACGTCGGTCTGATGGCACAAAAAGCGGAAGAGTACGGCTCACACGACAAGACCTTCAAGGTTCCCGCCAACGGCACGGTGCGTGTTGTTGATGAGTCGGGCGCGATCCTGCTCCAGCACGACGTGGAAGAAGGGGATATTTGGCGCGGTTGCCAGGCGAAAGACCTCCCCATTCAGGACTGGGTCAAGCTGGCGGTACGGAGAGCTCGGGCAACCGGAGCACCGGCTGTCTTCTGGCTGGATAAAAACAGGGCGCATGATGCCCAGATGATTGAAAAAGTAACAACCTATCTGAAAGACCACGATACGACAGGTCTCGAAATTCTTATCATGTCTCCTGTGGAAGCAATGCGTTTCACTCTTCCCCGGGCAAAAGCGGGTCTTGATACCATTTCCGTATCCGGAAATGCGTTAAGAGATTATCTGACAGACCTGTTCCCCATTCTCGAATTGGGTACGAGTTCAAAAATGCTCTCCATCGTGCCGCTTCTGGCCGGCGGCGGACTGTTCGAGACCGGCGCCGGCGGTTCTGCTCCCAAGCATGTGCAGCAGTTTGTGCAGGAAGGGTACCTCCGTTGGGACTCTCTGGGCGAATTCCTGGCCCTTGCCGTCTCCCTGGAGCACCTGGCCGCTACCTTCAAAAACGAAAAAGCCCAGCTGCTGGCTGACACACTGGATCAGGCCAATACCAAATTCCTGGATAACAACAAGAATCCTGCCCGCAAGGTCGGTCAGATCGACAACCGCGGCAGTCACTTCTATCTGGCGATGTACTGGGCCGAAGCGTTGGCCGGGCAGACCAAAGACCTGGACCTTGCGGCACGCTTTGCCAAGGTAGCCCAGCAGCTTCAGGAAAATGAGGCCAAGATCAATGAAGAGCTCATCGGAGCCCAGGGAAAACCCCAGGATCTGGGCGGCTATTATCAGCCGGATCCGATGAAGACGGAAGCAGCAATGCGACCCAGCCCGACCCTGAATGCAATCATCGACGCAATCGCTTAAGCAGCAGGTATCATACTTAAACATCAAACCAAACGGAGGAAGTAAACCATGGCACGTAAGAAAATCTCTCTCATCGGTGGTGGTCAGATCGGCGGCGTTCTTGCACAGCTTTGCGCCCTGCGCGAACTGGGGGACGTGGTATTGTTCGATATCGTCGAGGGGCTTCCCCAGGGGAAGATGCTGGACATCGCCGAAGTCGGCCCGGTGGACGGTTTTGACGTCTGCCTCAAGGGGACCAACAGCTACGAAGATATCCAGGGCTCCGACGTGGTCATCGTCACCGCCGGTCTCCCCCGTAAACCGGGGATGAGCCGTGATGACCTCATCGAGGTCAACTCCAAGATCATGACCTCGGTCTCCGAAGGGATCAAGCAGTACGCCCCGGAAGCCATCATCATCGTTATCTCCAACCCGCTGGACGCCATGGTGACCCTCTGCCAGAAGATCACCGGCTTCCCCTACAGCCGCGTCATCGGCCAGGCCGGCGTGCTGGACTCATCCCGCTTCGCCTCCTTCATCGCCTGGGAGCTGGGCGTATCCGTGAAGGACGTAGTTGCGGTTACCCTGGGCGGCCATGGCGACGACATGGTTCCCCTGGTACGCTACACCAGCGTCTGCGGCATCCCGGTTAT
>CAIUUR010000051.1 GCA_903902345.1 uncultured Geobacteraceae bacterium | reverse complement strand
GCCTTGAGCGAGGCGCTGGAGGAGATCCTCCGGGAAATGACCAATCCCACGGGGAGAGATGACGGCGCGGATGACGAGACGGAATCAATGGCAAGCAGTGTCGATTCCACTCCCCAAGCCGCCGGGACGGAATCCGCACTCTCCATCCAGTCGTTGGGTGTTGTTCCGGTGGAGCCGGCGCAGCCTCCCCCTGTCGCTCCACCGGAGCCGGCCCGGAGCGAGCCACCGCCGGAACCCGACACAAGCGATAGCGCGGAGCTCCTGCCGAAACGGAAGCGGGCTCCGAGGAAAAAAGCTGAGCCGGCGTCGGTGGAAGAGCCGAAACCTGCCGTCGCTGTTACGCCGGAGTCCCCCGTTCTCGCGGTCGCTCAGGCGTCACCCCGCCGGAACCGGCGCAAGGTGGAGTCCGCCCCGCCCGCCCCAGAAGAGAATGAGGCCACGCCTCCGCCGGTGGAGTCCGCTCCAGTACGCCCTAAACGAACGCGCACCGCCAAGGCAAAGGCGTGATTCTTTCCGATGGCAGTGACGCGGTCTGAGTCCCCGAAAGGAAGCTTTTCGTCCCGGAGTCCGGGAGGTCACCCCGGAAAATCCTTTTCACTTTCCAGGAGCATCTCCTTGATCTCTTCTTCCGCCACATCCGCCAGGATAAAGGCGCCGTAGCTGTCCTTCTCGACTCTGGATATCCCCGGATAACGTTTTTCAAGAACCTTTATCTCCAGGGCCTGCTCCCTGACCATGGCCAACAGGCGTCGATTCTCCGCTTCCAGATCATATTTCTCCACGGCGGAACGGACGGCAAGCCTGAGTTGGTTATCGTCCCAAGGCTTCAGGAAAAAGCGATAGATCTCACCGTCATTCACTGCTTTCATGGCAACCTTGGTACTGGCGTAGCCGGTCAACAGGATTCGAAGCGTCTGAGGGTATCGTTGCCGGACCTGTGCCAGGAGTTCCGCCCCCTGCATCCCCACCATCCGTTCGTCCGAGATAATAAGCTTGAACTCCTGCTCCTTCATGATATCCAGAGCCTCATCCGCGCCGGATGACGTAATGATAACGAACGGCTCATGATGGAGGGATCTCCTCAGGGAGGAGAGTACGGCGCTTTCATCATCCACCAGCAGTATTCTGTTTACCATGACACCTCCGGTTCCATTTGATTCCGCCTCACTGTTTAAATAGTGCGGTGCGGACGGTCTCCGCGGCATAGAAAACGCCTCTATCATGTTCTGCTCTTAAATCGCGAACCGGCAGGAGGACGGGTTTCATAGCGAAAGGGACTGAACGGCAGGTAGTGCAGACCGACCGCCTCGCTGGGGGCAGGAGGCTTGCGTTCTTCCGGAATATCTTCCAACAGTTCCTGCTCGGCACGAGTAGCAACAATCTTGGAAGTGGCGACAATATGCTGCGCCTCTACCATCCGCCGGACCGTCAGGGAGAGGAGCCGCGTTTCAGACGATAGCGCGGCAGGCGTCAAGGCAGGTAACCACACGGACCAGCCCCTCCGTTGATTCAATCAGATCCAGCGTTTTTTGTCGGCGAACGCCTTGTTTTCACTGGTGAGCCATTTTCGTGCATCGTCCACCCCTCCTCCGACTATCGAATCCGGAAAACGGAACAATCTGACCAGCAGAACGGCGAAGTCCCACTCGTTCTTGCCGGGAGGGAGCAGCTCATCCATCTCTGAGCGGGTCCCCTCTATCTGACTGCTGCGTACAGCTTCACGACGATCCAGCGTGCGGGTAACCAGATCCGGGTTTGGTAGCTGCGTCGTTGAAAGGGTGAGAGCACCATGTGCCTCATGCGCCCGGGTGACTTCCGTCGGAACCGTTTTTGATGATATCGACCGAGGAGTAGGAGGCGGGACAAGGGCAAAGGCGCCCGAATATCCGGTCACCGGGACAAGTTGTTGTTGGCGATTTGTACTCAACTCTGATTTTTTCACACAGCGCATCCTTTAACACGATTACGATCAGTTAAAGGCTATCACTTTACCCATTAACTATCAAGGACGTTGTTAAAGGATAAATGCCGAGTGCCGAAGTCCGGAAATCTATATTCCAGGCTAGCTCGGGCTACATTGGTCAGCTTCATCTCGGTCTCCTGGCAAAGTAATCAGCCTGTTCTTTCCTGGTAGGCGGGCGGACCAAAGGCGGGCGGACCAAGGCCCGCCCCTACAGTTCCCGGTCGATTTCTGCCCGGCATACTATCATCGTGGATGAAAACGATCCCATGGACATGGTTCGGCATCACGACGAAGGTGTCCAGTTCCACCGCTGGAAACCGGTCAGGCAAACTCTGCCACACCGTTTCCACCATCCGCCCCGCATCATTCATCGTCATCACGCCATTATTAATGTCCCCGAGCAGGCATTCATGGTTAAGGACACAGATCGTAACGAAATACGCCCCGGCATGGGCGTAATCATAATCCCGCAGACGAATAGAGCGCCGGTGGTGAATGTCATGGTCGTACGTCATACGCCGTAAGCCGATTGTTTTACGTAGGGGCGGGCCTTGGTCCGCCCGATTTGGGTCCATCCGGTTGTCAATTAATACCCGTCGTCCGGATGCTTCCGGTCATAAGTTCGTGGAGCATGGTTTTGAAGAAATCTTGTAAAATGTCATTCTTTGCTTCGGCAGCATCAATCTTGTTGTCCAAGCCGGTTAGAAGGGAAACTATCTGTTCCTGATCCGGTACCGGCGGATAATAGACAGGGATTCCAGCAATAACCTGACTGTTCAGATTCGGCATAATAGCCCCGGCAGCGTTGGCATTTAACCATGCTACAACGGAAGGGGTAGCTATATGAAAAGACAGGAATTTATTATTGATATTCTTATAATTGAGTCTTACGAGAAAACATCCTGTTCCACAAATCCACCCCGCCTCTTTTTTTCCAACGAGGCCGTGCCTGCCAATTACACCCCGTCTAGCAAACAGGATGTCGTCTTCTCTCAATTCATGCCTGCTTAATCTCTCTGCGGTTGCGATACTGTTTTGTGGGATATTCTGGTGCTTGCTAACGGTTTCCACCAGAGAGGAGAGCTTGGTTTCCCCAATGGCCCGTTCACCGGAGATAGTGGCGTTGAAATCCACGATGTCGATGACGCCGGAAAGGTCGGGATTCTCCTTGGCCAGCGCCCTGACTGCGTCGGGGAGTTTCTCGCCGATCTTCACCGTCAGGGGGCGGATACCTTGCCAACGTGACGCCTCCGGCACCCAGAACCTGATGAGCTTCCGGTCGGCGTCGGCCATTTCCAGCGCCGTTTCCCGGTCGCCGAAATCCAGCGCCAACCGGTCAATTTCATCGTCGAACACGTCCGACATCCGCTTGATAAAGATCAGGGGAAGGATGTAGTCCTTGAACTTGGGGGCATCCACCGCCCCCCGGATACTGCACGCGGCGTCCCACAACCAGTTTTCCAGGGCGGAAATATCAAGGGTATCGTTACCGTTCTTGCCTGCCATGCCTGCTCCAGTTCGGGTTCTTCAAAAGAAATCTATCGGGTAAACTTCACCCCGTAACAGCGACAGGATGGGTTCATCGAAAAGGAGAAATGAGATGGGCGGCGACTTACCAAAGGAAGGGGATTAATGATATTGAAAAAGCCGCCCTCATCTGACGGAGGACGGCCATAGCAAAATCAAAGCATCCTTGACCACCGTACCGTTGTTCCGGGTGGAAGATACTCTGGAGTCTGTTTTTTCTTTACTGGGTAGTACACGGTACAGAGCTTTTCTCGTCTCCCTATCCCTGCTACTTAATCAGTTTCATCAGGATAGCCGTGATGATGCCAGTCTGCATGAAGATAAGAGCGACGACCCACTTGATGATTTCGGCCTTGGATTCGGCTACGATTGCCTTTAATTCAGACTGAACCGTTAGGAGGTCTCCTTTGGTGGCCAATTCGCGATAGTCAAAGGCAGCTTGGAGGGATTCCTGTTGCGCCTGAACCATGGCTTCGGCATGGATCTCGGGTATCCCTGATGCCTCAAGAGTCTTGATGTATTTGTGAGTGTCAAACGTTATAGTTGCCATGGTTCTCCCCTTGTCTCATGTCCTCCAACAGGATAACATAGGTTATTATATCTTAAACCGGGACGCAGTTCCGGGAGGGAGATACTCTGGAGGAGATAAACATATTTCATTACTTCACGCAGCCTTCGCAAAACAAGGCTTCGTCCGACACTGGCGTGCAAGCCGAAGCCTTGGCCAAGGCTGGTGGAGGTGGCGGGAATCGAACCCGCGTCCAAAGAACCTACAGAAATAACATCTACGAGCGTAGTCATCTTGTCCTGTTCCTTCGGATAGTGGCGACAGGTAGACCCTTTCCACTTCTCCTACACCGGTTGTCTGTACTCTCTTCATCCGGTAAAACGAGGCCTTTCTAGTCTACTTCTGTTGACGGGCGAAGGGATACAAGATTGCTATCTACCCTTTACCCCGCATACCCCCCCGTGAGGAGGAATATGACTACGCTGCTACTGCACCTGCGAAGGTGTAGTTATCAGCGGCGAAGAAACCTGCAATTTTATTGTTTGCATTTATTTGCGTTGGGCTTGTTAAAGAGGCCAGCCCACCCCTGCTCGCAGCTAAATCATTCAATTCCCTGTCGAAACCTTTACACCCCCTTATAAACTCGTAAAAACTCTTTAAAAACCGTTCTATGTTCCAGGTTAACGTAGAACTTAGAACCTAGAACCTAGAACTCGGTTTTCAGTCTCTTCCTCTCTGCTTCATCGCCTGGGCCATGTCCCGTTTGTGATCTTTTTCTTTCATGTCTTCCGGCTTTTCGTACAGCTTCTTCCCCTTGGCCAACCCCAGTTCCACCTTGACGAGACCATCCTTGAAATAGATCCGCAGCGGTATGAATGAATACCCCTGTTCACGAATCTTGGCGAAGAGCTTGACTATCTGGGCCTTGTGCAGGAGCAGCTTCCGCATCCGGTCAGGATCGTGGTTCTCGCGATTGCCGAAGGCATAGGGAGAAATATGCAGGTTGTG
>CAIUUR010000050.1 GCA_903902345.1 uncultured Geobacteraceae bacterium | reverse complement strand
GAGTCTGGAACCCTACAGCCGCGCCACCCGGCTGAGCTATTTGATGTGGGGCACCACACCCGACACCGAACTTTTGCGCGCGGCGGAAAATGGTGATCTGAACACGGCGGCGGGACTGGACAAGCAGGTGGACCGGCTGCTGAGCAACGAGGGCATCCCGGTGTGGAGCCTGTTCGCGAGCTGGGTGCCGTTCGTTATCGGCGACCGGCCCGAGGTGGTCACGACGCTCGACTGGACCGACTTCGACGCGGACGACCAGTCCACCATCGCCCTGTCGATGATCACGAGCCGCGGCCGAGCCACGCCTCTGCTCTGGAAGACCGTGATGAAGTCCGAGCTGAAGGGGGGGCGCAACGATATGGCGGATAGAGTTTCTGCCGGCTATATCGGAACAGTGAACTCCATTTCGGGGCAACTCCTGCAGCACCTGGCGTTCGAGGCCGGGATATCTCCCTCCCAGGAGGTTATCGCCGAAGAGGATCAGCAGCTTCTCTTCAATCGCTCCGTGGCCGACGTCATCGATGACGCTCGGACCGGTCGCCTGGACGAGATTGCCCACCGTTTCGGCGGCGTCGACTGGAAAGAGTGTCTCAAAAATATTGTGGACGCCGCACGAAGTAACGATCTCGACGCCGCCACGTTCAGGGGGTTTGCCGACAGCTCCGTCACGCAACTCCTGCACTTTTTTCCGCCACCGGCCGGGGATGGCGCTCTCCTGGATGCCGCCCTGGGGAAGGCGGTGAAGAAGGCGATGGCCGGGATTCCCGGTAATGGGGATCAAACCAAGGGGACGGCGACTTACCTGGAGCTGCTTGAGTCCATGGCGCCACGGTTGGCCAAGCCGGAGAGCCTCGAGTGGTCCGACTGGGTCAAACTTGCGACAAAAACACCCACGAAAAAAAGCCTTGATCTTGCCGCGCCGGTGCTTGAAGCAGCGGCACAACACTCCGCCCATCCCCGTCTCCGGGATGATATCTCCACCTTCATTGGCACCCTGTTCGAGCTGGCAGCCGACTCCCTGCAAAGTTTCCAGGAATACAAACGGGAGCGTGGCTTGATCGATTTCGTCGATCAGGAATCATGCCTGTTGCATCTGCTGGACAAGCCGTCAGTGCGGGAGCGGCTGGAGGACGAACTCGATCTCCTGCTGGTGGACGAGTTTCAGGATACCTCGCCGATTCAGCTGGCTCTGTTTCTGAAACTGGCGACGATGGTTCGCCAGTCAATCTGGGTCGGGGACCCGAAACAATCCATCTATGGTTTCCGGGGCGCAGATCCGGCCCTCATGGCGGCGGTTACCAGCGCCATACCGCAACAGCCGGGTGATATTCAGCGCAGATCCTATCGGTCGCGTCCTCATCTGGTTGATTTCGTCAACGGACTCTTCGTCCCGGCCTTTGCGGGGTTGCTGACTCAGGAGCAGGTACAGCTGATTCCGGAACGAACCGACGCCGAAGGGCAAGCGACGGCCCTGCGGGTATGGCCGTTGTCCGGCGGTAATGTGGACCTGCGAATGGCCGAGGTCGCCGATGGTATGGTCGCCCTGATCGCCGAGGCCCCGCTCATCCACGACAAGGAGCTGAATGTTCTGCGGGGAGCCCGACCCGGCGACATGGCGATCCTTTGCCGCCAGAAAAAGCAGTGTCAGGCCGTTGCCGATGCCTTGAACGCTCGCGGCGTGAAGGTTGCGATCAAGCGGCCGGGGCTGCTGCAGACGCCGGAGGGGAAACTGACCGTCGCTGCTCTCCGTTACTACATGAACAAGTTTGACACCCTGGCCAACGCGGAAATCCAGGTTCTCACTTCGGAGAATCCCCACCCCAGGATCTGGCTGACGAACCGTCTTCGCTGGCTGGCCGAAGGGAACAAGTCCCACCAGTGGGGGGAGGACCATCCCGTGCTGTCGGCGCTCCGGAACCTTGGGACTCGTGCCATCGATTATTCACCTTCAGAAGCGCTGGATGAGATCATCGAAGCTGTTGATCTGAGACGGATCGTGGCGGGGTGGGGAGAGCGGGAACGGCGTCTGGGTAACCTGGAAAACTTCAGGCTTCTGGTTCGCTCCTATGAGGAGAGCTGTCAACGACAGAGTTCGGCCGCAACGGTGGCCGGTTTCCTCCTCTGGCTGAATGAGCTGGCCTCGGGTGGGAAGGATATGCAGGCCGAAGGATTCGGCGCCGACGCCGTTAACATCTATACCTGCCACGCATCCAAAGGACTTGAATGGCCGATTGTCGTCGTTACTTCTTTGGACACCAAGCCCCGGGAAAACATCTGGGGAGTGGCTGTTGTGGATGACCGGGAGAAGGTGGAGATGGCCTCGCCACTGGCGGGACGTTGGCTGCGCTATTGGCCCTGGCCCTACGGCAAGACCACCACAAAGACGGGACTTGCGGAGAACATTGCGGGAACAGCGGTCCAGTTGAAAGCTGAGCGGAAGGCCGAGGCTGAAGAGCTTCGCCTTCTCTACGTCACCCTTACCCGCGCCCGGGATTATCTGATCCTGAGCCTCTCGCCCAAGGGGAACCCCTGGTTGGAATTGGCCCTCTCCAAGACCTCGCTCCATTTGCCGGTGGATGCTGCTAATGGAGTTCAGATGATAACGGTGGGGGAGGGGGATGACGTCCCGCTGTTGATAGCGCGACCGACGTCTGTTGTTACGGAACCATCGGTGCCGACGGTTGTCAGGTGGGTATCCCCGCGAACCGGTCCCAAAGAGTATCCCCCCAGATACCTGTCACCGTCAAAACTGCCTCCAACAGGGGGTGCGGCATCAGCGTTCGGATTCCAGATTATGACCGGAATACCACTGACGCTGGTCGGAAACCCCGAACATGATCTGCTGGGAACCGCGCTCCATGACTTCATGGCGGTGGATTGTCTGCAACGGTTGCCGGAGATAGGTAGGCGCGACCTCCTGGAGGGGCTCCTGTCACGGTATGGGGTTGATCAGAACGTCAGCGTTCCGGCTCTTCTGGGCAATTTCGACGGCTTTTACACCTTTCTTCACACCCTGAAACCGCTGCAACTTCTTCCCGAGTGGCCTCTGCATCACCAGGAGGGGGGGCAGTTACTGAGTGGAACGGCCGACCTGATGGTGGAAACGGCGGAGGGGTGGATAATTGTCGACCACAAGAGCTTTCCCGGGCCACGGCAGAGGTGGGTGCATGAGGCGGGGAAGTATACCGGACAACTGGAGGCGTATGGAAAGATGGTCACTGCGGCGACCGGCAGGGAGGTTGTCGGGGTCTATCTCCATTTCGTCTGCGGCGGTGGGGTGATGCGGGTAAGTTAGCTGTCCTCTGCTCTACCAGCGGGACGCAAGTATCACTATGAGCGCAATCAGAGGATGGAATCGTCGGTGAATCAAGGTGTTCGTGATCTGGACCAGGATGACGTGGAAAAAGTCTGGCTCCTGTATCACAATCCGGAGTGTACCGTTCAGGGACCGAACGATTTCTTCGGGAAAAATCGGAGATAATGGGCCGTGAAGCTCCATTATCTGCGACCCGGATATTGGCACGAGTGTCGTGGGCGGGGTAGAGAGGG
>CAIUUR010000049.1 GCA_903902345.1 uncultured Geobacteraceae bacterium | reverse complement strand
GATGACATGACAATGATTCAAAGATGAAACCGCTCAAAACGCGGGCAGGATGCCCGCTCTCCCTGGAAAAGCTGATCGACAGATTTTCCAGGGGATATTTTTTGTGGCGAATAACCTTACCCCACCGCCGTGAGCCTGAAAATCAAACGACTGTAGCGATGGCGCCTTCGCCGACCACTCCACTATACCTCTGACTGCTCCTCGGGATCCCCCGTGGGCCGCAGCTTTTTTTTCACTGCTTCCTTGTTTGCCTTGACTTCATATTACCCTATCGTTTACCGTGCTTCTCATGTCATTTCTTCTTTTCCCCAGTGCGAACAGCAACCCCATCTCCTACCCGACCCTCCCACTGAAAGGGAGGGGGGTATGCCGCAGCGGGGTCTCCTCATGATGGCCATGGTGGTGATCCCCACGTACAACGAACACGACAACATCGGTCGGCTGATCCCCGAGATCCTGAAACAGGACCCGGAGATACAGATCCTCGTGGTGGACGACAACTCACCCGATGGCACCGGCCCCCTCATGGACGCCCTGGCGGCCGTCGATCCGCGCATTCATGTGCTCCATCGCAGCGGCAAGCTGGGGCTCGGCTCCGCCTACCGGGAAGGATTCCGCTATGCCCTGGAGCAGGGAGCGGAGTACATCGTGGAGATGGATGCCGACTTTTCCCACGATCCCGCCATCCTCCCTCTCTTCTTCCGGATGATGGCCGACTATGACGTGGTCATCGGCTCCCGTTACCTCAACGGCGTCAGCGTGGTGAACTGGCCCATCCGGCGGCTGATCCTCAGCTACTGCGCCAGTGTCTATACCAGGATCATCACCGGCCTGCAGCTCCATGACTGCACCAGCGGCTTCAAATGCTTCCGTCGTTCCGTGCTGGAGGCCATAAACCTGGGAGCAGTCACCTCCGACGGCTACTCCTTCCAGATCGAGATGAACTACCGCTGCCGGGAACAGGGGTTTCGCCTGGGTGAGGCCCCCATCATTTTCATTGATCGCCATGCGGGGAGCTCCAAGATGTCGAAAAAGATCGTCCGGGAGGCCATCTTCATGGTCTGGAAGCTGAAGCTGGGGACGCTTGGGCGAAATCTCACCGGTTACGGGAGGGGTAAGTCATGAGCATCCTCTGGAGTGTCGTTTCCCAGATCGGTTTCTGGCTCTGGCTGGCGACGACGACCGGGTTCATCCTAACGGTCTTCCCCGGCCGCGGCATCTTCCGGGGCGCCGCCGCCCTCCGCTGGGGAATACCCCTGCTTCTCTCTTACCTCCTCTGGGTTCTGGGGATGGTCAGGGCCTGATTTTGATTTGAATTTAATCCGAACTGTGGTACAAATCATACGTTATGCCCCTATTTATCTGCAAGCTCGGCTCCGCCGACGGTCGTATTTTTGAAAAAGAGTTGGAGGCGGCCAACCCGGAGATGCTGAGGCAGAGCCTTGAGGATCAGGGCTTTTTTGTTTTTGCGGTGAAGAAGAGGCCGTTCCAGTTTCTCTGGAACAAGGGGCTCGCCCGTAACCGGGTGGGAAACAAGGAGCTTATCACTCTGAACCAGGAGCTTCTGGTCCTTCTCAAGGCCGGACTCCCCATTACCCAGGCACTGGATACGATCCTGGAACGGATCGATTCGGGACGACTGGCCGAGATCCTCAGGGATGTGCGTGAGGATATCAAGGGGGGGCGCTCCCTCTCCGAAGCGTTGCAGAAGTTTCCCCGTGCCTTCCCGCAACTTTACGTCGCCTCCGTCATGGCGGGGGAGCGGACCGGGGATCTCCCCCTGACCATCAAACGATTCAATCTGTATCTGAAAAAGTCCGAGATCATGAAGAAGAAGCTCATCGGCGCCCTGGTCTATCCCGGCATCCTGGTCACCGTGGCGACCCTGGCCATCACGGTGCTGCTGGTGTATGTGGTTCCCACCTTCAGTCAGGTCTATGCCGATGCCGGTTCCCAACTTCCGGGTCCGACCCAGATGCTCATCACCTTCACCGGTTTCCTGCGCCGCTTCTTCTTGCTCTTTCTGGCGCTGGGGTTCGGCGGGGTGGCGCTGTTTCGTCAGTGGGCTCTTACCGACAGAGGACGTTACCTTATTGACGCCAACAAGCTGAAACTTCCCCTGGTGGGGGAGATGTGGCGCAAGTACTCCCTGACCAGTTTTACCAGGACCCTGGCCACGGTCATCGGGAGCGGGATACCCATCGTGGAGTCCCTGAAGATGACTGTGGGAACTCTCAATAATTCGACTCTGGAGCACAAGCTCCTGACGGCGGTGAAGAGGGTGGAGGAGGGGACGCGCCTCTCCGTGGCCCTTGACAGCGAACAGTTCATGCCACCCCTGGCCATCAGGATGCTGGGGGTGGGGGAGACTATCGGTTCTCTGGAAGAGATGCTGGTGGAGATCTCCGAGTACTTCGAGGAAGAGCTGGAGGAGCGTCTGGGAATGCTCGCCACGGCCATCGAACCGGCCATCATGATCGTCATGGGGGTGGTCATCGGCGGCATCATCATCACCATGTACCTGCCGGTCTTCAAAATCGCCGGCACTGTCGGGTAGCGGGACCATGAGTTATCAATTCAAACGGAAAAAAATCGGCGAAATTCTCGTGGAGCAGGGAGACCTGGCTACGGCCGAACTCTCCTTCGTCCTGGACAAGCAGAAAACAACGCCGCTGAGATTCGGCCGAATCTGCGTCATGGACGGCCTGGTGGGTGACGAGGCCGTGGCCCGGGCCCTGGCG
>CAIUUR010000048.1 GCA_903902345.1 uncultured Geobacteraceae bacterium | reverse complement strand
GGTTTTCTCATTGCAAGCAGATGATTTAACTTTATAGTAAATTCCGGGTCACCTTCTTTGCAGGTTACAACTCCGGTGAAAATCGTGCCGGTTGGTAAGTATTCCTGGCTGAACAGACCGGCTTCCGTGGTGGTAAAAGTCGCATCATCTATATTATTGCGGAACCGGCGGCCGGCATCGACCTTGAACGCAGCCCCATTTGAGGTGACGCTCCATCCGCTTCCCAGCGGCTTGGTTTTCGACGCAAAAAAGTTTTCCGTGGAGATCCCCATGCTGGCTTGCGTCTGTACAAACGACTCTCCGAAGACATCCCGGATTTCCCCCTTTTCGTTAGCGAGCGTAGACATTGCGGGAGGTAATGCCAGAAAATCACTGGATGGGGCTGGATAAAGAGGAGAAATAATCATTTTTGACATTTGCACTGGAGTGGGCCATTGGGTAAAAGTTTCCTGATACGCCTTGGCAAACCATCCTTTGAACTGTTCCGGCGTAATGGCAAGTTCAGTCGTGAGCGTTTGGGCATTTCCCGGATCAACCGGTTTGTTACGCAGGTTGGTACAACTGGTGAGGGCAATCAGTTGCGGCAAAGGTCCAATAGTTGTCAGGGCAGTCGCGGGAATATCTTCCGAGAGAGTGATAGCCACGATCCCGCGGCCGTACCCGCGGGATCGGAACGCCCCAAAACCGGAAATAAGGGTAGCCGCGTCCTCCAGCAAGCTCATTGCTGCTGAGAGTTCTTCTTTTGAGAAGAATGGTCCAATATGCAGTGGAGCGTTCATGGTCATTCCATCCAGTCGAGCCATTTCCAGGTCAACCAGAAAATGCCGATCAACAGTCCTTGTTTCATCATTAATTTGAATCCGGGATTTCACTTCAAATCTACCGCTATCCCAGGGAGTATCGCCATCAAGTTGCAGGTCGCCGACGAAAACACGGGATGGCTTTGCCGCAACCGGTTGCTCCTTATCGTCACCACCACCGGAACCGAACAGTGAACACACTGAAATTTTTCTGGTCGTATCAATTTCAAGCAACCAGCTCGCGGCCATCTTCAAGTCCCCGTGTAGCTGGGTATCAGGGTAGACCGGTTGCAGCTTTGAATTCTTCAAGTGCGGATAGTATCCAAACGAGCCCTTTTCTCCTCCGGCAGTAAACCAATAACCACGGGCAATAACCGAGAGAACACCGCTGGCCGAATATGATGTTTTCGCTGCAATCGTCATATGCGCTCCTCGTCTTTATCAGAGGTTTTTTTAATGGACATCAGTTCCAGTAATGTGGCCAGACGTTCCGGGACAAGAAATCCGCCACTCTGCAACTTTGACTCAGTCAACAACCCGCTGAAACTCTTTATCCGTTGGTTCGAATCATATTTTTTCAACTCGGTTGTAAGCTTTTCCGAATTGTCGGCAAAACGCAATAGCCGGTCCACCAAGGCAAATCGATGAGACCCCGTGACTCCTTTGTACTCATCACGCAACTTCATATATTCGGCAAAGTTCAGTTTGTTCCATCCTGCAGGTAGAACATCCGGTTGCTCAATGAAAAGTGGCCGGTCAAAGTCGAGAATCGTATCAGCTACGGCTCCGTCTTCGGCCATGATCCGCCAGTTGACCGAGTTCCCCTGGCGATCAGTTTTTGTTTTAGCGTCGCTCATCAACTTCTCGCCGAGAGCGTGGATAGCCTTGAAGGGAGTATGCAACGAAGCCAGCACAAAACTACCACCAAAACTATAGGGCTTCACTGTGGCGATAGTACCTTGCGGATCAGGCAACACTCGCTTCTGCAACCATTCGGTGTTGAGAGGATTTTGCGGATCTTTATCGAGTTCTGTGACTTTTTGATGTGTCGCGTCCGCCAGATTGCCTATAAAATCTAGGATATACTGCTCAGGCATAACCAAGCAGAGATCATCGCCACCGGCAACAACGATGCGAAAGGGGAGGTAACTGTTGTCAGGATCTGAAAATGTCGAGATCAACGCTTTGGCGACAACAGAGATGTTCACCGCTTTTACTGTATTGAATGTCTTCAGGATTTCGTCTTCATTTTGCCCCAACCAAATCGGTACTTTCTGGTTCATATTGTTCAAATCGGAAAACCAGACCGCCATCCTTTTTTTGGATGTCTTATCTCCAGTGGCATCATCATCGGGAAACATGTCATCAAAGTTGTGCAGGGCCTTACAATGCCCGGCGCCTGAAACTGCTCTCAGATATTCAAGGTAAATCTGTTCCAGTGTTGTCGCCGTTTCCCGGATGATATTTTTAAAATCGACTTTAGCTTGATCATAGGCGACCATGCATGTCCGGCAAATCAGGCGATCTTTCCATTTCCCCCCCTCTTTCACCGGTATCTTGAATACGGTTTCTGCCGGAAATTCGCCACATTCCGCACACACTGCAAGATGGGGCAAATAGCTGGCGGCATAACCGCGAAACCGCTGTTTCTGCTCGCCCAACGATAACAGGATCTGCTTATTCTCTTTGGCGTCAGCAAGTGATTCTGCAACGACTACCTCTGAAATCTGATATTCGAGCATCGGGAAAGATGTGGCCAGGCGCTTGCATATTTCAGAACGAGCACCTTCCGCCAAGCTGTTGTCCGGAAATTTAGCGGTAAATTTTCCGCCACCGGCCACAAGTACTTTGCCCTTGTACTCGGTTTCAGCAATGCGAATGAAATCTATCTCGTTCAGTTTGGCAAGGCCCTGACTGATCCCGGCGATGGACCAGAGCCGGTCATGCCGCAAAACGGTCTTCTGGATTGCGGAGTACTGCAGTGAGAAGTAGTGGTGGGTCATCGGTGACGCTCCGTTTCTGGTGGGGTGGATAGAAATGTGTGGGCGTTACGGGCCGAAAATCTATAGCAGATTAGTCTTTAATGAGCAGTAGAAATCATTATCAAAACAACTAACAATATTAGTATTTTTAATACATTATTATATAATCATAAACAACCAACAACAAAATCTTGAACGCAGGAAACATCCAGAGTTGTCCCTGTGCGAGGGGAGCCGATAATTG
>CAIUUR010000047.1 GCA_903902345.1 uncultured Geobacteraceae bacterium | reverse complement strand
CTTGAGTCAAGGCCGATGCTCTCCTTCAGCTTGATCCGCTCCAGACCGTAGGTTGAAAGGTCAACACTCTCCAGCAACTCATCCAGGGTGTCCCTGTCCTTATCCTTGATCTTCAGTTTCGGAATCAGAAACTTGAGAAACCAGTGCAGCTTCTCCCATTCGATATTGTCGAACGGCATGATGCAGGCGAGTTGCGCGTAGATTTTCACAAACTGCTTCGCCTTGATCTTGAAATCGACCTTGTCATCGTCTGACAGTTCAAGCTCATCTTCGAAGCGGGCGACGCAGGTATCGATGATGGGGCTGAGATATTCCGCCTCGGTATCGGAAAAATAGAGGGTGCAGAACGACTCCACATCCTTCCATTCATAAACGCCGACTTCGTCGAGTTTCTCCTTGGTGTCATGAAGGACGTTGACATCGGTGGCCTTGGACAGCGAAGTGGACGTATAGAAGGGGTCGAAGGCTTCCTTGATGTCGTCGGTTGAGTTGAAGAAGTCGAGGATAAAGGTGTCTTCCTTCCGTTTACTCAGAGAGTGGGAGCACCGATTAAGGCGAGAAAGTGCCTGCACCGCCAATACTCCCTGCAGCTTCTTGTCCACATACGTGGTACAGAGTTTGGGCTGGTCAAAGCCGGTGAGGTATTTGTTGGCCACCACCAGCAGCCGGTAGTCATCGGAATCGAACTTCTCTTCGATATCCTTTGACGGAAAGCCGTTGACGGCATCCTCGGTGTATTCAATGCCGTTGATCGTTTTTTTGCCGGAAAAGGCGATCATCGCCTTGAAGGGCTGCCCCTTGAGCGCAGCGCATACGGCAAAATAGTAGTTTATCGCCGATTCGATGTCCCGCGTGATCACCATCCCCTTGGCTTGTCCCTTCAGCTTCTTCGGCCCCACCACCTGCTCCAGGAAGTGGCTGACCATGATATCGGCCTTGACGGCGATGGTCTCCTTGTGTCCCTCCACATAAGTGCGAAGCTTCTTCTGTGCCTTGGCGCTGTCGAACAGGGGATTATCAAGGATCGATTTTTCGATCTGGTAGTAGCTTCTGTAGGTGGTGTAGTTGGCCAGGATGTCGAGAATGAACCCCTCTTCCATGGCCTGCTTCATGGAGTAGAGGTGAAAGGGAATGAACTTCCCCTCCGGGGTCTTCTCCCCGAACCGTTCCAGGGTGGCGTTCTTGGGGGTGGCGGTGAAGGCGAAGTACGAGGCGTTGTCCCGCATCTTGCGCTTTTTCATTATTTCCAGAATGGCGTCCTGCACCTCATCCTCATCGGCTCCCAGGGTGCGATTGAGGTTGTCGGCTGCGGAACCGCTCTGGGAACTGTGGGCCTCGTCGATAATCACGGCAAAACGCTTGTCGGAGAGGTCGGCGATACCGTCAACGATGAAGGGAAATTTCTGGATAGTGGTAATGATGATCTTCTTGCCGCTCTCCAGTGCCTGTTTCAACTCCTGGGAACTTGTGGCATGAGCCACGATGTTCTTGACCTCGGAGAACTGTTTGATGGTGTTGCGCAGCTGCTTGTCCAGCACCCGGCGGTCGGTGACGACGATCACCGAATCGAAAACCGGATGATCTCCATCCTCGGTGTAGACCTCGATCAACTGGTAGGCCGTCCAGGTGATGGAGTGAGACTTGCCCGAGCCGGCGGAGTGCTGGATCAGGTAGGTTTGTCCCACACCGTAGGTGCGGACATCGGCCAGCAGGTTGCGCACGACTTCCAGTTGGTGGTAGCGGGGGAAGAATAGAGCCTTTTTCTTGAGCGGATCGCTCTCTTTCTCGCCAATCAGCTTGGCAAAATGTTCGATGATCGTGGTCAGGCTCTGCCGAGTGAGGATATCCTGCCAGAGGTAGTTTGATTTATGCCCGCCTGGGTTTGGCGGGTTTCCCTTGCCATGCTTGTACCCCTTGTTGAACGGCAGGAAATTTGTCTTCTTCCCGTCCAGGCGAGTCGTCATATAGACGTCATCGGTATCCACGGCGAAGTGAACCAGGCAGCGGCCGAACTGCAACAGCGGTTCGTTGGGGTCACGGTCTTCCCGATACTGCTTCATTGCGTGATAGGTGGTCTGCCCAGTCCAGGCGTTTTTCAGCTCAAAGGTGGCGACGGCAATGCCGTTGATGAAAATCACCATATCGATGGACTTGAGTGGTTCGGCCTGGGAATAATGAACCTGCCGCGTCACCGAGAAGATATTCTGTTCAAAGCGTTTAGCGACTTCGGGATTGATGGCGTTGTAGGGCTGGCGGTAGAGGAGGGTCAGGTGGGCGTCGTCGATCCGGAGGCCACCTTTAAGGACTTTGAGGATGCCGTCTTTCTGGATCTTCCGGTTCAGGCGTTCCAGAATCAGACGCTGCCAGTTGGGCCGGTCCTTGATTTTGGCCAGCTCATCCGCCTGAGTTGCTTCGAGAAAACTCCAGAAGAATCGACGGTCAACGGCAAATTCACAATCGAAAACGCTCGGTTCCCCCAGCCGGTAGAGATGGCCGCCAAGATCTTGCTCGTTGGCTTCTGCGACACCCAAACCTTCGAGCTTTAACTGCTCGCGACAGGTTCCGGTCAGAGTTTTCTCAATGCAGGCTT
>CAIUUR010000046.1 GCA_903902345.1 uncultured Geobacteraceae bacterium | reverse complement strand
GAGACGGTGGTGCAGCCGGATCTTTCCATAATCTGCGACAGTACGAAAGTGGATAAGGCAGGGTGCCGGGGAGCGCCTGATCTCGTGGTGGAAATTCTCTCTCCCGCAACGGCCCGAAAAGATCTGACGATGAAGTTCGCCAAGTATGAGCGAGCCGGGGTACGGGAGTACTGGATTGTTGATCCGGAGGGGAAATCGGTGCGGATCTTCATCCTGGGCGAGTATGGCCGCTACGATCTGCCTAACGTTTTCGTGGATGGCGACATGGTTACCGTCGGGATTTTTCCCGACCTGAAGATCAATCTTGCCGAGCTCTTTGCTGAGTAGGAGGTAACTATTCAGCAGTCTACGAAATGCACTAAAAAAGTCTGTCATCCCCGAATGTTTCTATCGGAGATCCATTGATTTCAACACTTGGATTCCCGATTACACCCTCGGGAATGCAACCTTTTACACTATGCTGAATAGTTACAGTAGGAGCTTGTATGGGGAACGAAGGTGGTGACAGCGAGTATGTCGGCCATGGTGCTCCTTGGAATTGTTAGCGGTCAGGCGCCCGGTGGTACCTGTTTGATCGCCTTCACCAGGTCTTGTGCGGAGACCGGTTTGACGAGCCAGCCGGTTGCACCCGATTTTCTCGCTTCATCCTTTTTCTGAGGTTGGCTTTCCGAGGTGAGCACCAGAATCGGTGTGAAACGGTAATCGGCGTCTTTGCGGACCGCTTGGACAAACTCGATTCCTCCCATGTTCGGCATATTGAAGTCGGTAATGATCAGATCGGGCTTTGCGGCGGCGGCCCGGATAACCCCTACGGCAACTTATAATCCAGGAATGGAGATGACGCCGTGCTGGATTGCGAATATGACCAGAGCGGGGACATTGCTGATGTTAAGCTTCAACATCAGCCTGCTGCGGTAGGTTTCAACGCTTTTGGTGGAGACCTTGAACAGTTCCGCGATGGCTACGTTGGTATTCCCTTCCACTACCAGCTGCAGGGTCTCCCGTTCACGACGACTGAGTCTGTCCAGGGGGGATTGCGGGGGAGCAGGGATAAGATAGTTTTTCATCTGCGGCGACTCGACCCCGTCGCCGAAATAGAGGCGCCCTCTCATGACGGCCCGAACCGCGTAGACCGCGTTGCATCCTGCCGACTCTTTAAGGATATAGGCCCTGGCGCCGGCCTGCATCGCCCGCAGGACGTATTCGTTGCTGTGATGCATGGAGAGGATGATGACCCTGGCAGCGGGCAAACGCTCACGTATGGTGCGGGTTGCATCGATGCCGTTCAATTCCGGCATGGAGATATCCATGAGGATAACGTCCGGTTCCAGGAGCTCGGCTTTGTATACTGCGTCTTTACCGTCCCCGGCTTCGCCGACTATTTCAAAATCACCCGGAACCTCCAGGATGGTTCTGAGCCCTTCCCGGACGACGGCATGGTCATCGGCAATCAGAATTTTTACGGCCATTTACCTTTCCTCGAAAGGGACAATAACGGATACCGTGGTGCCTTTTCCGGGGACGGAATCCACCCGGAATTTCCCCCCGATTAATTCGGCTCGCTCACGCATGATTCTTATGCCCCACCCGGAGCCATTCCGGATATTCAACATCTCGGGGGGGATGAACCCTCTCCCTGCGTCACTAATCTCCAGTAAAATCATCCCGTCGCCGCCGGTCAGCTTGATCGTTACGGTCTTTGCTGCTGCATGTTTCGCCATGTTCATGAGTGCTTCTTGGCATATGCGAAAGAGCGCTGTCTCCTTATTGAGCATGAGCCGAGGAAAGGAGTCGTTGGCCTGAATGCAGACCTGGATTCCGGTGCGCTTGGTAAACAGTTCGGCGTGCCAGCGAAGTGCGGCCAGGAGACCGAAATCCTCCAGCCCCGGAGGTCGCAGTCCGACCATGATGCTTCTGACCGTGTGGCTTATGCTTTTAACCAGTTTCTCCGAAACCTTGAGCCGGGAGGTCATTTTCTTCGGCGCTATTTCGGCCATGCCGTCACCGATAATCGCCAGGTTCAAACCGAGTACCGTCAGATCACGACAAATATCATCATGCAATTCGGTGGCGAGTTTATTTCTGAGCTCCTCCTCCATTACGATCAGGCGGCTGGCGTAACTGTGCAGATCCCCCTCAAGCCGTTTGCGTTCGGTTATGTCAACCAGGGCAAGACCGCACTCTGCACGCGACACCGCGGCCAGGGCTTTTAGCAGGACCGTAAAAGGATGATGTTCCTTGTCCTGGAGCGTTACTTCGCAGGTAAGTTGGTCTCCCTGTTTGAAAACCTTGTCCAGGAAGTCGGTGAAGAGTTGTCGATGCTCGTCCACGACGAACGGTCCGAAATCGTGACCGAGCAACTGGTCCCGTGGGACACCCATATGGCTGGCGCCCCTGATGTTCACGGAGTTGATGCAGCCGTTACGGTCGAGGGTGAAATAGCCCACCGGGGCGAAATCATAGAAGGCGGTGTATCTCTCCAGATTACTTTCGGCTTCATCCCGGGCCTGGCGAAGCTCCGAGTTCTGCATCACAAGTTCGATCCGGTGGATCTCAAGTTCGTGAAGCAAACGGAGTGTCTCGGTAGTGGAGGGGACACTTTCCGTTCCCGGACGGTGGGTGGATAGCTGCGTCTCTGCACGGTGACGCAGCTCTTCTCCGGCTGAGAGTGGTATGGCTACGGTATCGATTTCCATTTTTTAGCCTTAAGGTTCGTGAGCCGGCCATTTGTTTGTAATAAAATATCGGGTTCATGAACGTACGTCTGTCAGGCAAACTGTACAAATCAAAAAAAATCTGCTCGAAACTCTTTAAGGGAGTCCCCTTGTAGAGCCTTGTAACGGTTATCGGTATCGGTGGAAGTACTGATGGATGGAGGAATGGGGTGACATGAGGCAACGTCACTGGCTGGAGGGTGTTGCTAGAGGTGGGTAAT
>CAIUUR010000045.1 GCA_903902345.1 uncultured Geobacteraceae bacterium | reverse complement strand
GACGTAGAGGAGGGGGGCGACTTCGGGACGTTGTTTATTTGTTAACTAACTTCACTTCAGATAATAGTTAAACAACAAATAAACAACGTCCCCAGATAATCCAATTTCTCATTTCAAGGGCTGACCCCTCAGCCTCTTCCAGTTGGCGGTCTTTCTCTACTACATCTTCAAAGCGCCGCATTTACTGCATTTCCACGGAACCGCGCACACGTGAAGAGACTTTTTCAATTTTTTGACGTTGACTTGCATAAACAAATTGTTTACAAATGGTATATGATCACATCATTCGCCAACAAAGAGACAGAAAAACTCTTTACGACCGGAAAGTCAAAAAAACTACCGACTGAGATCATAACCCGCTCGATCATGAGGTTGACACAGTTGGATAATGTCCGCGAGGTTTCGGATTTATTGCTCCCTCCATCGAACCGACTTGAAACCCTTTCCGGTAATAGAGCAGGACAGTGGAGCATCAGGATTAATGACCAATGGAGGATATGCTTTATGTTTGCCAACGGCGAAGCTACTGCCGTCGAAATTACCGACTACCATTAAGGAGAGAAATTATATGGCCATTGTAAACGGACTTCCTCCCCTCCATCCCGGCGTATTTCTGAAGGAAATACTTGATGAGCTTGGTATTTCGCAAAATGCTTTCGCTCAGGCAATAGGTGTTTCACCTATGCGTATATCTCATATTGTCAAAGGTTCCCGTCCTGTAACTGCGGAGTTGGCAGTGCTTTTTGGCAAGGTATTTGGACAGACGCCTACCTACTGGATGAACCTGCAAACCAGTTACGACCTGAAAACCGCTGAAAAAAATCTGGTTCAAAGACTGCTGCAAGTACAGCCATTTTCGCTGGCTGCATAGGCGGGATCAGACTCATAACGCCACGAATTTAGGAGGGTCAGATCTACAGATTCCGCAAATTCAGAATTTAGAATTTAGGAGGGTCAGATCTACAGATTCCGCAAATTCAGGATGGTCAGATCACCTCTCCTGACGACTCTTCAAGACACTAACCGTCTGTCTTGATGTTGTCTTTTGAGTAAGATGCTTCGCAGCATTGAAGATACCGTGCCAACGCCTTCATTTGTCATCCTGAGCAACGCGAAGGATCTGCTGTTGAATCAAGCAGAAGCAGATCCTTCACTGACTTCGACTTCGCTCAGCACAAGTCGTTCAGGATGACAGACGGCCGGTATGTTTGTTGTCGCAGATCACCTTGCTGCGAATCACCCAATATGCCGGAGCTATAACCCGTCTATCAGACGTTCCTTCGGGTATTCCACCAAAATACCGTAGGATAGTTCCTTCTTCTCTCCGGCATTGAGCAGGGTTTTCCAGGTAATCCTGCCGTCGCTCCCGGACTCATCCGGCTTGACGGATGGCTCATCCAGGGAGACCTGGATCTCCTCGTCCCCGGCCAGTGGTAACTGGTCACGCAGGGTAAGAGTTACAGGCGCCTTGCGTAAATTAGCAAGTTCTACCCGATAACGGTAGCTGACTCGATTCTTGCCGAATAGTCCGGCTCCTTTGTGCTGCTTCAACTCTTCACGCTTGACCGTAACCTGGTCGTCCGTGCCGAAGAACAGCTCAAACTTCTCCCCGGCGGCAACTTTCTTCAGTTCAAAACTGCCGGTGTAATTATTACCGGAAAAGGTGTTGACCTTGCCCGGCAAGAGCATATAGGCAGCCTGATTGACTATCTCGGACTTGAGAAACACATAGGGTGAAAGTTTGGGGATCGCCAGGAACTCAATGTTTACCGGTAACTGGTCGACGGCAACAATACTGCCGTGCTGTGTGCCGTCAGAAGGGATGTCAAGCGGACGGGGGAGGTGAAAGGAGACCGAGGATTGCTCCGTGCCGATCTCTGCTGTCTCAAACGCCGCAGACGCCTCTTCGGCCATTGCAACCTCAGAATGAGCGGTTTCGCGCTGTTTCAGGCTGTCACCATTAGCCCTCATGAGCTTGCTCATCCGAGCCGGCGCGGGAGCATACGCCCTCGGGACCTCAATGGGCGGATGCGGACGAATAAAGGATATGCGCCAGGGAACCATTTCCGGAGGCGCCCCTCCGGTAGCAGGGCGGGCAGTGGAAAGAGTCAGATCAACATTATTCCAATCTTCACCTGTCTGCTGACGCACCATTGCCCGAAAAGTCAATTCGGCAGTTTTAGTATCAGCGGCCAGACGGATGTCGTAGGATGGCGCCCAACCCGCCCGGGGAGTGACCGCAGTGAGGTTTAGTGTAACGTTACCCCCATCCGCCACATTCAGCAGCACCTCGACGCTTTTGGTCTCTTTCCTGCGCGAACCGGTTGATTCATCCCGTTGGCGGCGCAGTGAGTCTATCTTCTCCTTGATGCTTTTCAGTTCCGTATCGATGGCAAAAGTCTGTTCCTCAGTCGAAGTGACCCCCACCCCCACAAAGCCGGCCGCTTCATGCAATTCAGCAGCAGTGGGACGGCCGATTGCCAGTTCCCTGGAGATGCGCTCTCCCCAGGCGACACGGATCGATTCAAAAAAAGCCTTTTGTGATAATAGTCCGGCCTTTCTGGCGTCCAACGCACCGACCCGTTGCACCTGACCGTTAATTTCCGCGTCAAGCTCCTTGATCCTCTTCTCGCCGCTCTGTTCCGGAAAGAGCCGTTTGATCTCCATTCCTGCAATTGTCATTCCGCCCCCCCCCTTTCCTTCCACCCGCACCGAATCATCCTGAATCAGCGCGGGAAGAGCGTCGAAAGCAATCAGATAACTACCGGGCTTTAGGTTGAGAGAAACAGAACGCGTTGTCACCGCGCGATCAGGGTACACGGTGACTGCGGTAATACGGGAAGAGACCGGTAGCCGCTTCAGTTCTGTGCCAAAGGATAGCACCGGCGCCACCAGAAGCAGAAGAGGCAGAAAATATTTGAACTTTTCCATTCGATAACTCCTTATGCAACGTAACGTCATAACTAAGGACATCCTCATCCGGGCACTTCATCCTGGCAACTTTGAAGCGTGGCGCCATACCTGCAACTAATTAACTGCTTCACATTTACGAGTCAAACTTAAATTACAGCATGAACGCAAAAAGGGACGCCCTTTCGGCCGTCCCTTTTGTGACTGTCTGCTATCTTTCTCAGCAACCCAGGGTCTTATACAGATCCTGGACCAGCTCGTCCACCTTGATGCCGTGGGCGTTGCACCCCTGCTCAAGAGTCTCGTTCTGAGCCCCCATGCAACCGACGCAACCAAGGTTGTAACTCCTGAGCACCTCGACGGACTTGGGATAGCTCTTCATCAATTCAAAAAAGGTCATCTCTTTGCTGATTGTCTGGCTCATGGCATCCCTCTCAACGGTTTATGGCTTTGTCCGGAGCTCCGGTCATTCGTAACGTATTTCAACAACCTCGTACTCCTTGATCCCCGAAGGAACCTTGGCCTTGACGGTGTCGTCCAGCTTGTGCCCGATGAGCGCCTTCCCCACCGGCGAGGTACAGGAAATCTTGCCGATCTTGATATCGGCCTCATCCTCCCCCACAATCTTGTAGGTCACCTCCTCATCATTAGCGGTATCATAGAGGGTGACGGTGGCGCCAAAGACAACCTTGTCCGGCTTCAGGTTGGAAAGATCCACCACGTAGGCCCGTGCGATCTTGTCCGAAATCTCCTGAATCCGCCCTTCGGTGAAAGACTGCTTCTGTTTGGCAGCGTCATATTCGGCATTTTCCGAGAGATCGCCATGGGCGCGAGCCTCGGCAATATCCTGAATCACCCGCGGTCGCTCCTCACGGATGAGACGCTTCAACTCTTCCTGCAGGAAATCGTAGCTCTCCCTGGTTAACGGTATGGAATGTGACATTTCAGCAGGTACTCCTCACCTTATTTTTTACTCTTTACGGATGTACTCCCCTTGCAGGGGTACGTATTGACAAATGTGGATAGTATGGCTATTTCGATGGTCGTATCATCTTTGACATACGTAGAGGTTCTGTTCAGGATGCTATCAAGAAAATCGGTGTAATTCCCCTTCCGGAGGAAACGATCCTGATCCGGCATACAGAAGAGAGGCTGATCACCCCTGGCCTCAAGAATATCATTGGCGTTGAAGATACCATGAATATATCCTTTAAGGTAGAGTTCGATCTGCACTTTCTGCTGGGGATGATCCTTCCTGGCACGGTACTCACTGATTTTCATTGCAGACGCCTGCCCGACCATGGAAAGCAGAAGTACTATAATAAGTAATATATTTTTCATACGACACTCCTCTGGCTACGGTGCGACACAGTTACTGCGTTGGGGGGCGATGAAGCCGTTCACCACAAACCTACAGTTCCAGGTAGTCCTGAATCGGCTTCACGCCGAACTCCTGGGCCTTCATGGAGATAATCCCGTCGGCAGCGGCACGAGCGCCGGCCACCGTGGTAAAATAGGCGATATTGTTCATGAGAGCAGTCCGCCTGATGGAAAAGGAATCCGCCACGGCCTTGGCCCCGTGAGTCGTGTTGATCACCAGCTGGATCTCGCCGTTTTTCATGGCGTCCACCACGTCGGGGCGCCCTTCCAGGACCTTGTTCACCTGCCGAACAGCTATCCCCTTTTCCGTCAAAAAGGCCGCCGTACCGCCGGTGGCCAGAATTCCGAATCCAGCTTTATACAACTTTTCCGCCACGTTGACAATATGTTTCTTGTCGGCGTCCCGGACACTGATGAAGACGTTACCGGCAAGGGGCATCCGGACCCCGGCCCCGATCTGGGCCTTGGCAAAGGCCTCGGCAAAGGTTGCGCCGATTCCCATGACCTCGCCGGTGGATTTCATCTCCGGCCCCAGGAGGGTGTCCACCCCGGGGAATTTGGCAAAGGGGAAGACCGATTCCTTCACGGAGATATGGGTCGGAACGATCTCCTCCGTGACTCCCAACTCCTTGAGACTCTTCCCCGCCATGACTCGGGCGGCGATCTTGGCCAGAGGACGACCGGTGGCCTTGGAGACGAAGGGGGCGGTGCGGGAAGCCCGAGGATTCACCTCCAGAATATAGATGACGTCATCCTTCACGGCATACTGGACGTTCATGAGCCCCTTTACCCCCAGCTCCAGGGCCATGAGCCGCGTCTGGCGCCGAATTTCATTGGTGATTTCCGGTTTCAGCGAGTAGGGGGGAAGGGAGCAGGCCGAATCGCCGGAGTGAATCCCCGCCTCTTCGATATGCTCCATAATTCCGCCGATGACCACGTCGGTCCCGTCGCAGAGAGCGTCCACATCGATCTCGATGGCCTCGTCCAGGAACTTGTCGATGAGGATAGGATGTTCCGGCGACGCCTGCACCGCCGTGGTCATGTAGCGTCGGAGCACGTCCACATCGTAGACAATCTCCATGGCCCTCCCTCCCAGGACGTAGGAGGGACGAACCACCACGGGGTAGCCAATCCGCTGCGCCACCTCCGCAGCTTCTTCGAAGGAGCGGGCGACGCCGTTTTCCGGCTGCCGAAGATCAAGACGGTGGAGCATCTCCTGAAAACGCTCCCGGTCCTCGGCCCGATCGATGGCATCGGGAGAGGTGCCGATGATGGGAACTCCTGCCTTTTCCAGGGCCACCGCCAGCTTGAGGGGGGTCTGGCCGCCGAACTGGACGATGACCCCGTCCGGTTTCTCCATGTCGACGATGGAGAGGACATCCTCGTAGGTGAGCGGTTCAAAGTAGAGCCGGTCCGAGGTGTCGTAGTCGGTGGAGACCGTCTCCGGGTTGCAGTTAACCATGATGGTCTCGTAACCGTCCTCGGCCAGGGCGAAGACCCCGTGGACACAGCAGTAGTCGAACTCGATCCCCTGGCCGATCCGGTTGGGACCTCCCCCCAGAATCATGATCTTCTTCCGGTTGGTAGGTTCGGCCTCGCACTCTTCATCATAGGTGGAGTAGAGGTAGGGGGTATAGGCGACGAACTCGGCGGCGCAGGTATCCACCCTCTTGAAGACCGGCCTGATCTCCAGTGAAAGGCGAAGCTGCCGGACCTCCTCTTCGTTCATCCCCCAGAGTTTCCCCAGAAACTTGTCGGAGAAACCGTACTGCTTGGCCTCCCGCAGGAGCGACTGAAGATTTACCTTTACCTCAACCTTAACCTTAACCTGCCTCAGCTTCTCCTCCATCTCCACGATCTGACGGATGTTATGGAGAAACCAACGGTCGATCCTGGTGATTTCGAAGATCTCGTCCACGCTCATGCCGCTTCGCAGGGCGTCGGCCAGGTACCAGGGGCGCTCCGCGTTGGGAGTGCGGAGTTTCTCCAGGAGGAGCTGCTGCTCTTTGCCAGTCAGGGCTCGTCGGGTCTCACCGGCCAGATCGAAGAAGCGGGACTCAAAACCGCAGGAGTCTATCTCCAGGGAGCGTAACGCCTTTTGCAGTGACTCCTTGAAAGTCCGCCCGATGGCCATGACTTCCCCAACAGACTTCATCTGGGTGGTAAGGGTAGTGTCGGCGGCCGGGAACTTCTCGAACGTGAAGCGCGGTATCTTGGTTATCACGTAGTCGATGGTCGGTTCGAAGCAGGCCGGGGTCTCACGGGTAATGTCGTTGCGGATCTCGTCCAACGTGTAGCCCACCGCGAGCTTGGCGGCGATCTTGGCGATGGGGAAGCCGGTGGCCTTGGAGGCCAGGGCCGAAGAGCGGG
>CAIUUR010000044.1 GCA_903902345.1 uncultured Geobacteraceae bacterium | reverse complement strand
TGTTATACGAAATCATGACTATTTTATACGCAGGACAACCGGCTTCATGCTCTTTACTTCCAATTCCCACCAAAACATATATAGGGGCGCCCCTGCAATTATGCGTTGCCCATACTGCTTTGATATGGCAAAGTCCAGCAGGTACTATCGAGCGGTAAAGGCAGTGTTCAAGTGAAGAGGTAAGGGGCAGACGCCGGTCATGAAATTCGATACTGCGAGCATTGCTGTAATCAGCGTCATGAATCAGTTTTTTCTGCTGCTGATTCTCCTGCATACCTGGCGGACCCGTACCACGTACCCGGGCTTCGGCGCATGGCTTGCGGGAACCGTCTGCTGGTTGGTAGGGGGCATTCTTGCGCTGTTTCTGTCGGATATGACCCCTCAGTTTATTCCCCGTATTGTCGGCTTGCTGTTTCTGCTGATGATGCCGGTCTTCTTCTCCGAGGGAATCAGACGGTTTCACGGACTGCCCCAACGGTGGTGGGACCTTCCCCTTGATGTGGGAATGGTGACGGTGGCGCTGATCATCCAGATCTTTTTCGTGTATGGCTATCCAGATGCCCGGCTGCGTCTCGTTGCCAACAATCTGTTCATGGCTCTCCTCTTTGCCCGAATTGCCTACCAGCCGTTTGGTTTTGCCCCCCTGCGCCGCTACTCCATGCAGTGGCTCCTTTCTCTCGTAGTCGTACCCCTTGTGGCCCTTTTCATCCTGCGGGCCGGGGAGTTTGCCTGCTCACCTCCTGCTGCGGGCGGTTTTTCCCTCCGGATACCGGAGAATACCCTCTTTCATCTGCTTCTTCTCCAGACCATCATCACCCAGTTGGTTATCAATTACAGCTATCTGTCGCTGACCAGCGACCGGGTGGAAGAGGAGCTGCGCCGTAGCGAGAGCTCCCTGCGCGATCTGTCGGAATCTCTGCAACAGAAGGTCGATGAGGAGATCGGACGCCGTCTGGCCCAGGAACGGATCATGGCGAATCAGGCGAAGTTGGCAGCCATGGGAGAGATGATCGGCGCTATCGCCCACCAGTGGCGACAGCCGCTCTCCATCGTCAGCGCCCATATCCAAAACATCAAGGCGGCCCATGTGGCAGGGAGGCTGGACGATAACTTTGTCGACAGAACGGTTGACGCGGCAACAAGACAGTGCAAACATATGTCCGCCACGATTGATGAGTTCCGGGGATTCCTGAAGCCCGGCAAACCGCGTGAACTCTTTGATGTCCGGGAAAAACTGGATGAGACGGCGCTGCTTGTCAGTCATCAAGTAACCGCACAGGGGATATCTCTCACCATTATCGGCGGCACGAATCCGCCGGTCTACCTCAACAGTTATCCCGGTGAATTCAAACAGGTACTCCTCAACCTGATCGCCAATGCCGGGGATGCCATAGTGGCGCAGCGTAACACCGCCGGCGCCGGGGGTGCGGCAGAGAGCGCTATCACCGTGACCATTGAGCCTTGCACGGAGCAGGTTGTTATCCATGTCTGCGATAATGGCTGCGGAATTCCTGAAGCGCTCCGGGATAAAATATTTGATCCATATTTCACGACAAAAGAAGAGCGGGGCGGCACCGGTATCGGACTCTACCACTGCAAGATGATTGTTGAATCAAGTATGGGTGGAAAGATCAACGTAACCGGAAAAAACGGTTTGACCTGTTTCACCCTGCGCGTTCCCGGAGAATCCTGATGGCCGATATGCTCCCGATAAACCTGCTGTATGTAGAGGATGAAAGCGAACTCCGCGAAGCCGTGGCGCTGTTTTTGGAGATGAAATGCGCCACGGTGCATACTGCCGCCGACGGCGTGGAGGCGCTGGAGAAGATTGCACTATGCAGACCGGATGTCGTGGTCACGGATATCCGGATGCCCCGACTGGACGGACTTTGTCTTGCCGCACGGCTGAAGAGCGACTATCCGGATATCCCGGTGATCATCATCACCGCCTTCACCGAGGTGGACTATCTGCTGAGAGCCATACGGTTGGGAGTCTGCGGGTATGTCTGTAAACCGCCGGACTACGGTGTATTGCTGGGCGCAATAAAAAAGTGTGCCGAGCCGATCATCCAACGACGTCAGATTGAATCTCTGCACAACCTCTTGGGAGACGCCTTTCTTGGACAGTTGGGGGGGAGCGAATGTCTGCTTCTTCCTGCACGTTTGGCAGCTCGGGCTGCTGAGAACAGTTATTCTCTGCTGATCGAAGGGGAGGCGGGAACGGGGAAGACGTATCTTGCCGGTAAGATCCACGACCTGGGGAGGCGGTCCCGTGGTCCGTTTATCGTTATGAATGGCGGGGAGCTTTCCGCTGAGCAGGCGGAGCTTGAGCTGTTCGGCCGGAAGGGAAGGGAACTTGGGAGGTTGTCCGTGGCTGCTGTGGGAACGATTCTCATACAGCAAGTGGACAAGATTCCGCTGAGTGTGCAGGAAAAGCTGGCCAGGATCATTCAGGATAAGCATTTCTACCGGATCGGCGCTGCCGAGCCACAACCGCTTGAGGCGCGGGTCATGGCGACAATCAGGGGGGATGCCGTCGCAGCTCATCACGAGGGAAGGCTGAGCGAGGCTCTCTTCTACATTCTGTCCGAGCAGGTCATTACTCTGCCGCCGTTACGGCAACTGCCCGACGAAATCCCCAGGCTTGCAGCCCTGTTTCTCCGAGAGGCCGCCGATGATTTACACCGCTCAGCATCACACCTTGCCGAAAATGCTCTGCCCCTGATGGCAGGCTATCAGTGGCCAGGCAATATTCGACAGCTCAAAAACGTCATGCGCCGCGCCGCTCTTTACCAGGGACAATGGATAAACAACGAATTGCTCCAGCCGCTGCTGCCGGCGGTGACGGATGCTGTTTCGCAGGCGCATTCCCCGGTCCCCCCATCTTTGCTGTTTGACGACATGGAGCAGTGGCTCATGTGCGAAGCGCTCAACCGTACCGGCGGGCGCAAGATGCAGGCAGCCGAACTCCTGGGGATCGATTACAAGCGGTTCAAGCGGAAACTGGAGAAGCATGGAATGGAGATGAGCTGACCGCCTTTCACGTCTAAACCCGTTCTATGTTATATGTTCTACGTTCTATGTTCAAGGTTCAAGGTTCAAGGTTCTATTCACCATTCACCTTTCACCTTTCACAGTTTTTTCACCATTCACCATTCACCTTTCACGATCTTTTGCCTTAGCCTTACTAGTCATTTAGACCACCATGACTCCCCGTTTTATCCCCCCCAAAAACTACTCAACACCACGCAACTATTTATAATTATTTATATTTTTATTCAAATACATAATTGTCGTTGCCGCCGGTCTCATTTTGACGATATTTTCTGAATGTATTCGGCATCATCCCCCTCAATCCTCTACGGCGATGATGATGAAACTCTATATTATCCCGGCTGCGGTCCCCGAGCCCTCCACCTACGCCCTTCTTTGCCTCAGCCTGGGGGTGGTGGGATATGCTCGAAAGAGAATGGGAAAACAATGCTGAATTTCGGCTGACAACTATGTTTTCCAGCAGTGGCGGGATGTGCGCCGGGTTCATGGAACGCATCTCCCTCACCTTCAAGGGGAGGAACGTAGAGAGCCGCAGATTAGTAAACAATCGGGAAAGATAATCACACCAACACATGGCAGAGTGTCTCTCATGAAATCATCGATTATCAAGAATGAAAGGCAATGGCTGAGAACGCCGGAGACGGGCGTTACCACCTTTGGAGCCACGAAGCTCTGCCGACCGCTTGAAATACCGATGCCTCCCGAGATCGGCGTCTCCACCTGCCGTTCGGTCCAGTTGCCGATACGGGTCGCTGTCTATAGCGGCTCACACCGGTTTGCGCCCACTGTTGCCGACAAACTTCTCCCCTACAGTAAGCTTGACCTTGTGTTTTCGGAACCGACTCTGACCATCTTCTCACTGAAGACCGGACGAGCGCTCTCTAACGATGCCATCGGTGCGAGCCAAAGCTTCGGTCTTTCAGCAGGGACTCTGTTCAATCATCTTCTGGAAACTGCCGCCGGCGCCGGTCTGGCCCTGGATCTGAGAGAGCATATACATTGGGTGTCAGTTATCTTCCGCAAATCCGTTCTCTGCACTCTGGTTGGAGAAACCGTTGCCCTCCGCATCCTGGAGGCGTTGCAGATTCAACGTATTCCGTCCGCCCGTGTAGCGAAGATTCCGCGACGCATTACCTCGATTCTGCACTCCTGTATGCCTGATCACCTTAGCGGGGAGATCGGCATCCTCTACGCTCAGGCCAAAATTCTGGAGTTCATCTGCGAACTGGCCGGCTGGCTGGACAGCGTCACGGCGCAACCGGAGCCGAAGGCAATCGACCGGGAGACATTTTGGACGCTGCACGAAGAGCTGACGACGTTGGCGGGGAGATCGCCGACCTTGACCGAGCTGTCCCGCAAGTATGGGAGATCAGGGAAAGCGCTGAACCAGGGGTTTAAAGAGCTGTTCGGCTGCTCAATCTACACGTATGTGAGCGATCAGCGGCTGGTCCAGGCTCATGACGCGCTGATGGCCAGCGACGCGCCGATGAAGCTGATTGCCGTGAATCTCGGCTATTCACACGTGAACCATTTCAGCAACGCCTTTCGGAAGAAGTTCGGCTATCCGCCGGGGAGTCTGAGGAAGTAACGCCTCGTTGCAAACAAAATGATTGTGTCTGGAGGGGAATTCCGGGGAGGGTATACTCAGGCTTTCACCCGGTTCGGCCTGTTTTTAGATGGGCGGGTAGATTGTACTGTTGGAACCATACTGAATTTAATGATTAAAATTGATGTCCGCATACAGGATTGTATCGGCGGAGGGGGCCGACTGCGCAAGGACTGATCCATCGGAAGAGAGGATGACGCTCCCTCCGGAAAAGCAGATAGTTCCCTCCTTGCCCCAGTTGTTTGCGGCTACAAAGTAAAAGCCGCCGTCTGCCACCATTTCCGACCAATAAGGAAAGGGTAACTCATCACTTACCCAATTAGTGGAAAAGGTAACTATCCGGACAGCGGTCTCTGTGAAAAAATCTACAAATCCCGGGTAGTTAATGTCACAGCAAATTCCCAATCCGATTCTGCACCCTTCAACATCCACGGCTTGATAGCCTAAATTTCCCCTTTCCGACCAATTCAGATCCGGACCGAACAGATTGATCTTCCGATATTTACCGATGAGTTGGCCGCTGGGGTCGAGCACTATTTGGGTGTTGTAAAATTTATCGGTGGCGGGATCATGCTCGGCCAATCCGAGAACCAGATATATCCCGTGCTGTGCGGCAAGCTGAGAGAATGAACGTGTTGACGGTCCCGGGATAGGCTCCGCGTGGAGCCTCGCTTCCCCCACACCTTCAAGAGTAAAGCCCGTGGTACACATCTCCGGAAGAACGATGATCCTGGCGCCATCCGCGGCAGCCTCAGTGATTAATCCGGTAAGAGCGACGATATTCCACGGTTTATCGCCTTGGACGGCGCGATATTGGATGGCTGCAACTTTATGGATTGCTTCCGGACGTCTACTCGTGAGCGGCATGCGGCTGAATCCTGTTGAAAGGTTTTTTTCTCGTTCCCACGCCGGAGCTTGGGAACAAGGTACGAACCCCGAGGCTTAAAGCTGGACAATGTCCTAGCAGCTCTTCCGATCCAGACTCCGGTACTGGATCGCCTCGGAGAGGTGCTGCTCCCGGATGCTCTCGCTTCCCTCCAAGTCGGCAACCGTCCGGGCCACCTTGAGGATCCGGGTGAAGGAGCGGGCGGAGAGCCCCAACCGGTCGGTGACCAGCTCCAGCATCCTGTTCCCCGTGGCGTCCAGTTCGCAATGCTTGCGAAGGTGGCGGGCATTCATCTGGGCGTTGCAGTGAATCTTGGTTCCTTCGAAGCGATCGGTCTGGATGTCGCGGGAGCGCTCCACCCGGCTGGCAATGGTCGCTGAACTCTCTGCCTCGCTCCGGTCGGCCAGGTCGCGGTACCGGACCGCCGGGACCTCCACGTGGAGGTCGATCCGGTCCAGCAGTGGCCCGGAGATCCGGGAGCGGTACCGCTGGAGCGCCACCGGGGTGCAGGAACATTGGTGGGCCAGGTCTCCCAGGTAGCCGCAGGGGCAGGGGTTCATGGCGGCGACGAGCATGAAGCGGGAGGGATAGGTCATGGAGGAGAGCGCCCGGGAGATGCTGACCCGGCCGTCTTCCAGCGGCTGGCGGAGGACTTCCAGGACATGTTTCTTGAATTCGGGAAGCTCATCCAGGAAGAGGACACCGTTGTGGGAGAGACTCACCTCGCCGGGGCGGGGGGTATTGCCGCCGCCGATGAGGCCGATATCGGAGATGGTATGGTGAGGGCTCCGAAAGGGGCGGTTGGCGATGAGGGGAATTTCCCGCTCCAGGAGTCCCATGACGCTGTAGATCTTGGTGGTCTCGATGGCTTCCTCGAAGGTCATCCGGGGGAGGATGGTGGGTACCCGGCGAGCCAGCATGGTCTTCCCCGAGCCTGGCGGTCCGATCATGAGGAGATTATGGCCTCCTGCCGCCGCGACCTCCAGCGCACGCTTGGCGTGCTCCTGCCCTTTGACCTCGGAAAAATCGTCGCCGCTCTCACCATGCTGTCGGAAGAGTTCCCGTACATCCACCCGGAAGGGGGGAATCTGCAGTTGGGAGTTGAGGAACCCCACCACCTGAGCAAGTTCGCTGACGCCGATGATGTCGATTCCCTCCACCACCGCTGCTTCCTGGGCGTTCTCCCTGGGCAGGATCACCCCGGCAAATCCTTCACGCCGGGCCGTCACCGCCACGGGAAGCGCTCCGCGCACCGGTTTGATGCTCCCGTCCAGGGATACCTCGCCGATGATGAGGTACTCTTTCTGCTTCACCCCGGTGATGACCCCGGTGGCGGCCAGAATTCCCACGGATATGGGGAGGTCGAAGGCCGCCCCCTCCTTCTTCAGGTCGGCCGGGGCTAGGTTGACGGTGATCCGCCGGGCCGGAAAGTCGAAACCGGCATTTTTAAGCCCAGCCTTGACCCGGTCCTTGCTCTCCTTCACCGCCCCGTCGGGGAGTCCGACGGTGGCGAATTGGGGGAGCCCCGGCGCGATATCCACCTCCACCGCCACGGTGATAGCCTCAATACCGAGGAGCGAGCTGCTGAAGAGAGTAGCGAGCATAAGAACCTCGGTGATCCTCTATCATTTACTCTGCCCGTTCAGGCAATCCAGATATCTTTCCGCGTCCACCGCGGCCATGCAGCCGGAGCCGGCGGAGGTAATAGCCTGGCGATACATGTAGTCCTGAACATCTCCGGCGGCGAAGACCCCCGGGATGCTGGTGGCCGTGGCGTTTCCCTCAAAGCCCCGCTGGGTTCGAATGTAGCCGTCGTCCATCTCCAGCTGACCCTCAAAGATCTGGGTATTGGGGGAGTGCCCTACGGCGATAAAGACTCCGTGCACCGGAACATCCTTGATGGAGCCGCTGGAGTGCTTGAGCCTGACTCCGGTGACGCCGGAAACGTCACCCAGGACCTCGTCCAGGGTATGATGCCACTCGATGGTGACATTCCCCCCCCTGGTCTTGGCGATAAGCCGGTCGGAGAGGATCTTTTCGGCCCGGAAACTCTCCCGGCGGTGGATCACGGTGACGTGGCTGGCGATGTTGGCCAGGTAGAGCGCCTCTTCCACGGCAGTGCTTCCTCCTCCCACGACGGCCACCGGTTTCCCCCGATAGAAGAAGCCGTCACAGGTGGCGCATCCCGAGACCCCTTTTCCCAGGAATGCTTTTTCCGAAGGGAGCCCCAGGTATCGTGCGGAGGCTCCGGTGGCGATGATGAGGGCGTCGCAGGTGTATATCCCCGCATCCCCTTCCAGTCGGAAGGGGCGGGCCGAGAGGTCGGCCTTGTTGATCTGGTCGGAGATGAAGATGGTGTCGAAGCGCTCCGCATGCAGCCGCATCCGCTCCATCAGATCGGGCCCCTGGACTCCGGTGGAGTCGCCGGGCCAGTTGTCCACCTCGGTGGTGGTCATCAGTTGCCCCCCGGGCTGGAGACCGGTAATGAGCGCAGGTTTCAGGTTGGCCCGAGCGGCATAGACGGCGGCGGTGTAACCGGCAGGGCCGGAGCCGATAATCAGCAAGCGGTGATGGGTCTGTTCCATGGCTAAATCCTCCTGGGGAAAGTACGGCGCTACTCTACACAAGCCATTATAAAAATGCAAGAATCATAAGGCCTTTCGCGTTGACCGCCTGTGACTGCTCTGGTACACTCAATGAACGACATTTTCAAGGAGAACACCATGCTGAGACGTACTCTGCCGCTGATACTGACTTTGGCCCTCTGGGTAACCCCCCTCTGCGCCGCGACCATCGTTATTCCTCCCGGCGAATTTAAGAAAGCGAGCCAGGAGCTGGGGGGAGCGGTGGCCTACCGGAACGTGGCCCCAGCTTCGGCCCTGGGAGTCAGCGGATTCGATGTGGGGGTCGAGGCCACTGCCATCGATATCAGCAGCTCCTACCAAATAGACAACAGTTCCTACGCCTTGCTCTACATGACCCGGGCGCGGGCTCGGGTCGGGCTCCCCTGGGGAGTCACCGTGGGGGGGATGTTGGGCTGGTCACCCAATACGCTGGCCAAGGAGTATGGGCTGGAAGTGGGGAAGGAGATTCTCAGTGATGGTGTGCTGCTGCCGGCCCTGGGGCTCCGGGGAACCTATAGCCGTCTGGGGGGGCTGGAGCCGTTAAGCCTCTCCACCTGGGGCGCCGACGCTACCGTCAGCAAGAAGATCCTCTTCCTTACCCCTTATGCGGGGCTTGGTCCCCAGTGGATCAGCAGCAAGCTGAACGGATCCACTGAAGCATTCTGGCAGATGCGTTATTTCGGCGGTCTGCAGATCATCCCGTTTCCGCTGTTGCGCGTTACCGCGGAGGTCGAGCGCGAAGCGAAGACGGCCTACACACTGAAGGTCGGAATCGGGTTCTAGTGGATCATGTCAAAGGGGGCGACGGAGGAAGAGCTACGTTTTGACGGAAGTATTGCGGGGCGCCTTGCCTGGGCCATCCTGCTCACCGCCCTGACCCTGCTGGCCGAGATCGCCGGCGGGATCTGGACCAACTCGCTGGCGCTCCTTTCGGACGCCGCCCATGTCTTTCTGGATCTCTTCGCCCTCATCCTCTCCCTGGTAGCGATTCGCCTCGCCTCACACCCCGTATCGGACACCCGAACTTTCGGTTGGCATCGGACCGAGGTTTTTGCCTCCTTCGTCAACGGCGCCACGGTCTTTATCATGGCGGTGGTGATTTTGTACGAGGCTGCCGGTCGCCTGGCCGCCCCGGAGCCGGTGAAGAGTCTTCCCCTGTTCATTATCGCCGCCGTGGGGCTCGTCTCCAATCTCCTGGCGGCCTCAGCCCTGCACCGGCATTCCCATGATGATCTGAACGTCCGGAGCGCTTTCCTTCATGTCATGGGTGACGCCGCCGCCTCGGTGGGGGTCATCGTTGGCGGTGTCGTCATCTACTACACGAACTGGTATCTCCTGGACGCGGTCATCTCCGTGGGGATCGGAGTGGTCATCTTTCGGGGGGCCTGGGGAATCCTTCTGAGTTCCGTGCATATCCTCCTGGAAGGGGTCCCTCGGGGGATGAGCACCGCGGCGGTGGTGGAATCGATCCGTGATGTCCAGGGGGTAAGTGACGTTCACCACCTGAACATCTGGACCATCTGTTCCCATATTCAGGCGCTCTCGGCCCACCTTGATATTGCCCCGGAATTCCGGGGGCGGCAGGGGGAGGTTCTCCGTGCTGTCGAGGAGCGCCTCCTGACCGGATACCACATCTCCCACACGACTCTCCAGGTAGATTGCACCCTCTGCCAGGAGGCGCCGGTCATCAAACCCCTCCGGCATCGACCGCGAACAACGGCGCATGACCACGGTCCCGGCGGTTGCAATCATGATCATCATTGAACAAAATACATCCTGTGCATTATTGTGAATGAACTGCCGGAGTACCGATGCTATCCTATGAACTGATCCTCGAAGCGGCCGAACGGCTTAAAAAGCGGGTCCGCCGCACCGAGCTGATTCATTCCCATCATTTTAGCGCCCGACTCGGTTTTCCGCTTCTCTTCAAGTGCGAGAACCTCCAGCGGACCGGCGCCTTCAAGATCCGGGGGGCGATGAACTTCATGACGAGCCAGCCCCGGGAAGCGCTGACGCGGGGGGTCATCACCGCCTCCGCCGGTAATCACGCCCAGGGTGTAGCCTATGCCGCCGACCTTCTCAGCGTCCCGGCGGTTATCTATATGCCGGAACAGACACCGCTCCTGAAGGTTTTCGAGACCCGCGATCTGGGGGCTGAGGTGATACTCACCGGGAAAAACTTCGATGAGGCATATCTGGCGGCCCGCGCCGCGGAAGGGGAGAGGGGGATGCTCTTCGTCCACCCTTTCGACGATCCGCTGGTCATGGCAGGGCAGGGGACCATCGGCCTGGAGATCCTGGAAGAGTTGCCGGATGTGGCCAACATCCTCGTTCCCGTGGGGGGAGGGGGACTCATCGCTGGGGTTGCTTCGGCGGTGAAGGAGACGCATCCCCACGTCCGGATCATCGCGGTGGAATCAGTGGCGGCGCCGTCGCTCCACTACTCCCTGAAAAAGGGGGCGATCACGGAGTCACCGGTAACGGCCACTCTGGCCGATGGCATTGCGGTGAAGAAGCCGGGGATGAATACGTTTCCCATCATCCGGAAACTGGTGGACGACAGCGTGCTGGTGGAGGAGGGGGAGATCGCCCTGGCCATCGTGGCGCTCCTGGAGCGGACCAAACTCCTGGTGGAGGGGGCCGGCGCCGTCACCCTGGCGGCGCTCCTCAACGGACGCTTGCCGGGGATAAGCGGCAAGACGGTCTGTCTCCTCTCCGGCGGGAATACCGACGTGAAGACCATCGCCACCGTGGTGGAGCGGGGGCTTCTGGCTGCCGGGCGCTACCTGAAGCTTCGCATTGAACTGGAGGATGTCCCCGGTTCCCTGGCCAAGCTGGCCACGGATATCGCCGCCACCCGCTCCAATATCTTCCACATCACCCACGACCGTCGCTCCATCACGTTGCCGCTGGGCCGGAGCGAGGTACTGCTGGAGCTGGAGACGAGGGGGGCCGACCACATCGAAAAGGTCATTCAGGAGTTGAAAGGGAAGGGATATCTGTTGGCGGTGGTGCGGTGAGAAACATCTTGAATTTCTCCGCGTTCTCCGCGTCTCCGCGTGAGTGACAGCCGTTTTTAGGATAAAAGGATAGCGTGGTTTTACCTTTCCTCTCCACGAAACCCTGTGCCACGCTATGCCGTAAAATGGAGTCCCGGGGACGCCAGGTTTTTCTTCTTCAGCTTTTCGATGAGGGTTGTCCGCTTCAGGTTCAGCAGCTCGGCAGCCTCCTTCTTGTTCCCCTGGGTCTTCTCCAGAGCATCCATGATTAGGCTGTTTTCGAATTCCTCGATGACATCATTGAAGTTGATGCCGGCGGTGGGAAGGGCGACCGCCTTGACGGGGGGGCGGGCAGCCGGTTGACGATTGCAGACGAATTTTTCCGGCAGGTCGCTGAGGGTGATGGTTCCGCTCCCCTTGATGATGACCAGCCGCTCCATGAGATTCTCCAGCTCCCGAATATTCCCCGGCCACTGATAATCGCATAACGCCTGCAGCGCATCCGGTGCAATCCCTGAAATAGAGCGATGCTTTTCCTGATTCATCCGCTTCAGAAAACTCTCCACCAACAGCGGAATATCTTCCTTGCGCTCCCGCAGCGGCGGCACCACGATGGGGATGACGGAGAGTCGATAGAAGAGATCCTCCCGGAAGAGCTTGGATTCCACCAGTTCCTCCAGATTCTGGTGCGTGGCGGCGATGATCCGGGTGTCCACCTTACGGCTGCAGCTTCCCCCCACCGGCTCGATCTCCCGGCTCTGGAGGACTCGGAGGAGCTTCACCTGCAGGGAGGTGGGCATGTCGCCGATCTCGTCCAGGAAGAGGGTTCCCTTGTCGGCCATGGCGAAGCGGCCGACCCGGTTGGCGATGGCTCCGGTGAAAGAGCCCTTCACATGGCCGAAGAGTTCGCTCTCCAGAAGATCCTCGGGGATCGCTCCGCAGTTGACGGGAACGAAGTTGTTGTTTTTTCGGTTGCTCAGTTTGTGAATGGCCTGGGCGATGAGCTCCTTCCCCGTTCCCGACTCGCCGAGGATCAGCGCCGTGGAGTCGGAGTCCGCGACCTTCTCCACCAGTTCCAGAAGCGACCGCATCTTCGGGCTTTCACCGATGATGTTGTCCATGAGCTTCCGGTTCTTCACCGTCGGTTTTCCTGCTGATTTCGGGGAGGATACGGGAGTCTGCTCCAAGGCGCGCTGAAGCAGATTCTCCAGTTCCTGCAAGTCGAATGGTTTGTCCAGGCAGGAATAGGCCCCTGCCC
>CAIUUR010000043.1 GCA_903902345.1 uncultured Geobacteraceae bacterium | reverse complement strand
CGCGTTGCCATTGGTATAAAAATTATAGCTGTACTGCCAGACGAAGGTCTCGGAATATCCGTTATCCATGAGCATACGGTAGTATTCATCAAACAGGATGCGGAGTTGAGGCATATCGTCAAAAGTGAAACGGTTTTGATGCCCCGATATCTCCCCGGCCCTTTCCGGCTTATAGTTACTGAAATGAAAAAAATACAATCTCCTCCCGTTGCAGCGCCATTCTTCCCCGAACTTCGTTATCTCCCTGCTGTGAATATTCCAGTAAGCGGCATTATAACCGGTATCCTTGATGATTCCCATGCCAGGAAATAATGTTATGGCAAGATCGATGAACTTCTGATCAACGAAGTACCCGGCGGAGGGAGCGATGACACATTTACTGTAGAGCTTATCCTGCCACCACGTCAAAAAGCCACCTACGTTATCACATCGTCTCACTCCGATAAAACCGAGATTGAATATGCCGCTGATCATGATATTCGCGTCTATGGGGAACCATCCATCATCGGGATAATCTTTATCCAGATGGGGGGTCAGGATGATATCGTTTCGCTGCAGTTCACCGAAGAGCTCGTCAAGAGGAGCGGTCACCAGGATGTCGGGGTCAAGGTAGAGTAACTCGTTCATCCCCTTTTGAGCAAAAAGATACTGTAAGAGATACGGCTTAGCTGCAGTCGCCAGTTCGGTGATGTCATATTTAAAACAGAACTCCGTCAGCCGCGATATGCCCAAGTCACCGATTGTGACAATTTCAAACTTTTCTTTATCCCGATCCAGATAGCCTTCAATATCGTCGATAATGAGCACATAACAGACGCCATCGGGATGCTGCCGTAAAAACGAATTACAGAGCGTGCGGGCAAACGCCAGGTAATTCTTGGCTATGATCGTGCAGATCGATTTCGAGTGGGTATCCAGGGGCATAGTCATCCTCATTAAGTTAATTTGTTACAGCCAATCCTTAACTCGAAAAACTTATGAAGCCGCGATTCAAGGCGATCGATGGACGCCTCGAGGCACCAGAGGGATTCCACCTGCCGTCGGGCGCTCCGCCCGAGTTCAACCGACTTTTCACGGTTCATCAGCAGTAAGGTGATTTGCCGCAAAAAACATACCATCGTTCTGAACGTTGTTTTGTAGGGGCGCCCCTTGCGGGCGCCCTTGGCTGCCGATTCAAGAACAGGATACCCGCTCCATAACTACGCCTGAATTATACTCAAAACTAATCAGTAAACACAAATCCCAACGATCCTTATCGACTATTTTCCGCAAACGCACCACGAGCGCGGCGAGTAGTTTCCACCAAGCCCTCTCAGCGTCCGCCATTATCGTGGTGGGACGTTACACAGGATAGCAACATTTATAATGAGGCATCAACATCCAATTTTTTTCAATAATTTCAAGACACCTTGTGGAAAGCAACGCTTAAGGGAGCGCGTTGCTCTGCCATAACGTAATTCACGCCATACATTAAATGCGACCCTCCTAACGCCCCCAAACGGAATCCTGCTATAGTAAAATTTCTGATAAAACGATACGATATCACTCCGTGTCATTTCAGAGATATTCGGCCTGACTGTCCCTGCCCAGTGGATCATATAAGGAATACTTTTTTTGTTTTTTATACCACGCAAATCAATTTCCTTAGTCTCATCGTGGTTAGACCACAACATGAATTTCAATCTACTCATCGAAAATCTCCCTATGGACTCATACTTAGGAAGAAGATAATTCAACAAACCTTGTTCAAAAAAAAACATATCTCCATACTTTTTAGCCATACAGGGTATCCCGTTCCATTCAACAAATGGTTCAAAATCTGATTTTGACAGGAGACCAGATGTTAAAACTATTTGACCACCATTAAAAGCATACTTTGGAAAAATGAAATCGGGATCTACATGCTTAAGTTTATCATAATTGTAATACATTTCTGAAAACCAGTCAGAGCCAGGTGATTCATAGTCATCAGCGTTCACCACGAATTCAGATTCGGATGAATCCAAAACGTCCATCACCTCGCCTACAAAGAGTATATCTGCATCAAGAGCTAAAATTTTTTGTTTTTCTTTCAATACATACAAACCAAGCTTGGAAAGAGATGATCCGTATTTCTTGTCTTCAATCACAAGTTCTTTTACATTCCAATATCTTTCCAGTTCGGATGTATCAAAATTACCACCGTATAGGTCTTTAACGATATAAATATCACGATCAGGATACCAATATCTGATACTGGCTATACAAATTTGGGTCAGCCAGAGTATCCCTTTATGACAGACTATAACTATTTTATCTATTTTTTGCACATAAGCTCCACATTTATAATCATTTATTCATACAGCTTTCAAGCAACCCGTAATTTTTGCGCACGACGTTATTGAAACAGCTATTCTCCGTACTATCGAATACATCCGAGGAATCAGCTGCTTTTCACTGCCGACCTGATAAAGTCATACATCGACAAAACACCGTCTCTCAGGCTCGTTTCCGGATTCCAGCCAAGTTCCCTACGGGCGCGGGTGATATCCAACCGTATCTGCGGCACATCGAATCCCCTGCCGGGAGCATGGTGCACCGCGACGATCGAACCGATAGCATCGCCAATGATTTCGATTAGTTGTGTTAAAGACACGCAGACGCCGCTCCCCAGATTGAAGATCCGGCTTTGGGAGGGAGTTCCGACTGCACGAACTATTCCTTCCACCAGATCATCAATATAGATATAATCACGCCCCACCTCGCCGTCGCCCCAGACAACAATCGGTTCACCGCCCGCAACTTTGCCCAAAAAAACGGCTATGGCGCCTTGAATTCCCCGGGGGTCCTGCCGGGAACCATAAGGGTTCGACGGTCGCACAATGAGGTAATCAAGTCCGTGCAGATGGTGGTAAAGAGCCAGATATTTTTCGATGGTCAGCTTGGTAATCCCGTAGGAACATTCCGGGTTTGTGGGAGCGTCTTCGGCTATGGGTAGTCGTTCCGGTCTGCCGTAAATGGTCCCTCCGGAAGAGACAAAGACAAATTTTGAAATTTTTTGCGCCAGGCACTGTTCCAGCAGAAAAATGGTCTCTATGACGTTTGACTGCACATCAAATGCCGGATCGTCGTTGGACGTTTTCGGAAGAGAAGTGCTGATAAGATGATAAACGGTGTCGATATTCCGCAGAGCCTCACCCAGGAGGCCCCGGTTACCGAAATCACCGTAATGATACTCTACTTCCGTCAAGGGTGCTCGGTATCGTTCAGGGTACTTGTCGAAAACGCGCACCGAGTGTCCATCCGCAACGAGACGGTCGACTAGGTGTGATCCGATAAATCCGTTACCGCCCATGACCAGGATATTTTGCTTTACATTCATCACGAGTCCCCCCCCCCAACTACGAACTTGCCCGCCGTACAGAACACCTCAGGAGCAAGGAATGCACGCGACCAAGGATAGATTCGGCTTTAATTGTCAGAAAAATAGCCACTCGCAAGAGGCGCGGAGCGTTACCATATTCATTTTCAGGGTTTAGTCCGCCATTTTCGCCACCCCCAGCAACCAATCGATAATTGCCCAGAGATTTGTCTGAGATGAACCCATATATTCAAGCCGCGTAGGATATCAGCGCCTTATCCAGCTTAAAGTTTCTGTGTGCCTCCACAAATCACACTGACGAGGCCGGCAACGTTTGTGTTCGTTCGTATAATTCAACAGAAAAAGCAAAGGAGTTTTCCATTGTTCTCAGATCAAGCTCCCCTGCTTTCAACCATTACGCAGTTGCGTATCTCATACGAGAGATACCCCGGACTGAAGGATTTTTCTACTGAACATACTATCAACTTCAATAAATCTTTCATGCATTGGACGAGTATGAACTATCAGATCAACAGGAACCAACCCGACCAAATCCGAGATTGCACGAGCATATCGCAGGTTGATTTCACTTCTTTCCTGGTAACTACGAGGCAAAATTGAATCCTTGGTAACAATATACAAATCAATATCACTCTCATCGGTAGGCTCCCCCCAAGCGTAGCTTCCGAACAGAATGATTTTCTCTGGGTCAAGTGGCCCCAGTAGAGAAATGATCTTTTTTTTAAGTTCTGCTAATTCCATTATAATCCTTCCACCGTAAGAATTATCCCACTGAGTACGCACCTAATATTTGATGTAAACAGGGCGCTGAATTGCCGTAAAAAGCCATAATTGCGCGTTGCTATTGTAAACATCATGTTACGCTGGCGATAATCTGTCAACAACATTAGCAGTAAAACCACGGGTGAATAGTGGCGAGACGACATTGCGCTAATTAGGAACGCGCCTTGACTCCAGAAACATCTGAAGTCGCGATTCGAGGCGATCAATGGACGCCTCAAGGCTCCAGAGGGATTCCACCTGCAGTCGGGCGCTCCGCCCGAGCTCGACCGCCTTCTCACGGCTCATCAGCAGTAAGGTGATTTGCCGCAAAAAACATACCATCGTTCTGAACGTTGTTTTGTAGGGGCGCCCCTTGCGGGCGCCCTTGGGTGCCGATTCAAGAACAGGATACCCGCAAGGGGTATCCCTACAATAAAACGTGACAAATACATTGAAGCGGTATCGTCTTTACCGCGAATCACCTAACTTCACCGTCGCGCGCTGGCGTTGGCTAACTCTTCACGCACCTGAACCCTCAGTGACTGGACATGAATCAAGTCGTGAAGAAACCATTTCCCATAACTTACCGATGGACGACCGGTTGGAGCGGGCAGAGCAACCCAGGGAAGTCGCGGTGCAGCCTCGTACAACTCCCGTTTGGGCTCTTGCAGGAAAAGCACTTTGGGGAGCTTAACATGCCGACCAATGGGACTTGCCCGAAAGAATACACAGGGATGGGCCAGTAGCAGGTCGAATCCGCCGGCATTAATTTCCGCGGCGCACGCCTGACAGTGAAGGTCCATGGCCTCGTAGGAAGCAATCGTCTCCCGATACGGTTTCAGCCAATGATCGACTCGACCTTTGGCGGGACGCCGGTGCTCGTCCAGCGGGACGACATGTTCCGTGACGATATCACCAAGGGGGAGGAATGAGCGGTTGGCAGTCGGTGGGCACCAGATCTCCACGTGGTGCCCACGGGCGACCAATCCTCGGACCTGATCGTGAAGCGCCCGATTACCACCGCCGGAAGGAAGGTTATGCCAGATCGCCACTCGCACGGTTTCACTCCGTAACTACGTCTATTATTCTCAAACTTCAGGTGCAAACGCGAATCTCTGCCAGCGTTACCGGCTATCTTCCGAAAACGCACCACGAGCGCGGCGAGCGATTTCGGCCAAACCATTATACGCTATCCTCTTGGATCGACTCAATAGGCCGACTTTTTCAGGATACTCCGACACATCATTGATTTTTTCACAGAAAAACGCGTTTGACTTGAGGAACGGTGAATCCCACAGTAAATCAACCGAGGTCGTCCCGTCATAATATCCCCTGCGCGACGCCGCCTCTATCACCTCGCCCGATTGGAACGTCAAAAAAGCATACGGGTATGATACGACATTCCCATGGTCGAACATGATAAGGCTATCGCGGTAGGCGTCCGCTACCATTTTCCAGACGGGCAACTCCAGCCCGTCGTACATTTTGGAATGGATCGAGACGTTACCGGTTTGATTCAAATCCAATCCACTGAAATGCACGAAAAGAAGCGGCTCGCCATCAACAGAAATATTCCCCCCCTGATCGACGCAGAGGTTGTGTTCATAAAGGTTCCAATGAGCCAGATTAGCCCCTGGTTCAGTCAAATATCCCACACCGTTAAAATACAAAGGAACCAGATCAAGCCATTTCTGGTCAACAAAAAGCCCTCTTGTCGACCCGGAATGCAAATCATTGAAGCCATAACGATACAACCTGCCGGCAAACCACTCTATAAATTTCCGGGCGTTATCATCCCGATGTAAAGCAAGAAAACCGCCATTGTATAATCCGGAAGAAAGTATATTTATTTCATGATAGCAGAAGTCAATTTCAACAGGAACTCTGATGTGCGGTGAAAGAACCAGAGAACAACATTCAAGCTGTTTATACAGTCTGTCCAGTGAGCCGAATACCATGATGTCGGAATCCAAAAATATCCATCGTTCAGCTTTTATTTCATCGTACATGTATTTATGAAGAAGTCCTCTCAATGCGCAGCAGAGCTCAAAAGGTGTATAGTAAAAACACATCTTTTGGACTAGTTCTTGATCTGCAAGGCAATCAAGGGTTATCAGTTCAAAATCTTCAGTTTCCGGATCGAAGTAACCGTCGACGTGATCCGCCAGAAGTACGTATAATTTTAGCCCTGGATTATGCTGCGCAATGGAGTGTGCAAGCATTCTCGCATGAGACAGAAAACTCTTTGTAATCACCGTACAGACAGCTCGTTCGGCCATTCTCCGCCTGCCTCACACCTTATTAATGTTATTGCGACCCTCAGTACCATCCGATATTTTAATATTCATGTTTGTCAGAACTGCCCATAAAGCAAGGGTACCCGGTATCGTTCAGGGTACTTGTCTAAAACACGTACCGAGTATCCGTCCGCAATAAGACGGTCGACCGCCTCAAAATTACGGCACAAACTGCGAAATGTCAAACAGGACGGTGTACTAAGAACGCACCCAGTCATCAGCACAGCTCAGGAGAAAGGAATGCACGCGACCAAGCAGTGATAAGGCTTTGACTGTCAGGAAAATAGCCACTCTCAAGAAAAACGGAGCACTCCCATCTTCTTTTTCTGTGGCTGGGTCACCGTCTTCGCTCCCCGCCAGCGACCACTCGAATAACTCACCATAGAGGCGCTTTAAATGGAAAAACTTGATCCCTTCTTCCTCTTCCGTATACTCATGGTAGTGATAGACACGGGCCAGGGAGCTACAACCGGAAGCATAACCGTCCGCTGAATTCTTCACGGCCCAATGCAGATCTTCGCCCCACGATACGTCTTCATTGAAAGGGCGTTCCTGAAAATGAAGTCGATCAAAGATGGCGCAAACGGTCGTGAACGGAAAGAGCGCCCGCTGCTCCGGCTTGGTGAGAAGTTGACATCTCTCCAAAACGTGCGGTTCGATGACATGCACGCCACGAGTGCACGAAGTTTGAAACACATACGATGCAACGCCGTACACATTAAAGTAGTTTCCGTCGTCCGTCAACTCCGTGGCGCATACCGCCTTGAGATCAGGGAATAATTCCATACTCCTGACCAGATTGGCAAGCCACTGGTCATCAGTGGGAAGAGCATCCTGGTTGAGAAAGACAAGGTAGCGGGTGGCAGTAGCAAGACGCGCACCGTAATTGCGGGTACGGGAGTGACTGAACTCCTCCGGCGAGATACAGTGTAAACGGACAGGATAGCGCCGAACTATTTCCAGAGTATCGTCAACAGAGCCGGAGTCGACAACAATTACTTCATAGCTCAGAGCGCACTTCTGGTTAAAGACAGCCTCTAAAACTCTGCCAATCTGCGGACTGCCGTTCTTGGCAGGCATAATTATGGAAATATCCGGGAGAGTACTGATCACAAAAAAACCTGAAAAAATAACTTCGTTTAAATTTCGGTTAACGGATGATCCTTCCCAGAAAACGTAACGGCCGAGTAACTTTCCAGGAAGTGGACGCCTGGAGCCCAATTATTCTTTCATCTCGTTCTACTATCGCCCTGTTGAGAGCCGCAATCTGTGCGACCAACCCCTGGACGAGGTACGCGTCGTTGGGGTTTTGCTCCAGCGTTCCGCCGGTCAACAGGGGAAGATCCTCGTCCGACGCAACGCCAATGAGATAAACCGGGTGCGGCACCCCCGGAATGACCGATAACGTATCGTCAATGAGTTCATACCCTCCGACCGGGCTTTTCCTGTCCTCACAGAGTATTGCTGAGCCATAAACAATCCGCTGTCCATACATACTCCTGTTTTTGAAATACAGGCCCAAAAGCTCGTCAAACTCCTGGCGATAGAGTTCTTTGACGTGGTGCTCATTGTTATAACCGGGCTTATCCGAATACTCCAGTTTTTCGGGACTGGAAATAACAAGCAGACCTCCCGGTCGCAGTACTCTCTTAATTTCCCGCATCATGGCTTCATGTTCGGTGTGATGCTCAATGGTCTCGAAACTGACCACAATATCAACAGAAGCATCTGCCAAGGGGATCGCCGCGCAGGAACCGAGACGATACTCAAGATTATTTCGCTGATACTTCATCTGAGCATGCGATATCGCTTCTTGAGATATATCTACTCCCGTTACTTTTCGCGCACTCTGGGCAAGCATGGCGCTCCCGTACCCTTCCCCGCTGGCCATATCCAGAACTTCCTTGCCGGCCACCACCTGTTTGGCGAGCAGATAACGATGAAGGTGCTCCATCTCGATGGTCCCACCCACCTCCGGGACGTATCGCTCACCCGTAAAAGCAAGGGCGCCAAATTCCATTGTTCCCTCCGTCATGAGATAACTCACCATGCTACCGAATCATTTTGACGGCGCGGAGTTTAGCCCTTAAAAATGTTCGCAGGCCGACTTTCCTTCTGACACAGTTTAAAAAAGTCCTTCTGTGCGAAACAAACCTGGTGTAATCGGGATAGTTGTAGAGCGAGTAAAAAGCTGCCACGGCAAGCTTTACAACATTTAGATCGCCATATTCGATGGACACCTTCTCGTCGTAGAGTCCCGCTGTTTTAATGTTAACTATAGTCTTATAACTGCAGCCGAGGTAGTTTCGTATTACATCCCGTGCGAATATGGTTTTGGAAAGGATGTCGATACGTTTTTGCGACGACCATACGCCACCATCGTGGACTCTATAGGTTGCCATTACCTCGGCAAGATACCCGTAATCGCCGTGTTGTGCGTTCATCACATGCAGTGGCCAATCTCCCATGGGCATAGATGAATACCAGTCGGGAAACATACCAAAGAGACCGGCACGAAACACTGTTGAGCAGGTCGGGATAATGGATTCGTTCAAAATATCCAGAAGCGTGTACGAATCTTTCATTTGGGTAGCATGAAAAAAATTCTGCTTTCCAGGCTCATTTTCATATTCAATTTGAGCATTATGAAAACAAGCGACTGATTCGGGATGCGAATCCAGATAATCTACCTGCTTTTGCAGCTTGAAAGGGTCGGTCCAAAAATCGTCCCCCTCAAGCATCGCAATATACGTTCCGGAACAGGCTTCAAAAGTTTTCATAAAATTACACATCATCCCCCTGTTATTATCGGGGAGTAGCAGTTTTATGATATCAGGGTATTTTTGCCGATAATCCATGACAATGGCTCTGGTGCTATCCGTGGAGCAGTCTTCCCCGATCACGATTTCATAGTCGAAACCAACCCTCTGCGTCAGAATGCTCTCTAACGCCTGGGATATGAATTTTTCGTGATTATAGGTCACCATCAGGACACTCAGCTTCACATTATGACCCGATACCTGCATGAGTGGCTATCTCAACATCCGCTCAATGGCCAATCCGATAATTTGGCGGATAGTAACAATATCGGCGCTGCTCACCGCTTGCCCGGTGGGTAACGCCATCACCCTGTCGGACAATCTCTCCGTTTTCGGGAGCAGCAGGTATGAATGGGGGAAATATGAGCGATACGGTTCCATCGCTGGCTACTTTACCAAGGAAAACGGCTATTGCGCCTTGAATTCCTCGTGGGTCCTGCCTGGAACCATAAGGGTCCGCTTGCTTTGCAGTCATCGGCGGAGCAACCCTTTACTACTACGGATACCCTCGTCGGACAACGCGTCTCTAAGCGCTGGACATCATCTTGACAATTTCAAAAGATGTCATTCTGAGCGATAGCGAAGAATCTGCTTCTGTTTGAAAAGCAGATCCTTCGCGTTGCTCAGGATGACAGGCAGTTGGTATGCTTTTTGTCGCTAATCACCTTACGGCACGAGACTACCCATGATTTCCATGATCTTTCTCCCACTTTCAGCTATGTCATGTCGTTGCCGAACCTTCACTGCGGCCTGTGCCCCTAAAAATTGTCGGAGTGTACAGTCTGCATGAAGTTCAATGATACGTTCCGCCATGGCTTCAATATTCAGATACGGGACGACAAACCCAGCATCTTTTTCCACAAATTCGGGCATCCCCCCGGAATCAGCAAAGCACACTATCGGTTTACCAAAGGCTGCGGCTTCAAGACAGACGAGAGGAAAAGGATCTTCTCTGGAAAGAAGAGTGAAAACATCACACGCGGCGTAATATTTACCGAGATTACCACTCTCCCCCGGAAAGAATATTCTGTCCTGCAGGCCAAGCCTAATCACATCAAACATTAATCTGTCAAAAAAATCACCTTCGAGAGGACCACCAACCCATATGAAATAAATGGGAACATCCGGAGATTTATTAACTACTGAATTAGCTAATAACGCCAAAAGATCGGCTCCCTTCCGCCAGTCCATGGTTCCGATGGCGCATACGATAAAAGAATCAACAGCGATGTTCAGTTCACGGCAAAAAATATCTTGCGGGAATGTGTCTTTGGCAATATCTTCACAATGGATAAAATCATGGCAAAGCGTCATCTTTTCAGGAGGCACTGCATGGTTTTCCATCAAATTCGCCATTACTGCCTGCGAGGCGACGATAAAATGGTCGGTTATCACTTTAACACGCCGGAGGTTTAATGCACTGCTGCAGACACGCAGCACATATTCGAGTTCATGAATATGCGTAATGACTGGCAATTTAAGCTCTTTGAATAACTCATAGAGTTCACCATTGGTCGCAGTATTGGAGTAAACCAAACTTATATTTTCTTTTTCCAGCAACTCTCTGTAATACTGTGCTTTACTGACATCTCCACCCTTCTTTTTTGACCAAAAAAAGGAAGGAATGCTTACGGGAACAACATCGCTATAAACATACGTTGACGCTATTCGTTCATAATCGCACCTTAACGGTCCTCCATCGCGAAGCAAGACGATAAAATCCAAGGAGTAATGCTTTTTTAACCAGATAAGCAGATTAAGCAAAATTACAGGTGCACCCGTTCGCGACGCGTCATGTCCGACAAAAAGCACTTTACAATCTAATATCATATAAGAATACATCCGATTTTAAATTAATCACATTTATGCTATAATTGTTCAATAGTATAAATAAGCAGTCAGTTAGCTTTGCAATATTGAATGATCTGACGGGTAACTTTCTTAGATTCTTTAATTCCGGCATACCGTAAAAATAAAAAATTGTATTTCAAAAAAACTTTAGTCAGTTTCGCCTTAGCTGCATTATTGATAACATTTTGAAGCGACTCAAGTATCGGAAAAGTTAACTTGTCAGCCTCAAACAACCCCGTAATAGCAATCTTCCGCCAAAACTCAAAGTGCAACTCATACGCAGTTGTGAGTGTATCCGGTGAATTTGTTAAATGGCCATGTACTCCACCTTTATGAATTCGATAAACTCCCATTATATCGGTTAAATAACGGATCTTCCCGAATTGTGACGCGAGAAGATATAAAGGATAATCACCAAAGGGTAAACCTATAAACCAATCGGGAATTTCGCCGATCGCATTGGCCCTGATTATAACCGAGGCGGTAGCGAGAAAATTTCCTTTTGTCAACAGATCATCCAACCCGGAAATTTCCGGCGTTTCTGCTCCGTTTTGCCGCCTGTTTCTCTCCGGATAATCTTCATTTTTAACGACAACGTTATGGTGACAGACGGTAAAATCGAGGTTTTTATCGAGAAAATCAACTTGTTTTTGAAGTTTAAAAGGGTCGGTCCAATAATCGTCACCCTCCAACAAGGCTATATACTCTCCGGAACAACTATTGAAAGTTCTCATAAAATTGCACATCATGCCACTGTTCGTATCGGGAAGGTGCAATCTTATGATATCAGGGTATTTCTGCCGGTAATCCTTAACAATTGCTCTGGTGCTATCGGTGGAACAATCCTCCCCGATTACGATTTCATAGTCGAAATCGACCTTTTGCGCCAAAATGCTCTCCAATGCCTGGGATATATACATCTCATGATTATAAGTTATCATGGCCACGCTAAGCTTCATATCGAACCCCGATACCTGCATGGGTTGCGATCTCAACGCTACGCTCAATAGCCAATCCGATAATTTGGCATATGGTGACAATGTCGGCGCTACTCACCGCTTGCCCCGTCGGCAACGCCATTACCCTGCCGCACAATCTCTCCGTCTCGGGAAGGAGCAGGTATGAATGGGGGAAATAGGAGCGATACGGTTCCATCCGATGGCACCCCGGATAGAAATACCTCCGCGCCATGATGTTTTCAGCATGAAGAATTTCAATAAGCTTATCCCGATGCAGGCCTGACTTTTCCGGGTCTATTTCCAGGACGACGTACTGATAATTACTCTTTTCCTGATCGTCAAAACCGGCCAGCGTAATACCCGGGATTCCTGACAAACCGGCTGAGTACTGCCGGTAATTCCTCCTGTTAATTTCAATGAAGTCGTCAAGGCTTTCCAAACCGGTCAACCCCATGGCGGCGTTAATTTCCGGCATTTTCCCGTTCGTGCCTATATAGACCACCTTATCGTACCCGGCGAAACCGAAATTTTTCATCAACCGGATCTTGGCGGCCAAATCGTCATCATTGGTGACAATGGCTCCCCCCTCGAAGGTGTTGAAGAACTTGGTCGCATGAAAGCTGAAGACTTCGGCGCTGCCGAAATTGCCGATCATCTTTCCCCCATGTGAGCATCCGAAGGCGTGAGCGGCATCGAACATCAACTTCAGGTCATGCCTATGGGCGATTTCGGCCAGAGCTTCAACGGGACAGGGGCGCCCCCAGAGGTGAACGCCGATGATTCCCGTCGTGCGTGGCGTGATCAGCCTTTCAACGCAAGTCGGGTCAAGGTTATGGGTGGCCGGATCAATATCGCAAAAAACCGGAGTTATTTCCTGCCATTGCAATGAATGTGGAGTGGCGATGAAGGTGAAAGAAGGAACAATGACCTCCCCCTTCAGACCAAGCGCCCTCGTGGCAATTTCCAGCGCCACCGTGGCGTTACAGAGGGCGATACAATGCCTGACCCCAAGGTAGTCGGCGATTTTCCGTTCAAATTCCTGAACGTAGGGTCCGTTATTGGTCAGCCAGTTTCGATCGAGAATATCATTGAATCTCAACAGCAACGTTTCCCGGTTACCGATGTTGGGGCGACCGACATGGAGTTGTGTGGCAAATGATGGGGCGCCGCCAAACAGCGCTAAATCCTGGATGTTATTTTTCATAGATCAGCTATTTCCATCAGAACGTTGAATTAATTCTCCTGACAACCCGTGCCGGAGAACCGTACGCCAGGACGCCACCAGGGATGGAGCGCGTTACCAGAGACCCTGCCCCGATAAAGCTACCGGATCCTATGGAGACCTTTTCCATGACCGTTGCCCCTATGCCTACCCAGCTGCCATCGCCTACAACCACGTCGCCACCTATGGTCACCCCAGGACAGATATGCGCCCCCATCCCGATTCGACTACCATGGCTTACGCAGCAGTTATTATTCAGAATACAGTTATCTCCGATAACACAGTCGGCGTCCACAACAACGCCAGGGCCAATTACCACACCTGCACCAATGGTCGCTGAATGCGCGATGACGGCTCCGGGATGGATCAAGGTAATCAGGTTAAAACCCTCAGTTTTAACAACTTCTCCCAGCTTCAGTCGTGCGGAACAGTTCCCGAACCCGAATACGCACCCCTGCACACCTTGCGCCCTGAGTTCAGGCAGCAGTTCCCTGCCACCCAGTATGGGCGCCCCATGAAAGCTCTGCCCCGCTCTGTCAGGAGTGAGATCATCAACCAAGCCGACCAAATCGAAATGATCAAAAAAACAAAGAATGTTCATGACAAAACGAGCATGCCCAGAAGCACCCCAGACAAATAACCTGATTTTTTTTGTAGTTAATTGCATAACCAAACCGACCTGAATAAAATTACGTACAAATAATCCATTTCCGACATGCAACAGGTCATTATTGTTTATAATCACCTCTTGACAAATGTTTTTCCAACCATATATAGAGACAGATAAAGAGGTAGCGGCTTCCCATCTCCTTTATTTTGAGTTTGGCAATACCGGTCCTTCGGTTACGCCAAGTTATCGGCAGAGTAGTCCAACGGTAGCCTCTCACTATGGCCTTCAACGGCAACTCTACCGTCAGGTTGAAATGGGGAGCAATGAGTGGCCGACAGCCATCTATGACCTCCCGACGGTAGGCCTTGAAGGCATTGGTTGTGTCATTCAACTTTATCCTGAAAAAAAACCGCAAAAAAGTATTGGCCATGCGATTGATTGCAAGCTTGACCACGGGATAATCAATGGTCCCACCACCCTTAAGAAAGCGACTACCAAAAACGCAGTCGAATCCATTTCGGAGTTCCTGCCAGTAGCGAACCACATCCCGGCAGTCATCCGACTCGTCGGCCATCATGATGACCACGGCATCACCGTTCATTCGGTCAAGGCCCCGGATAATGGCTCGGCCGAAACCGTGAGGTCCGTTGTTTTGCACGGGGTTGAGTTCAGGTAGCCTGAGCGACAGATCCTGGAGCAGCTCCCAGGTGCGGTCGCTGCTCCCGTCGTCGACAACGATGATTTCGTGATGGATTCCGTGCAGACGAAGCTCCAGATGAAGATGCTCCACGGTGGAGCAGATGCACCCTTCCTCATCACGAGCGGGAAGTACGATGGAAAGAAGTTCCAGGGGCTTTCTCGTGAAGACCTCGTTCATGAAACCATCCCCGAAACTTCCAACCATTCCGGGTGCTGCCGGGCGTGGAGTGCTATCTCCTCCAGTATGCTCTGGAGAGCTGTTTGCGGCTCCCATCCCCAAACGCTCTTTGCCTGTGCGGCATCCATCACCAACCAGGGGATATCGAATCTGCGCGTCTCCGGGTTTCGTCGTACCTCCTGCTCACCAAACCGTTGACCGCACCAGTCGCTCAGTTGCGCCAGCGACAGGGAGTTTACAACGCCACCCCCCAGATTAAGAATTCTGACTGAAGCGTTGGCGCCTGGCGCCGTTTGCTTCCTCAGCAACGAAATCAGGTCCCGGGGATGAAGGACATCGCGAACCTGGTAGCCACTGCCGCCAAAACCGAGATAGGTAAGAGCTCTTCGCCGGAGCCAGGCATTGATCCAGAAGGCGAAGATCCCCTGATCCGGTCGACCGAACTGTCCGGCTCCCGCCAGTACACCACACCGATTAATCCAGACGGGAAAACCGAAAGTTTCTCCGTATTCCAACGCCAGCAGCTCAGAGGTGAGCTTGGTGCTTCCGTAAAGAGAGATCGGTGGGGAGCTACTGAACAGCTCGCTCACCCCGGCAGCACTCAGCCCGTACGGCACGTGTTGGTCCAAGACAAGGGTGAACGCCGAATCAGACATCTCTACGGCTATGGATGAAAGGGAGGCGATGGAATAGACGCGACTGGTACTGAGGAGGATGAACCCGGCGCCCACACGTTTGCAGTACTCCAGGGTGTTCACCGTCCCCAGCAGATTGTGTTCCACCAGTTGGCGACTGCTGGTCCGGCCGTCGACCCCCGCCAACACGCTGGGGTTGGCAGCGGCGTCGATGACCCACTCCACCGGGGGGAGCGTCTCAAAATCGGACGCCACCCTGATATCGCCATGGAAGAGTCTGACCCCCAGCGCCAGGAGCTCCTTCCGGTTCTCTTCGCTCCCCGCACGAATAAAGTTGTCCATTCCGTAGATAGTGAGTCCCGACTGGGACTCAAGCCAAGCCTTGGCCAGTGTGCTGCCGACGAAGCCGCAGATACCTGTGATAAGAATATTCATGCTGGGCGTGCGGCCTTTTTTAGGTCTCTGAACATATGCGATCGCAGCAAAGAAACTCAAAGGACAAGCCGGCGTCCCCTGTCACGCATTAACGTCTCACTCTCTTCAAGGAAATCATTCTCACATAATCGTCAACTTATTTCAAGAAGGTAACGGCTAACACGACAGAAACAAAAAAAAGCATCTAATCCCGGCTGAAAACGTTGAGCAACCCCACGCCATCGCTGAGAAAAAACATTTTTCACTATTTCAGACGCTGCTGCCAGGAATGCACGATCTCTTTAACTGTCTGCGCCAGTGATTTAGTAACGCCCCACGTCGGATAATGCGCCCTCATCTTGGTCAAATCGCTGTAGTAACAGAGATGATCGCCGATTCGGTTCTGTTCGACATACGTATACAGTTGCTTCTTGCCGCTGAACTCTTCTACCAGTGAAAAAGCTTCAAGAACAGAGCAGGAATTTTCCTTGCCCCCTCCCAGGTTGTAAACCTCGCCGCAGCGGGGATTAGCAAAGAAAGCATGAATAAACCGGGCGACATCCTCGGAGTGAATGTTGTCGCGCACCTGCTTGCCTTTGTAACCGAACACACGGTATTCTCGCCCTTCCAGATTGCACATCACGAGATAGCTCAAAAATCCATGCAGTTCGACACCTGAATGATTGGGACCGGTGAGGCAACCACCCCTCAGGCAGCAGGTCGGCATATTGAAGTAGCGGCCATATTCCTGAACCATCACATCCGCCGCAACCTTGGAGGCTCCGAAGAGTGAATGCTGGGACTGATCGATTGAAAAACTCTCCGCTATTCCATTGTTGTAGACAGAGTCGGCATAATCCCAGCGACTCTGCAACTCCACCAACGGGATGCGGTTGGGAAGGTCGCCATAGACCTTGTTGGTAGACATATGTATGAATGGCGCCTCGGGACAAAATTGTCGCGCCGATTCCAGCAGATTCAGGGTGCCCACGGCGTTGGTGTCAAAATCATCGAAGGGGATTGCTGCGGCCAGATCGTGGGATGGCTGGGCTGCAGTGTGGATTATACCTGAAGGCGTCAACTCCTTCACCAACGCGAGGACTCCCTGACGATCGCGAATATCCAGTTCGCAATGTCGGAAGTTCGGGAATAAATTTACCAGACGCCGCTGACTCCAGCGCGTGTCTCCCTGCGGCCCGAAGAAGTGCGCACGCTGGTTGCAGTCGATACCGTAAACCGTAAAACCGAGATTATGAAAAAAAGCGACGACTTCTGAACCGATAAGACCTGATGAGCCGGTAACCATAACTGATCGCATCTAAAAAACTCCATTGCAGGCAGGCCGGCATATAAACCGGAACGACAACGACCATATCTTAACCATTTACTTGATTTGGAATATAATTTTTTTAATTTTATTCTTTAGCGTCATCGGCACTAAAACCTTCAGGCAGGTAACTACCACTCTCAATAGTACAAGCAGCACGGAGTTAGTTTCACGTACCGGCACGTGTCTATAGTTGTCAGGAGAGCTCAAGCGTTCTTTATATGCTGTGAATTCTGCGGAAAATTTGTACCCGAGATAGGTATCATATATATCTATTAACTCCATTATCTTGCACTTTTGCTCCTGCTCAGAAAAAGCCGACCACTGCCCCTGACTATGAATCCTGTAAACTGACATGACATCCTTCAGATAAACAATCAACCCAGACCCACCTAACGCCATACCGAGCATCCAATCGGCTATTTCCATTTCAAATAAATCCGGCTTCAATCTTTCAACGGCGGAGCGCCTCAAAACGCAAGCAGACAAATTACCGATACGATTTCCTTGCGCCATCATGCTCGTGGTAATGTATTCAAAATCATCAGGAACAGACCAATCGACCACTTCAAATCGAGACAGCCTGCCATCAAACCGCGCAAACCGGTTAAAGCTTAGTACGCACTCTCTATGACTATCTAAAAATTTGACATGTTTTTCGAGCCGTTCTGGATCTGTCCAATAATCGTCTCCCTCTATAATGGCGATATACTCACCACGACAATACGAAAAGCTGGTCTGGTAGTTTTTGACAATTCCGAGGTTGATATCGCTGGGCACTATTACATACTCTATACTAGCTAACGATAGCCTGTTTTTTATAATTTCGAGAGTTTCATCATCCGAACAATCATCAGCAACTATAATTTCATACTTGCATGAAAATTTCTGCATCAATATGCCGTCAAGACATTCGTCTATGTATTCATTATGGTTATAACTCACAAGTAAAATGCTGAGCTTAACACTGTCTTTACACATATTCCGTGATAACGATAACTCTTTCATACGAGCTTCGCACAAGTTGGTCTGACAACCGGACTCCAATAGAGAGTTTCAGCTATAACTTGAAAAGGCAACGCACACTGAACCGATGAAAGTATCTTGTTAGTTATCTTATCGCGTAGCAGAATCCCGAATGAATACTTACCGGCATTGAGATCCAAGGCGCCAAGAGGCACTTTGACGTCATACTGCCCCTGCGAAAATTCGTGGACGCCAAAATCATTTTCGATCAACGGATAGCAGATGACTGTTTTAGTTGATATTTCATTTATACTTATCAACAACTCGGCAATCACATCAGCATCAAGTATCCTGAATTCAAGATATATATCGATACTATCACCGGCCCTGAGACGTTCTGCTTGCGGATCAATCAACCTGTCGTTTACGAATAATGAATATTTCAGCATTTCTGCCCCGCCACTCCCCAAAACCAACACACCTTGGTCAAACAGTGAATAATAGAAGTCTATTGACTCTTCTACCTTTTGAGAACTGAACAAGGACATTCCTTCGCCCATCACGATAACCCGAGTACAAAACATGGAAACTAACTGCATATTATGAGAAACGAATACGACCGCTGATTTCTGAATGAGTTTTTGTACAACATTGAGGCATTTTATGCTAAATCCGATATCTCCCACCGCCAGGACTTCATCGAGAAACAAAATGTCAGGCTGAATAAGGAGAACTGCCGTCGCAAATCCTAGCCGTACGGTCATTCCTGAGCTGTAATTTTGCACCGGAGAATCTATGGAAGCACTCATTTCTGAAAACTCTATTACTTCCTCGATTTTGTCATCTATTTCTGATTTGCTCAGGCCCAATACTGACCCGTTGACGTAAATATTTTCCCGTCCGGTTAAAATCGGATTGAATCCCGCGCCAAGTGCTATTAATGCTCCTATGGAACCACGAATTTCTATTCGCCCCTGGTCAGGCTTAATCAAACCATTGAGCATTCGCAACAGAGTGGTTTTTCCGGCGCCGTTGTGTCCAATGAGCCCCAGGCACTCCCCGCGTTTCAACTCGAAACTCATATCCTTAACGGCCCAGAATTCATTTTTTCGCAACACATCATTATTTTCATGACGATGTCCAAGCATTTCGCTACCGAGGTCCTTTAAACCATACCAGAGTGATCGTTTGAGACTGCGGCAGAATTTTTTAGACAGAAAGTCAACCTTAAGCAAAACGTCCGACATTGATTCACCACCAAATCAGTAAATTGGCATCGTACACAAATCCGATACACCCGTTCCATTTCAGTGAAATTTGTTAATTCGATATATTTCTACTGTAAAATTTTCAGCATACAGGTATTTGGCAATGGATTTATGATTTTTTAACGGAAAACATTCCAGATCAAACTCGATATTTTCAGGAATCTTGTACCTGTTTTTTTCCAACGCATCAATCAGGTCTGCGTTTTCAGCAATAAATGGACTGATCATGACGCCTCGTTCAGCCATGGCAGGAATGAAGCGATATTTTCTGAGACGACCATCAACCGTTACAACCATAGTTACCTGAGGTGGCTGATAAAAAAAGCCGATCATACGGCCCAATAACGTTCGCTCCATGTAAACATTCATCACTAACGGGTCGCCGCCGAATTGCGACAGGCTCAAACGTTTGCCAAAAGCAAGTTGTATTTTGTGCAGGAGTGATGGATGAACCGCATCAAACCTCCCCGTATCATGAAAAAACAGAAAGTCATGTTCCTGGATCTCCAATTGATAATTACAGAGAATGTATGGTAGTACGGTAGCATCTTCGAGAAGCGGAAATCTCCCATCTATCGCACCGACTTGGTAGGCCAACCATTTGGGGCGATGTTTGCTCTTGTAATAATTAAGATTTAAATCCTGTAATTGATGAGTATACACAGAATACGACTGAATAATCGGTCTTGGCGTGTACTTAAATTTACCTGAAAAAGCTATCAATTGTTGATAGCCAAGAATATCCAAGCTTTCTCGGCCTACTTTGAACTTTGCGTGTTCAAAATCAGGCTCCTTTATCCAACCAGGAATTACTACTCCGTAGTTTTCAGAAACTCTTCCGGTGGCAGCTCGCATTATAGTTACAAGTTTTGCTTTAATATTTTGCTTCAGCACAAAAAAAGGACGTGCCTGATGATTACAAAAATACGTTCCGGCACTACAACAAAAAACTGACAACAATAACATGACTTGTAAAATCTTAATCTCGTTGGATGTTGTATTTTGTATAAGCTCCTTCAGAAATAAAAAGCTGAAAGCCAAAGGCAGATAATACATATATATATAAACATGATCGTCGGCTCTTACAAATCCATGTTTCCACGAAACAAATACGCTTAACAATAAAATCACAATAAATACAGCCTTACCCAAATCTGCGTTGCCACGCAGTGCAATAATACCAAACGTTAAAGAAAACAGAAGCAGGGCTGTCCCGCTGAATAGTAACGTATGCATCTCAGGCATGAGAGACATGGCCTGCGTATACCCTGATGTTATCTGAAAACTGGTCAGGATCCAGGAAATGAAGTTTCCTGGGTCCTGACCAGTTAAAATCCATAAAAAAAGCGCTATAATTCCGAAAAAAAACAGTAGTGAGAGGGCGACGTTATAGTCACGCTTCACGAAATGAGCAAGAAGTGACAAAGCAATGACAAAAAACACCAATACAAGAAAAGTCAATTTAACAAGACACAGCACTGCAAGAACTACAACATATACCAGTGACTCGATCTTCTGTTCCGCAACAGCACCAGTAAGAACCAAACAACTCACCGCAATTACGAGAAGTGAATGGGTGTCCAGAGGGTAGGCGGTAATCTGGAGCGGGTACAAAAAAAACCAACTTATAAAAATTAACCTGGCGAACAGTGTCAATTTCCGCCCAACTTTTACGACAGACCACGCAACAACACCACTCCAAAAGAAGGCGAACAGAGTCCTCACCGCAATAAGGTCTCCTTGGCTTGCGACAGTATTCAAAAAACCGAGAGGACCATAGGTAAAAACTATATCCTTACCGAATTGCATTTTTGTTTCAAGGGCATACGTCAGAATCAGCGGAAATGTTTTGTCGGCATAACGTAAATCCGGCAACTCGGTTCCACTTAAAAAAAATGCCCATAGGTAAGCAAGACAGAAAAAGGTGACATATAAAATTGCGGCGAACACTTTACTCGTGTGAAGGTGCTTCACGATAGTTATACCGGAATTAATACGATTACGGATATGCACTATTCATTACTCACAATCATATCTCTTTTGAATATGTCAATATTGTCCGTAGTCTCCGCCCACCATACGTCATCACCAGACACTGCGTCCTCCGTCAACGATCAGATTGGCGCCGTTAAGATAACTCGATGCATCGGAACATAAAAAGGCGATGGCGCCCCGATATTCATCCGGCTCGGCCATCCGGCCCATGGGGATCAACTTGACCAGATTCCGGACAAAAAGCTCGTTCTGCCCCGTGTAAACGCCACCCGGTGAGAGCGCATTGCAGCGGATACCCTGATCACACCAGTAAGTCGCCAGATATTTGGTCAGGCCGATCAAACCATGCTTGACAACGGAATAGGTAACCGGTTTTACCGGCTGCAAATGATCTTCGCGACCGGAAATTTTGTACAACCTCTGATCCGGGGCAATGACTCCCAGATCCGAAGCGATATTGATAATCACCCCTCCGCGACCGGCCGCCGCCATCCAGCCGCCGTATGCCTTGGAGCAGTTGAACGCACCGCCCAGCCCCACCGCGAGATCGAGGCGCCATTGATCGGCCGGAAAATTTTCCAAACGCGAAAAATCCACGCCGGCGCTCTCCTCCATCATGGGATTTCGGGCAGCGTTGTTAATCAGGATATCGACCTGGTTATGACGCTCCAGCACCTCAACCAGGGATGCCTGCACCGATTCCGGAGCAGTAATATCAACTTCCAGCGACAATACTTCGTTCCCGAATTCGGCGTGCAAAAGCGCACTGTTTTTTTGCAAGCCCTGTGTGCTGATATCGATCAACACCGGCGTCCCGCCAAGCCCCGCAACGGTGGCGGCATGCTGGTAACCGAGCATGCCGCCACCCCCCGTGATTATGGCGACTCGACCGGTCAGATCGAACAGTTCAAATCCTCTGTTGGATTTTTGCACTGATCTGAATCCTCCTTCAAGGGGAAATGGATCAACCACGCAATTGGCCTCCGTCGAGGACGAAGAGGCCTCCCGTGGAAAAACCGGCCAGGGGCGAGCACAAAAAAACCGCCATTGCGGCGACCTCGCGGGGTGTCCCCAGTCGAGCCAGCGCCACCTCAGCGGCAAGCATGGAGGCGACCTCTTCCGGTGCGGTGGCCAGCTTCCGGTCCCAGGTGGATCCCTCAAAGAGAATATTTCCCGGAGCAAGGGCGTTAATGCGTATGTTCTCCTTGGCCAGATAGCGCGCCGCTCCCCGCACAAAGCTATTGAGTGCGGCCTTGGCGGCGGAGTAGGCGATGGGCGCACCGAGAGCAGCACTACCGCAGATGGAAGAAATGCAGAGAATAACACCACCTCGGGCGCTCAGGTAGGGGCGTGCCGCGGCGACTACATTAGTGGTCGACAACAAGTTTAACTGAAGCATCTTCAGCCATTCTTGTTCGTTCTCCATGCCCGGCGCGACTGATGCTCCCGTGCCGACATTGCAGACGACGATGTCAAGCCCCCCATGAATAGCTGCGGCTTGGTTAACGACGGCGTCTGCGCCTGTTTCGGTGGAGACATCGCCGACTACCGCCTGCGCGCCATGGACGGCGGCGACGTTGAACAACAACTCTTCATGGCGACCGTTCATGACTACGCGCCCCCCCTCCTCGCAGAGCAAGGCGGCGATCGCGCGACCGATGCCGCTGGACGATCCGGTCACCAGCGCGACTTTATCCGCCAACTCAAGGTTCATAATAACGTCGCCATAACGTGGTCACCATCCGGAGATATTCGGCTAACGTCGACTCATGCGCCCCATCGGCTGCCCTGGCCGTTTGCAGGATGAAATTTCCGGAGTACCTTTGACGCGCAAGGCCTGCGAACACTCGATCGAAATCAACCGCTCCGGCCCCAAGTGCAACGGTACCGCCTCCACGCAACCGGTCCTTCACATGCACATTAACGATACGTTCACCATAGGCGGCAAATTCCTCTAGGGGATCAAAACCCAGGCTGGCGCTATTACCCATGTCGTAGTTGATATTGAAAGCGTCCTCGGGCAATTGCTCCATGAACCAAGCGTATGTTATGGGATCATAGTCGGTTTCGAAGATGATCTGCAGGTCATTATGCCGCAAAAAAGGGGCTCTCGCCATGAGATGAAGCGTCAGGAGCTCTCTCTGCTCGTCGTTTTCCACTCCACCGTTGTCCACCAGGGGAATCACCACGAAACGAACCCGCAATTCTGCTGCGGACCGCAGCACGAGATCCAACTCGGTCAAAAGCTCCCCACGACGGGCTCCTGCGCATTTCCAAAACGGCGCCTGCATACAACAATCGCAGGTCACCGATGGAACCGCAACGTCGTACTGCGCCATCAAGGCGCGGATCTGCTCCTGACCGTCCGCCGTAACAAACGGATTCTCCGCCAGCCGCGTGTGGTCCAGGGTCCATTCCATGGCGCCCAGACCCAACGCAGCCCCCCGGGGAAACTCAAGCTCCCACTGCTTCCACGGAAACGCCTGAATTTTTCCATCAATTTGATCCACCAAACGACCCTGCATGAATCCGACACTATTCATTACAATCCTTTTGCGGACCAACCACCATCAACGATCAAATCGGATCCGGTGACATAGGTGCTTGCTCCGGAGGAGAGAAAAATCGCCGCACCCACAAGATCATCCACCTCCCCCCATCTGCCCAGCATGGTTCGCTCCGTTCTTTCCCGGTTCCGGATCGGATCATCATAACTTGCCGCGGTCATTTCCGTATGAATATAACCGGGGACAAGACAGTTTACCCGCACATTGCGTGGCCCCAGATCCAACGCCAACGCCTTGCTCATCATGCGCAATCCCCCTTTCGCCGCCACATAACCGGGGTTATGGGGAAAGCCGAGCAGGGAGCCGATGCTGGTCACGTTGATTATGGAGCCCCTTCCCCGGCGCGCCATGAAGCCACCGACAAGAGCGCAGCATCTGTACGCGCTGGTCAGATTGGTCTCCAGACTCCTCGCGAACTCCTCCGGCGATTGAGCCTCCGTACCGGAAGGGAGCGTAATCCCCGCGACATGCAGATACACATCGATCCCATCATGACGTTGCTCAATGTCGTCAAACAGCCGCGCCACCGCTTCACCTTGGTTTACGTCGCATTGCCGATAGGAGAAATGCTCGCTCTCCACATCGGAGGATCGTCCGAAGCCTATGGTCGAAGCTCCCGCCCGGGCGAGCCCCGTCGCCACTGCGTAGCCGATACCGCGGGATGCCCCCGCAACGACCGCGGTCAGCCCCTCAAGAGAAAACAGGGAAAGATTCGGAACCATCTGCCGTCAATCCTCAAGCAACGGAATATACATATTACGGCGTAACTCTTCCCTGTCCAGAAAAGGGAAAAGATCCTCCAGGGGGGACGACACCATCCGCCCGTCGACTCCCATGGTAGTAGCCGTACGGGGGATTCGTGGTTCGTCCGGCAGAGCCACTACCTCGATGAGGACCGGCCCCTCAACGGCAATCGCCGTCCGCAATTTCTGCGACAGATCGGCGCCCGAGTCGATGCGGATAAAGGGTACACCGTAGGCGCCCGCCAACTTCTCAAGATCGGGAAGTATCATTCCGGAGTCGGCGTCCGCCCCCAACACTCTCTTGAAATAATTGTTCTGCGAGCTCCTGATGGATGCGTACCCTGCATTGTTGATGACAAAGCACTTCACCGGCAACCGCAAACCCACCAGTGTCGCCAACTCCTGTGAATTGAATTGAAAACCTCCGTCACCCTCGACGCAGATGGTTCTCTCCCGTCCGGAGGCCAGACAGGCGCCGATCGCCGCCGGAAGGGCGAACCCCATGGAACCGGTTCCACGATTGTGAAAACAGCGCTGGCGTCGTTTCAGTCTCAGTGCGAGTAAAAACAATTCGGCGGTAAAACCGGCGCTCCCCGACGCAATGACATCCCCCTCCGCCAATTCCGATGAAAGTGCGTCGGCAAAATGATAAAGACTCAGCGGCCCCTCCGTGGTAACGTGAGTCGATTGGAGGAGAGGGTAGGCGATTTTCCACTGATCAATCCGGTTCACCCACTGCGTGGGGGAGGTCGAGGGAGGCACGGTATCCAATGCCCCGTTCATGCAGGCAAGAAACTCGGCGGCATCGCCGATGACCGGAACGGCGATCTCCATGCGCATTTTACGGATCTCGGCGGCGTCGATATCCACCATGATTTTCACCGCGTTGCGTGCAAAGGTCTCATGCGCATAAGCCGTAATCGCCATGTCCAGGCGCGCCCCGATAACAAGAAGCAGATCCGCGTTTTGCAGAGTGAAATTGGCCCAGCGAGGCGCAATGGACCCGGGTCTGCCGGCATATAACCGATGATCATCTTCGATCAGATCCATCCCCAGCCAGGTTGTGAGCACGGGAATGCCGGTCCGCTGGAAAAAAAGCCGGAACTCCTCAACCGCACCGGCCCTCCGAATGCCGTTACCTGCCACTATCACCGGTCTTTCCGCCTTTGCCAACAACTTCAAGGTCTTAAGAACCGCCTGTCGTAGTGCGGGTGAGATCGGGGCCGTATCTTGAGCGGAGCGAGGTAATCTGCGTAGCATTGCCGGGTCCACCTCCAGAGCCTGAACGTCCAGCGGGACATCGAGCCATACGGGCCCTCTGCGACCGGTCAACGCAGCCTCCTCCAGGACATCGAATACGTAGGCAACGTCGTGGGGGTCAAGCAAGGTCACGGCTTTCTTGGTGATCGTGGAGACAAGTGAAACGATATCACACTCCTGCACGCCGAGCATACGAAGAGCGGTGCCGGCCTTGAGGTCTGCGGTTTTTACTTGTCCGGATATGAAAAATACCGGGGTTGAGTCCAGCCACGCGCCCAGCGTGGCGGTGACGACATTCGTCGCCCCCGGGCCGCTGGTGACAAGGCAAGCGCTGGGCGCCGCGAGTAGTTTCCCGGCGGCTTCCGCCGCGATGCCACACGCCTGCTCGTGCAAACAGAGCACCGGCTCCAGATCCGGATGTTGCCCCAGCGCATCGTTGAGGTGCATGGCCCCGCCACCCGGCAGAAAGAAAACATGTCGTATTCCCAATTCGGCCAGGCGATTCATGATGTAATCGGCGACGCGCATATTCAATTCCTCATTTTCACGATATCAACCCTTACGTCGAAGTTTCTTGATAATCGGCTTTTCCCGCTCAACGACCCGCTTAACGCCGTCACCCAAGGACTTTTCCAGCAATCTGATGCCATCGACCATTTTGAGGACCCCGCCCGGGCCAAGTGACGCCGCCTGGTCTGAACCCCACATCGCTCTATCCAGCGTGATATGCCGTTCAACCACACACGCCCCAAGAGCGATGACACCGACAGAGGTAACTATCCCGGTCTCATGTCCGGAGTAGCCAACGGGAAGACCATAGCGTTGTTTAAGTGCGGGGATCACGGAAAGATTCAACTCGTCATAATAGGCCGGGTAGGTGCTGGTTGTATGCAGCAGGACCAAATTCTCCTTGCCGAGAATTTCCACCGCATGGTCAACCTGCTCCAGTGTGCTCATCCCCGTGGAGAGAAGTATCGGTTTCCCCTTGGCTTTCGTATGGAGCAGAAGGTTGTCATCACTCAGAGAGGCCGAAGCGATTTTGTAGCAGGGGATCTGAAACTGATCTATAAAATCAACAGCGCCTTCATCCCAACATGAAACAAACCAGGCGATATTTTTTTCCCGGCAGTACCGGTCGATCTCCTGGTACTCTTCCAGTTCAAACTCGAGCCCATATTTCAAGTCGCCGTTTTGGGCGCCGAAGGGACTCTCACGAGGGGCCGCCAATTCCTCGGGTGTGTAGACCACGTCCACGGTACGCTTCTGGAATTTAACCGCGCTGCAGCCGGCAAAATGGGCCAGATCAATCAATTTTTTGGCAATATCAATATCACCGTTATGATTGATACCGATTTCTGCGATAATATAACATGGTTGCCCTTCACCCACCAAATGATTACCGACTTGAATCCATGCCATTTCAATTTCTCCTTTTAGCAAGATATGAGCCTGTGGAAGGATGAACGGTTTTAAACCGCAGATTAGTCACAATCAACTCTTTTTTTACTTTCAACGAAAGCATCTGCTCAAGAATCATTGCTGTTTTACCCTAACGGTTAGCAACGCGACCAGCGCCTGGCGATGTTCCGAGAAGCGCCGAAGCAGATCCTCCCGCCGCACCCGTTTCACCCCCTGCCCGATGATAAGCAACATGAATATTACCAGCAGCAGCGGGTCAAGGACCACTCCGGGATAAAGAGACGCTGTCCAGAGATGGCTGGGAATAATGATCAGACGATAATTTTTCGGAATAAGAAGCAGCGCAAAGAGGAGAGCGTACCGGACATCGGCTCTTTTTTCAGGATCTGTGTTCAGAAACAGAAACAGCGGAAGGTAGAGATGCAGCAATTTGTAATCGCCGGACACATGGGGGAACAGGCACATGGCCGCCACCAGCAGCATGATTTTCTTCCACAACTCGGTCTCGATCAGGATGATATGCGCCGAAACAATACCAAAAAAGAGGAGTACGGTCACCGTGTAGGGGCGCATGAACGGTGCAAGGTCGCCGGCAAAACAGCATTGGCGAAGCAACAGCTTGAATAGCCCGAATGCGGAGTGCCCGAAATCCAGTCCGGCATCTTGCACTGCGTACAAAGCGTTATATGAGTTCAGGGTGAAGGCTATGGAGGAGAGACTTTTCTGCAACCCCCAGGGTGATAGCGACAAGGGGATGATCGTCAACCCCAGCGTCAGGAGTACCGTCAAGAGAGCTTGCCCATATTTTCGATCAGAAATAAACAGCAGGAGAAAAACAGCCGGGAAAATTTTCATGCAAATGGCCAGCGACAACAAAGACACCGCCGCAAGATCCCTTCCGTGGACGTATGAGGAGACAAATCCCAGCAGACACAGATAAACCAACGACTCGAAATTGCCGCGATCCAGCACAAAGAGAACCGGAAACGACATGAATACGAGAACAACCGTGTTTTTCGCCGTTACCACCGGTGATTCACCCTTCACAGTAAACCAAGTGGTTGCAGCAAATACGGCGGTAAACGCACCTAAAAAGCATACAAGGGAAACCTTGGCCGATCCGATGAGCGAAAAGAAAGTTATGACCCACCCCATGACCGGAAAGACCGAACCTTCGGCGGTACTACTTTTAAAAAGCCTTGCATAGTACGACCGGTAATCCAGAAGGTTCAGAAAATCCCTGAATTTATCACTGGGGTCAAAAAGAAAGGTATCATGGGGGTAGCCGAATCCCAAATATTTCCCCAGAATATAATGATACAGTACGGCCAGGAAAAAACCGATGACCATGACCGTCGTAATCAGCTCAAGCTTTGCCTGTTTATCCATCACAACTCCCCACGAAACGTCCGGATGCGGACAGTCGACCCGACATCGGCTCCCGCCTCTCAGATGAAATCGCCTGGAAGTACGCTCCAATAGCAGCAACAACGTGGTTCACCTGCTCTTCCGTCATGTCAATCCAGAGCGGCAACCGCACCAGACAGTCACTCACGGCATCGGTTACCGTCATCACACCGTTCACCCGGCAGTACTTCACTCCCGCAGGGGAACTATGCAGAGGAATGTAGTGGAAAACCGTATGAATTCCCTCGTTCTCCATGGCCGCAATGAAACGTGCACGTTGATGGCTATCCGGCAACCGGAGATGATACAGGTGTGCATTGTGGGTACAATCCCCCGGTATAACCGGGCGCCGCACCTTTCCCGACGCCTCCATGTCGGCTAAAGCGACATGATAGCGGTCCCAGATATCCAGCCGCGTTCGGGTTATCTCCGCCGCTTCCTCCAGTTGAGCCGCCAGAAACGCCGCGATGAGTTCCCCCGGAAGAAACGATGATCCGATATTCACCCAGGTATATTTGTCCACTTCCCCCCGGAAGAAACGGCTCCGGTTGGTCCCTTTTTCCCGTATGATCTCCGCCCGCGCCACGAAGCGTTCATCATTAATCAGGAGCGCTCCCCCCTCGCCGGAGGTGATATTCTTGGTCTCGTGAAAGCTGAGGGTTCCCAGATGGCCGATGGTGCCGAGGTGTCGCCCTCTGTACAGGGCCATGAGTCCCTGGGCCGCATCTTCGACCACCAGCAGATTATACCGGCGGGCTATCTCCATGATCGTATCCATCTCGCACCCGACACCGGCGTAATGAACGGGAACAATGGCGACGGTCCGGTTTGTGATGGCCGCCTCTATTTTGGTCTCGTCCAGATTAAGGGTATCTTCCCGGATATCGATGAAAACCGGCACCCCCCCCCTCAGGACGAAGGCATTGGCGGTGGAGACAAAGGTATAGGACGGCATGATGATTTCATCCCCCGGCTTGACGTCGGCCAGAATCGCCGCCATCTCCAACGCAGCCGTACAGGAATGGGTCAACAGCGCCCGATGACATCCCAACTCACGCTGAAACCATTGGTGACATTTCTTGGTAAAAGGGCCGTCCCCGGAGAGTTGCCCATTATGATGAGCCTGGCTGATGTTCCAGAGCTCCTTGCCGGTCATATAGGGCCGGTTAAAGGGAATCATGGACGTGTCCTGTCATCTGTCAGTGATTCAGTTTGTGGTAAACATCGTATGCTCCGCGAAACCTGAACCCCAGCGATACGTAGAGATTGACTACCGCAAGGTTTGAGACGGAGATTGAACTCCGCAGTTCATCATGGCCGGAATCAAAAAGGCGCACGCAGGCCGCACTCCAGAGATATTTGGCCAATCGCTTTCCCTTGTACGAAGGGCTCAGCGCATGGAGAACAATCCTGTCGCCGATGGCTGCGAAAAAACCGGCGACATCATTGTCGAACATGAGGGAAAATACCGTCTGTTCACGGAATAACTGATGGAGCCAGTGGTTGTAGCGTCGGTCCGAGGCGCCGACATCCAGATTGAAGTCGCGATGGAATCTGCCGTGCTCAAAAGCACCGTCACAAATGGTCAGCAGCTCTTCCAGGGGGATATCGGTGGAGATGTCGACATTATCATGATAATGCTCCACAAAGTCACCGCGACAACAGTACGGCTCCAGAAGGGTGTCGCAGTAATAATAACCGAATTCATGGAGCAATGACTTGGAAACGGTAGGATCTACTCTGACGCTAAAATGCCCCGGTATCGTGTCGGCGCACTCCAACGCCTCCCGCGTTGAGCTTTTAAGCTCGTAGGTGTCGATCCCGAAAACGGCGCGATCCCAGGGAGTTTTCAACAGGTAGCCACCTTCAGACATTTCCGGTTTTCCTCCTGACGACATAGAGCGGCCTGTTTTTGGTCTCGTCAAAGGTCTTGCCGAGATAAATGCCGATAATGCCGAGAATGCCGATAATGATGCCTGATGTGAAGTAGATGGAAGCGATAATGCTCCCCCACCCCAAGACCGGAACGCCGATGAAGAGGACTCTGAGCACGATGTAAATTCCATACAAAAATGCAAACGCGGACATGAAAAACCCCACCGTCACGGCCATTCTCAATGGTTTGTCGGAATAGGCGATAATCGCCCCGGCGGCAAGGTTCAGGAGCTTAGTCATATCGTAGGTGCTTTCTCCTGCGTAGCGCTTGGCATGCTCCACATCGATGCTGGATGTGGGAAAGCCCAGCCACTCGATCAAGCCTCCGAAAAAACGAGCCTGTTCCCGCATGGCCTTGAAACTGTCCGCCACCTGGCGCGACATGATCCTGAAATTACCGACTTCGGAATCGTATTTCATTCCGGATAGATAGCGAAACAGACGATAAAACAGCCAGGAAGCAATCCGCTTCGGGATGGAATGCTTTCTCCACCCTCGACGAGCAAGGACGATATCATGACCTTCCAGCGCCTTACGGTAAAGACGCGGTATCTCTTCGGGGCGATCCTGAAGATCGCAATCCATAATAACAACCCAGTCGCCACGGCTGCAATCGATACCGGCGGTTATCCCGTAATGCTGCCCGAAATTCCTGCTGAATTGAAGCCCCTTGACCCGCGGATCCTTCCGCGCCAACTCTTCGATAATTCCCCACGAACGGTCTCCGCCGCAATCTTCGACGAGGATGATCTCGTAATCCTCCGTTATCGTCTCCAGGGAACCGGTAAGACGGCGGTGTAGTTCATGCAGAGTACTCTCTGCTTTGTAGACGGGAATAATTACCGACAGGAGAGGCATTAGATTTCCGGAATCGTCACCTTTTGGCGATAACAATACGTGATCCCCCCACGGGAAAATTAAAGCCACTTTTTATTACCGCCAATTCAGCACCGAGGATCTTGGCGAATAGCCGGTTCAGTCCGGAGGAGATTTCCAACTCGGATGTGGGATCATAGGGCACGTCGGTTTTTTTTGCGAGGAGTCGCGAGACCATCATGGCCGGCAGAAGCGATGACACAAAAGAGCTGCTTCTGACGATCTCAAATCCCGCACTTTTCACTTTTTTGTGCAGCGTGACGGCATCATATCGCCGCAGATGAAACGCATAGTCATCATAACGGCTCCACAACCAGCCGTGCTGTGGAACGGTAAGGAGCAGCATCCCCCCGGGTTTCAGTGCGTTGTGAATCTGGGAAAGCACAACATCATCCTGATCCACATGTTCCAGCACGTCGAAAAGACCGATGGCGTCAAACTCCTCGCAAAACGGTATCTTCCTGGCATCCATCTGCATGAGGTTGGCCGACGGCAAACGTTGTGCGGCAAATCCCAGCCCTTGGGTGAAGATCTCACTGCCGCTCAGCTCGACACCGGGAAAGTTTCGTGCGATACCGCTCATCACGAAGCCCGTCCCGCACCCTATCTCAAGAAACGAGGTGAGATCCGGCGCATAGCGCTGCATGGCCCAAAGGATCAGATCGTTTCTGACACGGAACCAGAAATTACTCCCCTCCAGGCGAGCCAATTTTTCGAAATACGTCG
>CAIUUR010000042.1 GCA_903902345.1 uncultured Geobacteraceae bacterium | reverse complement strand
CCGGTGCTGCTCGGCCGCCGGCTTACGCCGCGTGACCTGGGAGCGGTCCTCGTCGCCCAGCCGGAAGAACGAGATGGTGCGCTGCATCTGCTCGGCCTGGGCCGCCAACTCCTCGGATGTCGCCGACATTTCCTCGGAAGCGGAGGCGTTCTGCTGGGTCACCTTGTCGAGTTGCTGGATCGCCTGATTGATCTGCTCGGCGCCGATATCCTGCTCGCGGCAGGCCGCCGTGATCTCTTCCACCAGTTCCGCCGTCCGCTTGATGTCGGGCACCAGCTTGATCAGCATCTGACCGGCCTGATCCGACACCGCCACGGTATCGCCGGCCAGACCGCTGATCTCGGCGGCGGCGGCTTGGCTGCGTTCGGCCAGCTTGCGCACCTCGGAGGCGACCACGGCAAACCCCTTGCCGTGCTCTCCCGCCCGGGCCGCCTCAATGGCGGCGTTTAGTGCCAGCATATTGGTCTGTCGGGCGATCTCCTCGACGATGGTGATCTTGCCGGCGATCTCCCGCATGGCGGACACGGTTTCCTCCACGGCCTTACCGCCGGCCTTGGCATCCTCGGCGGACTTGACGGCGATCTTCTCCGTCTGCTGGGCGTTGTCGGCGTTCTGCCGGATGTTGGCGGTCATCTCCTCCATGGAAGAAGAGGCTTCTTCCGCCGCCGCCGCCTGTTGGGAGGCGCCGTGGGAGACGTTCTCGGCACCGGAGCTCAACTCCCGGGAACCGGCGGCCACGCTGTCGGCGGCGGACTTCACCTCGCCGATGACGGAGGTGAGCTGGCGGACCATGGCGATGAGAGCCTTCATCAGCTCGTCGTTACCGGAGCGCTCCTTGAGCTCCACCATCAGATTTCCCTGAGCCACTTCCCGGGCGCCGGCGGTGATCCGCTCCAGTGCCTCCATGAGGGTGTTCAGGTTGTTCTTGATACCGTTGAACTCCCCCTGGTAGATGGCGGTGATGAGCGGCGGCATATCCCCCCTGGCGATTCGTTCCACGTGCTGGGCGGCCATGTTCAGTGGGGTGATGACGGCGTCCAGGGTACTGTTGAATCCTGCCACGATCTTCCGGAAATCTCCCTGATGCCGGGAAGCGTCGGCCCGGACGGAGAGGTTTCCCGCCACCGAGGAATGGACCAGGGCGCCGGTGTCGGTAATGAGCGCGTTGATGTTGTCGATGCAGTTGTTCAGGCTCTGCTTGATCTCGTTGAAATCGCCCTGGTACGTAGCGGTGATCTTCTCGGGGATCTCCCCCTTGCCGATCCGGTTTACATAGTCGGCGGCCATGTTCAGGGGGGTGATGACGGCATCCAGAGTGTCGTTGAACCCGGCCACCAGTTTCCGCCATTCCCCCACGAAGGGTTCGGCATCGGCCCGCCGGTCAAGTCGTCCCTCGGTGGCGGCAGTGACAAGCTTGTCAATTTCGGAGTGGAGTTCGTTCATCATCTTCCCCACGGCGTTCAGGTTGTCCCTGAAGACGTTGAACTCTCCCTTATACTCACTGGTGATGATTTGCGGGATGATGCCGTCGGCCACCAGTTTTACATACGCGGAGACTCCCATGAGGGGATTGACGATGTTGGTGATGGTGTCATTGATTCCGGTCACCAGCTTGTGCCACACCCCCACGAAGAGGTCGGCGTCTGCTCGCCGGTCCAGTTGGCCGTCGTCCACGGCCCTGGTAATCTTGCCTGTCTCGGAGTGGAGTTCGTGCATCATCTTGACCACGGCGTTGAGGTTGATCTTGGTGACGTTGTACTCCCCCTTGTACTCAGTCGTGATGGCGGGGGGTATGATCCCCTTG
>CAIUUR010000041.1 GCA_903902345.1 uncultured Geobacteraceae bacterium | reverse complement strand
GACAAATACTTCGACAAGATTACTCTTCGTCCCCTCTCCATCTCCAACGCTCCCGAGCCGATCCGTCGTCTCGGTGTCATCGCCATGAACACTCCGGTGGAGATCGACATGTATGCCCATGCCAACTCCACCCTGGTTGGCGGGACCCGGATGATCAACGGCCTGGGGGGCTCCGGCGACTTCCTGAGAAACGGCTTTCTCAAGATGATGCACACCCCGTCAAGTCGTCCTTCCAAGACCGACCCCACCGGGATCTCCTGCATCGTGCCGCACTGCTCGCACATCGACCACACCGAGCATGACCTGGATGTTGTCATCACCGAGCAGGGACTGGCCGATGTTCGCGGACTCTGTCCCCGGGACCGCGCCAAGGTCATCATCGAGAAGTGCGCTCATCCGGATTACAAACCGATCCTCACCGAGTACTACGAGATGGCTCTTGCCGATTGCCTCCGGCGCAAGGTCGCCCACGAGCCGCAGCTCTGGGATCGCGCCTTCAAGATGCACCTCAATCTTGAGAAAAACGGCACCATGAAGATCAAAAACTGGGATATCAAGCTGGACCTCTGCGAATAGTCCCTTCGCTCCACCCAGCTGAATGAAAAGCAGGAAAAATGGCCTTCCATGATTTGGAAGGCCATTTTCTGTTCCCACGTTGCCATTTCCCCGTGGCGTTCCATGGGCTATGGGGTTCCACGCCGTTGGCGTGGGAAATCCAGGTGTCCATTGTGGCCTGGCGGCAGATGTGAATCGCTTCCTGTTCAAGGGTGGCGAGATAGTCCCTGGAACCTCTTCTTATTCTGATGAGCCCTATTCTCGGGCACTATATACGGACCACTCTGCAAAGTCCCGACCGGTATAGGCTTTCAGGCGATTGATGTCGTCTCTGAGATACTCCGCCAGGTGGCTTCTGAGCTTATGATTCAGTGCCGGCGGCTCCACTCTGTGTGAAAAGGGATAGTAAATGAACCATGAAAGATATCCATACAGAGAGGGAGACCATTGTTTCAGGGAGCTCATGATGGGCATTCGTGTCAGGCTCTTTCCACGCTGACTCATGCGCCGCTTATTGCGACTCTGGTGCTTGGCAATGGAAAAACGAAGGCTCTGGAAGGTAACATCCACTTCGAGAAAGTTGAAAATAGTACGAAGCGTTTCATTGCGGCGCTGAAGCAGATCCTCCTGGGTGATGACCAGAATCTGTGAGGGCGGATAAAATTGAAGATACTGTTCTAACTGCATGAAATACTGACTACGGGAAAAATAAGAACTTGCATAATCGGCGAGTGCTTCGGCTAATGGTCTGGTTTCCGAACCGCTGGCGATAAGATGTGTGTAATCGGAGAGCATCCGCTCTATAGGGTCTCGAATAATGTAGATGAGTTTTGCATGAGGCACGACCGAATGCATCTTCACCGGTACCCCGTTGCAATGCGGATAACCCGTGTATTGTGGACTAGCCTCACCGTAAATTTTGGCGTTCCCGACAAAGTTGGATTTGTACCATTCTACCCCTTTGTCCCAATTCCCTTCGCTGGCGAAGAAATTCACTTCTTTTTCTCGGGACATGAGGACTTCCGGATGGATGCTCAGATAGTAATGCAGACTGGTGGTGCCGCACTTCTTCGCGCCAATGATGATCAGGTTCGGCAAATTACCTGTCGCGTTTGTTGGCAGTTTCATGCTTCAATCGTCCTCTTCTCTATTATCAGGTCCAGCGCGTCATGTGACTCTCTTGGGGCGTATCGATATGCCGATGCTATTGACTCCCCTTATCTGCTGGCGAATTGCGCCTGCTCTGTGCAGTATTTCTCTGGGCAAGCAACGCAGCCGGATGAGACGTTCTTGCCTCGTCCAAGGCTGGTCGTCTATCAGCCAAGTGTTATGTACCTGCTTCAGGTGGTATCCGCGACGCCGGCAAGATTCTTTGACCGGCATCCGAATGGGAAATTGTCGTCCATCATGCCAGCACCAATCATCACCACTGATCAGAGCGTCTGGAAACAGCTGCTCGAGCAGTGGAATTTCCACGCCTGTCTTACCGGCATCCAGGTACACCAGATCTGGACGTAATCCCAGAGCATGCAGTTCAGGGAGTACTTCCGTTGATCTGGAGCGGACAGGCACGATTCGTTGCCGCTCGTCCCACATGGAGGAGAGGAATGTTCGATAAAGTCCATCGGGAGCACTGAGCTGATCCCAATAACGTCTGCCTATCGGATCACGAACTTCAAAACCGGAAAGAGTTACCTGAGGCCATAGGTCGACGGCCACGACCAGAACATCTGGTGAGACTGACAGCCATTGACGGGCCGAACCACCTAGGTACACACCAATCTCCAGGACCACGCGAACCTTGCGACGGGCGATCAGGTTAGTAATCAGCTCACGTCCACCATAGTCAAGCGACCAGTGCAGTGGCTTGACCTCAGGTTGCTCAAGGGGCCAAGGGTACTGCTCTTTCAATAATGACCAAGCGGAAGGTGTGGTTGAACGTATACGTGCCATAATTGCCTTCTCCCAATCTGATAGCGAGCCGTTCATGGTCGTCGCCGGATGATGGCGAAGGTGTTGGTCCCGTCATTCGCCACCGGGAGGAGCAACACGCCTCTGTAGCCCGTCTGGGGCAGAGAAACAGCCTTCCTGCAACGGAGTGGTGAAGCCTAGTCTGAAACCGTGCAGGAAGGATGTCAGCCGCGCCAATCGCGCCGCCTCGGTGGATCGGGCGACGTGTGAGCCGCCGCCGTACAGCCAGCGTAGCCCCAGACCGGTCAGGGAAAACAGGGCCGGCCCTGGTCGCAACCGCAGGAATTTGGCAAAGACCGCACCGGTGCCGCGCCAGTAGGAGGAGGTCAGGTCAGCAAGTTCATCCCTCTGCCTTTCCCCCAGATGGACCAGTTCGAGCCGCGGATCGGTGCGAACTTCCCAGCCGGCGACCAGGGCGCGAATCGCGAAATCGGTTTCATCGCCGGCCGGCAGGGGAGCGCCGGTGCCAAGGTATTCGTCGAAGCCGCCCAGTTCCACCCATGCACTCCGTCTCAGGGCCATGCAGGCGCCCATGCCTTCGATGCGATTGCGTTGCCAAGGGGTGCGTGCGGAGCTTGCTTGCTGGTTTATATGGGCCGGAATCAGCCCGTCTCCGGCTTCGCCGGCGCAGACGTTGCCGAACACCAGACCGGCCCGGTCGGGCTCCAGCACTTCAGCTATCCGGGTCACCCAGTCCCGTGGCGCCACGCAATCATCATCGGTGCAGCCGATGCGGTCAAAGCGGGCGCTGGAGATCCCCTGGTTACGCCCCCGGCAGAGCCCCGGCTCAGAGCGGAGCAGACGAAGTCTCGGGTCGGCGGACAGTTCCAGCGGAACATCGCCCTGGTCTACAACCACCACTTCAAAATTCTCGTGATCACAGGCCAGGATGCTCGCCACAGCCTGGATGGCCAAGACCGGGCGGTTGCGTGTCACTATTACGACTGAAACCTCTTTGGACATAGATTCCCTCTATGAAAGCTGATGATTTGCGGTGCGCGACTTTCCCCGCAGGAACGATATGAGTCTGTTTATCGTTATCGAACTGAGAGGCTGCCTGCCGACGTAAGCGGCTGACGTGTATTTTTCGCAAAAGTAGTGGCACCCCGAACCCATGCACGGCGCCGGCGCAGACAAAAGTTTTACATTCTTTTTCAGTATGTTGCCGAGATTTGAGCCATATACGCATCGGCGCACGACCCCTATCGGATCTATCCAGACGAATTTGGAGCCTGAGCCGCACCGCTTCCCCAGGTAACTCGGAATCTCGTCAATGAAACGACCATCGGCAAAAAAGTCTACGGTGGGAGGTTCATCCATAGCGGAGATGAGCGGTTCATACGCCTGTGCCGCGTCTGCCAGATAACGGAGAAAGAAAACTTTTTCCTCATCGGCATATGCGTCCGGATAGTTCTTTCCGTTCCAATTCCGCCCTCGCATTATCTTCGGAATGCACGGCAGCCCATGGGACGCCAGCCGGGCCGAGATTTCAGGGTACAAGCGAATGATATCCGGAGTCATAACCATCGTCAGCATGACGTTGAAACCGCGGAACCGTAAGTCAATGGCGCGCCTGACAAAGAGGTCGAAAGAGTTTCTCTTTTCTCTTTCTTCATAATGAAGCGCAGCATGTATGAAACTGACCCGTTGCGGGTCAATGGTTTCAGCGAACGCTTCACAACAGTTGCCGGCTAAATTTGTATTGAAGGAAAGGAAGTGGTTTCGGCTGAGGTTGCGACAAAGATCGACAAAGCCCGGGTAGATGGTCGGTTCGCCGCCGGTCATGTGGATCAGCCACGTTCTGCCGGTCGCGTCAAACCCCTCAGCCCACTGCTTGGCAGAGGCATGAGCCTGCAAGGGAACCGACAACTTCCCGGGAGAGTAAAAACAGTAGGCGCAGCGGTAATTGCAGGCAGTCAGTAGAGTCCAGTCCGCTTCAACATCATACTTCAACGCCATGGCGCTATCTCCAAGAGCTTTGTCTGGTCAGAGGTTTGAGGGGAACAATTGTTGCCAGACGTCCCTGAACTTAAAGTACAGGTTGAGCAGATGATACCAACGTGAGCGATGCTGGCATGGTGACATCCGCAGACGGTGGACCATGGCTTCCACCGTGAGGGGAGCATTCTGGCCGAGTTCATCAAGCAACAAGTCGTATGCCGGCATATTAGTGGTGCGCCGACTCTGGAGGAGATGTATCACACGGGTCGATAACGGCACCTGACGCGGTTCGACTCCGCAGATAAAATTGAATGATTCAGGATATTCGATGATTCTGGGATGCAGAGCCGCCAGGGCGGCGTTAAAGGCCGGCTGGTCCTTGAAAACCCCTGAGGCATTCGCCATTTCATAACGTTCGTGCCAGTTCTCGTAAAACCGTTGGACATCGGGGGTGTCGGCGATAAACATGACGCCTGAATTGAAGTATCGGTCTGTAGATATCCAGCCATGTTTCCTGTACAGAGGGTTCACCCAATCGGGAAATTCCCCGGGCGCGGTAGTGAAGTAGGTGTCAGCGATCAACCCCAGGTCACCGGCACAGGCCGCCAGGGGAGCGATGTCCCTCAGAAGGAAGATGTCACAGTCGAGATAGACGAGCGGGCCGGAAATTCTTCGACGAAGCGTCGTTTTGATAAAGCGGCTTCGGCATGTCGGATTTCCTGTGGCGTCAGGACAGAGGATGATCTCATCGAGAATGCCCGACCAGACATTATCCGAGTTTTCCATGGAGACCGCGGTTTGCTGATCACACAGACAGACAATCCGATCTTCCGGATGAAAATGGCGCACGGAAAGCATTGCCGCCCGCGCTGCAATTCTGTAACGTCCGTCCTGGGAATGGTTATCTCCCGTGATGATGAATGCAAAAGTCATGACAGTTTCCTGTATTGCCGGAGAGTGCCGACCTGCCGCTGCAGAATTTCAGGACTGAGGAAACGGTCACAGTAGACCTGTTCCGCCTCCCGGTCGCAATCGTGGACAAAGACGTAACCGTGCCGGGGCGACAGGCAGGCCGCAGTATAGATGCTCTGCATCCGGCCCGGCTGCTCCGGCAACCATCCGGGCGGGCCGTCAACCAGAATGACATCCCAGGTAACGGCTGTGATTTCCGGCGGCAGTTCCATCAGGAGGTTGTTCGGCGTAGTCAGCAGACGTTGCCACTCGCTGCAGCGATAGGCGTAGTTGGCTATAACGATTTTCTCCCGGCCGATCTCCCCGGCAATTTGCTCCGACCAGGAAGTGTCATGCTCGACAAAACAGGTGGTCCCACCCCTGTTACAAGCTACCCAATAATGGCTGTCATAGCCGACCCCGAAGATCAGTAACCGGCAGTGCGGCACAGACCGGATGACCCTCGTGATGGTCAGCAGTTCAGCGGCATTCATGATTATCGAATTGCTCTCCCGCAGAATTTTCAGGGTCAACCAGGTGGGCCAGGCAGCGGCCAGCGAGGTCGAAATCCGGCCAAAGAGCGCCCGTACTATCTGACAACGATGTTCGTGGGAAATTAACATGATCTTCACCCGATTTCAGACATGCCGGTGGCAGGGGTGACGGCACCTTCGACAATGATGCCGTTACGATTCTCCCTCAGGGGATCTTCCCTGCAGCTCATCTTCGCCTCGACAAAAAGAAGTTAAAAGATAACCGTTTATAACATATTACTGCAAAAATACATCATGTTACGATAGCTCTGAATGTGATGGCGTAGAATTAAATTGCCCGATGGGTCAATGCTTTAAAATTATTCATTAATATCTTGCGGAATGGAGCGAGTTGTGATATAAAAAACGCCGGTAACGTACAGTAGGGATGCCTCTGCTGCCGCGCAGAGGGTGAGAGATCCGTCATCCTGAACGAAGTGAATGATCTATTTTTTAAAGCAGATGATTCGCTTTGCTCAGCATGACGGCAGAGTGGGGATGACCCAGGTAACCAACTGTTTCAATTGCACCCTTCTCCTTCCTTCTCCTTGCCTTTTTCGGCTACTCCTGTTATTAAACCGTCATCACAAAGAGAGGTTTGACAAATCATGACCCGAGACGAAGCACGCAGAAAAATAATCTTTGCCCTTGATGTGGATACGGTGGACGAAGTGGAGAGGTGGGCGGGACTCCTGGCCGGCCGAGTGGGGATGTTCAAGATCGGCAAGCAGCTCTATACTTCCTGCGGTCCCCAGACCGTCCGGGTGGTGCGGGAGCGGGGTGGAGAGGTCTTTCTCGACCTCAAATATCACGACATCCCCAACACCGTGGCCATGGCGACCCTGGCGGCGGCGCGCATGGGGGTGACGCTCTGCAACCTTCACGCTCTGGGTGGTTACGAGATGATGGCCACCACGGTGGGAGCGCTGGAAAAAGAGTTTCCGGGGGGAGGGCGCCCCAAGGTGCTGGCGGTGACGATTCTCACCTCCTCAACGGCGGAGACTCTGAAAGGGGTGGGAATAGATCTTCCCGTTTCGGAGATGGTGGTGAAGCTGGCCCTGCTGGCCAAATCGGCCGGAATCGATGGTGTGGTGGCTTCGCCGCTGGAGGTCTCCCTCATCCGGGAGGCGTGCGGTGATGATTTTCTGGTTGTCACTCCCGGCGTGCGACCCTCCTTTGCCTCCGTGGATGACCAGAAACGGATCATGACCCCGGCGGATGCGGTGAAGGGTGGGGCCGATTATCTGGTTATCGGCAGGCCCATTGCGGCGGCGGCGGATCCGGTGGCCGCCTGCGAGGCGATCATCGACGAGATAACTTTATGAGCGATGACATAATTTATGGCGTGAATTCCATTACGGAGGCGCTCCGCGGGAACCGGAAGGTTTTTGAACTTTTTCTGGTGGAGGGGGCCGACCGGCGATTGGAGTCACTGGCGCAGCTTGCCGGAGAGAAAGGGGTGCCGGTGCGGCGGCGAGACCGCGGCAGCCTGATGCGCCTTTCCGGGAGCGAGCATCACCAGGGGGCGGTGCTCCGGGTGGAGCCGTACCCCTATGCGGAACTTTCCGATGTTATTGATGTCTGGAAGGGGAGCGGAGAACCGGGACTGATCCTGGTTCTGGACGGGATTCAGGACCCTCATAACCTGGGGGCGCTGGTCAGGAGCGCTGCTTGCGCCGGGGTTCACGGGGTGATCATTCCCCAGGACCGGGCTGTGGGGGTGACCCCCACGGTGGAGAAGGTTTCCGCCGGCGGAGTGGGGGCCGTGGCGGTGGCTCGGGTGGCCAATATCTCTCAAGCGTTGGAGACACTTAAGAAAGAAGGGTTCTGGGTTTATGGCGCAGCCGGCGAGGCAGGGGAGTCGCTTTACCGGCAGGATTTTCGGGGGCATACGGTTCTGGTCATCGGTGGGGAGGGGGAGGGCTTACGGCCTCTCGTCCGGAAGCATTGCGATCTTCTCCTTTCCATCCCGCTGAAAGGGGCGATATCCTCACTGAACGCATCGGTGGCGGGGGGGATCATGCTCTTCGAGGCGGTGCGGCAGAGGGATCTCACCCCGTGACACGCTGTTTCGTGCTGCTGCTGCTGTTCCTTTTCTCCCTGGTGGGGTGTACGTCGGGCGCCAGGTTGGCGCCGCTTCCGCCTGATGCTACGGTGCTCTGTTTCGGTGACAGCCTCACCTACGGTACCGGTGCGGAACCGGGAAGTAGCTATCCCGATGAACTGGCGCGGCTCATTGGCCGGACGGTGGTGAATGCCGGCATCCCCGGCGAAACCAGTGGCGAGGCCCTGGCGAGGCTCCCCGGCGAACTGGACCGGGTTCAGCCCAAGCTTCTTGTCCTCTGTTCCGGCGCCAACGACATCCTGCGACATATGGATCTGAACCGTGCTGCCGCCAATCTGCGGGAGATGGTGAAGCTGGCACAGGGGAGGGGGATCGGGGTGATTCTGATAGGTGTTCCCCACTGGGGGCTGGGACTTCTGCCGACCCCGTTCTATGCAACCATTGCCCGGGAGACCGGGGTTCCTCTGGAAAACAGGGTGTTCGCCAAGATTCTTGCCCAGAGAGAGCTCAAGTCAGATCCGATCCATCCCAATTCCGCCGGTTATAGAAAGGTCGCTCAGGCGGTGGCGGCCCTCATGGCTCGGAGCGGTGGGGTATGAAAAAGGATGATATTGTAGATCAATAACGAAGTGAAGAGTTGTTATCGATGTCAAGCAGGTTCTCTGCACGCTCACAAATTGTGTTTTTTTGTTTTGACTTGTAGGTTGGGGTGAACAGCCTTTCCGTGAACCCCAACATTGCACTGTTGGGGTTCACGATGAAGCCGTTCACCCCAACCTACAAAAGTTCACTTTATGACCGCTCAAAGTATCGCTCAGAATGACAACTACTGGAATTATTCGGGTAGTATCTTTGCCGGAAGTCGCTTGAGAAGTTCATCACGTGTCCATGTGCGGATGCCGGTTGTCTCCTGCTTCGTCAATCGGTTAAGGAGCAGTTTTCGGGCTGCAAGGTGAGAACTATCGGCTCTTTTTACGGGGGTAATGGTTGCCACGGGCTTTCCCCTTGAAATGACAAGAAACTCTTCCCCTTGCGATACCTGTTTCAGAACACGGGAAAACTGGCGGTTGGCATCTACTGCGCGTACGGTTTGCATGTTATCTCCCTGGTAGTGTTGAGTGCTACTTTGTGGTGAGTTGAATGAAATGTCAAGGTAAATTATTACCAACACTTCTTGGCACCGTCCGCGGCACCATCCGGCGGCATCTCCTCTTTACTCCCGGCATGAAAGTCATTGTCGCGGTCTCCGGGGGGATCGACTCCATGGTCCTCCTGGAGTTGCTGCAATCCCTGGATGAGTACCGACTTCATCTGGTCGTGGCGCATCTGAACCATCAGCTGCGGGGGGAGGAGTCGGAAGGGGATGAGACGTTCGTTCGGGCTGCTGCCGTGCGGTATGGCCTTTCCTACCACGTTCAGCGGGTGGATGTGGCCGCGCTGGCCAGATCGGAAAAACGGTCGCTGGAGGATGCCGGGCGGGAGGCCCGCCAGAGATTTCTGGGTAGTGTGCTTCGGGAGGAGGGAGCGGAGGCGGTGGCTCTGGCCCATCATGGGGACGATCAGGCGGAGACGGTGCTCATGCGGCTCCTGCGCGGCTCCGGAGCTGCCGGACTCTCCGGCATTACCCACCGCTCGGGATGGAAGGTGCGCCCTTTTCTGGACGCGACCCGACAGGAGATAGTGGCATACGCGGAGTCCCGGAACATTTTATTCCGGGAGGACCGTTCCAATGCCGATCGGAGTTTTCTTCGCAACAGGGTCCGCCACGAACTCCTGCCGCTCCTGGCTACGTACAACCCGCTGATAACCCGGACCCTGGGGGCCACGGCCTCCATTCTGGCTGCCGATGATGAGATTCTTAACCGGATGGCCGAGGAGCAGTTCGCTGCCCTGGCAATGGTTGCTCCGGGGGAGATCATCTTTCCCGTGGCGCAACTGCTCCTCCAGCCGGACGGAGTCCGGTACCGGATCTATCGGCGGGCTCTCCGGGAGCTGAACGGTGATCTGCACGGTATTTCGTCCCGGCACCTGCTGGACGCGGATAAACTCCTTGCCCATTCTGCTCCTTCATGCTCCGTGTCACTTCCCCGGAATCTTCGGGTCGGCCGGGTGTACGATCTGCTCCGATTCTCCCGTACGAAACTTTCCGTTGTCCAGATGGAAATCCCCATTGACTCTTTTGGGCCGCATCCTATCAGTGGCGGAGAACTGCTGGTTTCTCCCGTTCCTTCCTCGTACCCCCTGGATTCACTGGCTTCGGTTCAAATACTTGTGGCTCTGGACGATGCGCCGTTTTCCTGGAGCGTTCGGACCTTCCGGGAAGGGGACAGGATGATCCCTTTCGGGATGACGGGGAGCAAGAAGCTGAAGGATCTGTTCATTGATCTGAAGGTGCCACGCCATCGTCGCCGGGAGGTTCCCCTTCTTTGTGACAGGGAGGGGCGGATACTGGCGGTGTTGGGGGTTCGCCGCAGCGCCCAGGCGTCGGTGACAGCGGCGACGCGGGAGGCGGTGTTGGTGGAATTTTTTCCCGGAGAAACGTAGGGTGTGTACCGGGGGTGGTGCGCACCAAAAACCCGTGCTCACCCTACTACTACGTTCCTCCCCTTGAAAGGGAGGGAGATTCATATGTGGTGGTGCTTGTCATGTGGGATGAAATATGGAATCAAATTCGGACTGGAGGTGAATCATGAATCTGCACGAAGACATTCAACCGATATCATACCTGAAAAGTCACACTGCTCATCTGTTACAGCAGGTGAATGAAACTCACCGACCGATCATTATTACCCAGAACGGTGTGGTGCGAGGGGTGCTTCAGGACCCGGAAAGTTATGAAAGCATGAAGAATGCCTTTCTCATGCTCAACCTTATGGCGCAGGGTGAGACCGATATCCGGACAGGTCGTCACAGCGATCAGGATGAGGTTTTTCGACGGATAAGATCCCGGCTGGAATCACGAAAAGCGCAGGCGACGTGACCGGGATGATGTACCACGTTCGCTGGACCGAGACCGCCGAGGATGATCTGTCGTCTATCGTCGATTATATCGCCGGTGAGAATCCTGACGACGCTCTGGAGGTTTTTCTAAACATAACTGCTCTCGCCGAAGATCTTGCGGCTCATCCCGAACGGGGACGTATCGTGCCGGAACTTCGAAAACATGGTGTTTTCCAGTATCGGGAGCTGTTGCCGACTCCGTGGCGAGTTATGTATCGTATCGAAGAGATGACAGTGTTTGTTACGGCAGTCATCGACGGTCGCAGAGACCTGGAGCAACTTCTGTTGGAAAGAGTAGGCAGGATGTAGACATATCAGGGTGTGCACCGTGTTCTCAATCACGGCGGCGCGGTCAAGGGTGTCGGCGCGGCGCGGTTGCAGCAGGCGGTGCGGGAACGGCTCAAGGCCGGTGTTTCGGTGGTCATTGCCCGGCAGACCGGCAAGCGGTATGGTCGGTTGTTGGAGCGGTTGCCGGCGGTGTTTTTGTTGCCGCGAAGAGATTCGTAGGGGCGCACGGCGTGCGCCCGAATGGCGTGCGCCCGAATGAAGTGCGCCCGAATGGCGTGCGCCCGAATGAAGTGCGCACGGCGTGCGCCCGAATGACGTGCGCCCGAATGACGTGCGCCCGAATGACGTGCGCCCAACATGGTGATAGTGATGACAAAGATTGAAATTGCCCGCAACCGCCATTCCATCCGCCTTTGTGAGTATGATTATTCCCAGGCCGGGGCGTATTTCGTAACGGTCTGTTCGTGGGAACGGGAATGCCGGTTTGGTAACGTGGAGGGTGGAGATATTCGGTTGAACCGTCTGGGAGAGATCGTACGGGATGAGTGGCTGCGAACGGCGGAAATAAGGATGGAAATCGAATTGGGTGAATATGTCGTGATGCCGAATCATCTTCACGGGATCATTCTTATCACCGACACCGTAGGGGCGCACGGCGTGCGCCCGAGTGAGGTTGAGATTGATAGGATACCGAAAGAATCGACACGGCGAACAGAAATGGGGCAAACACCAACAGGGCGCACGCCGTGCGCCCCTACGATGAACCGGAAACCGAAATCATTGGGGGCGTTGATTGCGGGGTTTAAATCCTCCGTTACCAAACGGATCAACATCCTGCGAGACAAGCCCGGCGGACCGATGTGGCAACGAAATTATTATGAACACGTCATCCGTGACGAGGCCGATTATCGCCGGATTGCCGATTATATCACGCACAACCCCTTACGGTGGACCGAGGATTCGTTGCACCAGAAGGCATCACCGTAGGGGCGCACGGCGTGCGCCCG
>CAIUUR010000040.1 GCA_903902345.1 uncultured Geobacteraceae bacterium | reverse complement strand
CGAGCTCGTTGCATAGGTCGTCCCGCCGGTACCCAGATAGCTGAACGTCAAGCCCCCGGTGGAGCCCCCCTCGGTGGTTTCCGCAGCGCCCGGCCCCTGCGCCGAACTATTGTAAGTATATATCCCCGGCGTCACCGTCACGGTGGGGGTGGCCTTGCCGATGCTGAAGGGCGTGGCGTTGGATGATGCGGCGGTGTAGTTGCTGTCGGTCGCCGCCGTTACGGTCACACTATAGGTTCCTGCCGCTGTCGGCTTGGTCGAGCTCGTTGCATAGGTCGTCCCGCCGGTACCCAGATAGCTGAACGTCAAGCCCCCGGTGGAGCCCCCCTCGGTGGTTTCCGCAGCGCCCGGCCCCTGGGCCGACCCATTGTAAGTATATATCCCCGGCGTCACCGTCACGGTGGGGGTGGCCTTGTTCAGCGTCACATTGAAATTAACGGAGCTCTGGGCGAGGTACGAACCGCCTGCCGCTACGGTTGCGGTGACAACACAGGGAGTGCTGCCGGCATCGGTGATCGTCACGGTGGCGCCGGAAAGCGAACAGCCGCCACTGACGTAGTCGTAGGTTACGGCGCCGCCGCTGAGTCCGCCCGAAGACTGGAGCGTACCGGTGGCCGGGTAGGTAACGCTGGATGGGCCGGTCACCGCCAGAGTGGAGTCGGCAGTGAACGTAGCGTCGGAGCCGGTTGATGTTCCGGCGACATTAACCCCTTTAACACGGAAGTGATAGAGCAGACCGGGGGTAAGGCCCGTAATCGAGGCGCTGACCGAGGTAGGGCTTGCGCCGGTGACAGGGCTTTGCGTGGCCGTAACGGATGAACCGTAGCTGATGCTCGTACCATACTCGAATGTTGCGGTCGTACTGCTCCCGTTGGCGTTGATCGTGCCGTTGAGCGTTGCGCTCGTAGTGCCGATACCGGTAGCGGAGCCGGTTGTGGCCGTGGCAGCAACCGGAACCGCAGACTCCGTAACCGTAATACTGTCATTGCCACTATTAGTACCTTGCGCGGAGCCCCAGAGGATATAGGGGGCTGCGTTGCTTGATGTTGTATAATAAATTGCTTCTAGCCTGTTGCCGTTCGCCACCGTAAATGCCGTGTTATTAAAACTGCCGCTGTAATTTTCTCTTAAACTATCGTTCACCAGTGCAATAGCAGTAGTATACGTACCCTTGGCACTGCCGACGATGCCGGTAGTATCGTTATACTCATACAGCACTACCTTCAGGGATGCCGAGCCGCCAGGGGAATGCCGGATGTCCGTACTAATTCCCACATTTGCCGCAATGTTGCGGTTAGAATCGGTATATTTGGGTGTATAGAGACGGAACATTTCCTGGTCTGTGCCAGTCCAGTTAGAAAAAGTGTTCGCACAGATTACAGCAACGGTCGTACCAGTCGGAGATGTGGTTGTGGCAAGGTTCCGATATGAATTGGTAGCCGATACAGTTACTATTCGAGAGCCGGGAGGAGCCGTCATGTTTGTACTGCCATCTGTTCCGACGCTCGTAGCAGCGCCGGGATTGTTATAGTACTTTACGGCCGCCGCCGCCGCGTATGGCCCCACCGGGCCGGTATCCGCCTTGAGCGCCCCCACCGGTTCCACCGGGGTGGTGATCGTGCCGGCAAGAGCCTTGGCCATGCTGACCCGGCCGTAACCGTACTTAAGTTTATAGTCCGGATCGCCCGGATTGGCGGCGGTATCGGCCCCGGCAGCCAAACGGCCCAGGATGACGCCGTTGGCCAGGGTCGGATCGTTGGCCTTCATGAATGCCGCCACCCCGGCCACGACAGCCGCCGAGGTGGAGGTGCCGCTGATGTAGCTGTAGGAACCGCCGATGGTGGTGGTATAGATGTTGGTCCCCGGCGCTGCCAGGAAGGTATCGTCGCCATAGTTGCTGCTGGCGGCCAGGGTATCATTCTCGTCCGTGGCCGAGATGCCGATAACGCCACGATCGCCGGCCGGGAAGGTGGGGGTGCTGCCGCCGCCGTTGCCGGTGGCGGCCACGAGGACGATCCCCCTGGCCCAGGCGTAGTCGATGGCGTCCTGGAGATGCTGGCTGAAATCGGGGTTGCTGAAGGCCATGAGGATGACATCCGCGCCGTTATCGGTGGCCCAGATGATCCCCTGGATGATGTCGCTGTCCTGGCCGGTGCCGGTGGCATCCAGGACGGTGACCGGCATGATCTTGACACCGCTATAGGCAATGCCGGAGATTCCGAGAGTGTTGCCGGTGACCGCCGCGACAATGCCGGCCATCTGGGTGCCATGTCCGGATGGGTCGGAGAGCCCGTTGGTGCCGTCCAGGATGGAGGTTCCTGCCATCACGTTCGCTTTCAGGTCCGGGTGGGTCGCGTCAATGCCGGTATCCAGCAACGCAACCCTGGCGGTCCCCTTGGGGATCACCTTGCCGTAGAGTTGGTCCCAGCCGATCTTCGGCAGGGACCACTGGACCCCGGAGTGCTGATCGTCGGCAAGGGTCTCGGCCTTGCGCGACTTGTTCACCTCCACACTCTCTACTTGGGAATCACCCTGATAATCCTTGAGTACCAAAGTGAGGCTGGCAGTGGGCGCCGTGATGACGTGCAGCCGCAGAGCCGGAATCGCCGATTTCTCGGTCCCGCCGTCACGGGCGATGACGACCGCCTGTTCCGCAGCAGACAGACCCTTGACCATCTTGACCACAATGGATGTTGTCGTCGTTTGGTCCGCAGCGCCGGCCATACCGATGCTACTGCCGACGACGAGCATGACGCCCATCAGAACCAGCAACAATCTCCTCATTTCCGTACCTCCTGTATTGTAATGAACCTGCTATAGAACTTTGGTGATAACAATGACGGACGACGAGACGAGGTGGCCCATTATCTTCATGAATTGCAGGTTCAGCACCAAAACGACGGATACGGTTTTTTGTTACGGGAATAGTACAAATTAATGATGATGATTGGCAAAAAGGGGGGAAGAGTCGTGGCAGGATCGTGGCTAAAATAATGCTATAAATTGATCAGTTACCACGAATATTCCTCTTTGTGAAAAGGATCGCCCTTCGCACCGGATGCAACCATTATGCAACAATAATAAACGCCAACAAGGGAAGCTTGCGAGTTCTTGCCGCTCCTTGCGGCCCTTGCGCGTCCTTGCACGTTCTTGCAATTTTAAGGAAGGGGCGTACGCGAAAAAACCGCGCCCGATCCGTCAGATGACGGAGAGGAGACCGACAGATCGCTGCCGGCGGCCAGGCCGCAAGAAGCCGGAATTTCCGCTGGCTCGGGATCTGAGGGAATCAGAGTGGGATCATCTCCGAGGTGTGATGAAAGTGGATGTTTTTTGGGGGGGGGACAGGCGAAGCGCGCCTTATGACGACAGGGAGGAAGCGAAGGTGATTCATAACAAAAACGATATCTTCATAATTCCAAAAGTTGTCATTTTTGGGCGACAGCAAGGATCTAACGTAGAGCAGACTCCCCCTGCGAATTCCCAAGCTCTTCAAGTACAACGTGCCTAATCTCCTCGGCCATCCGCCTTTTGAATCCACTCAGTGGTGAGAGGCCGCATACAGTTCCTTCCCCGAAGTCAGAATTTCGCGCAGAAAATAATCGTTCAAGAGTAACCGTTCACGGATTTGCCGGGACGAACGAACTATCAGTTCAACAGGCAACGTAGGTTTCAAACGGGTGATAATTTCCGCAGCCACACGCGCACCGGATACTTCTCCAGGCATAACGACCAGCAGGTCAACATCAGATTCCGATTGAGCTTGTCCTTTGGCATAAGAGCCGAAAAGGATTACTCTTTCCGGCAAAAATTCACGTGCTACCTCGGCGGCGAACCTTTGAATGTCTGATAAAGCAACCAATCCCATGTTATCCCCCTTCGACTCAAAAAGAGTACGTGATGAGACGATCCAACACCCCGCTATTGCGAAAAAGACAAGTTACCGACAACAGCCGTAGCGGATGGCGATTTATTTCCGCGTGCAGAACAATTACCCTATATCAGGTTAATTATTCATAAACTATTTCGTTCCACTTTATCGTGTCAAGAAATTCATCCACAGGCACCACGTATCGCAACGTCTTGAATTTCTCCGCGATCTCCGCGTCTCCGCGTGAGTGATGGCCGTTTTTAGGATCATTCGTCAACTGTTAATTCTCAATCGCCGTCTCACGAGTCCCACCACTCCCAGGGACAGACAGAGGAGAAGATAGGTGGTGGGCTCGGGGATGACATTCGCCTGGGTAAGCTGCATCGGCACACCCGTCCCTTCGTTGGTGGCGAGAGTGTAGGAATCAATCCCGCTGGGCGCGAAGCTCTCCGCGTTGGCATAGAACTGAAAATCCCCCGTATAAACCGGAGTGGCGGAATCATAAACGCCCCAAGGTCCGTTGGCTGTGTCCTGACCGATAAGACTTTGGTCGTGGGACAAGTCAACCGGATTCAGCAGGGAGAGGTCTAAAATCATCCCGTAAAAGTCAGATGACGGAGAGGAGACCGACGAACCGGTATCCGGAGCCGGCCACCGTCTGGAGCGGGAGTTGTCGGCCGTACAAATCCCGATAACGACTCCGCAGCCGCGAGACCAGGGAATCAAGGGTGCTGGAGGAGGTTACAGCGTCGCCACCTCCATAGACCTGCTGATAAAGGAGATCGCGGGAGACCGGCAGACCGCCGCCGGCGGCCAGGGCCCCGAGAAGCCGGAATTCCCGCTGGCTCAACTGGCACTCGCTGCTGTCGGGGGCGATAAGGCGCCAGGAATCCTGCGTCAGGCGCCACCCGTCGATCTTGCCGGAGGGAGCGGAGGCGCGACGGCGGGCGGCTATGCCGGCGATGGCCGCCGCCAGTTCCGCGACATCCACCGGTTTAGTCAGGTAGAGATCGGCGCCGGAGACATATCCCTTGACCCGCTCGGCAACCTCGCCCCGGGCGGTGACCACAATCACCCCGGCGGCGCTGTTACGCCGGACAAACTCCACCAGTTCGTGGCCGTCCAGATCGGGGAGCCCAAGATCGATGATGGCGACGTCGAACTCTTTACGGCCCAGCTCCCGATAAAAGGCGAGTCCGGTGCCAACCCCGGTGACCGGGTAGCCATGGATGGCCAAGGCTTCCATCAGCGATTCCCGCAAATCGGTATCGTCTTCCACGAGGATGATCCGGGTCTGTTCCATAGAATGCATTACTCCCCTACCCCCCACTGTTTGCTTCGACAGGAAGCCATACCGTCACCACCGCGCCGTGGGGATGGTTGTCGCTGAAGGTTATGCTGCCGCCATGGGCAGCAACGATCCTTCCCACCAGCCAGAGTCCGACCCCGGCCCCGCTCGTGCCGGAACTGGCGCTCCCCCGCCGGTATTTTTCCAGGAGCCGCTCCCGCTCTTCCGGTTTGATCCCCGGCCCCTGGTCCCGTACTTCAATAACCATGCCATCCGCAACCGCTCGTAACTCCAGAAAGATGACGGACTCTTCCGGCGAATACCTGACGGCGTTGTCCAGGAGATTGTAGACGGCGGTTCCCAGGAGCGCCTGATCCGCCATGATACCGGGGAGTTCAGTGGGACGAAAATCGATGACCCGTTCCGGCCGGAGTTCCCGCACCATCCGGACCAGTGAGGTGGCGAATTCCCGCGGATTGACCGGACGGCAGTCAACCCGGGTCACGTCCATCTCCAGCCGGCTCTTTTCAAGAACCAGATCGAAAACCTCCGCCATCCGCTTTACGGCCCGCCCGAGTTTCCGGAGAGGTTCGACCAATGGCCCCTCGGTTATCCCCCGTTGTTCAATGATACCGATAGTTACCTTGGCAATAGCCAACGGCGTCCGGTATTCGTGAGAGATCATATCCACAAAATGGGTCTGGCGTTCCAGAGTCTCCTCCAGCTTCTGTTGTTTTTCTCGCAGTTCCACCGTCATCCCCTCCGCCAGTTCCATTGCCCTGGTTTCCGCATCCCTGGCTGCGTTAAGCGCCTGTTGCTCTGCGGCATGAACCCGTTCCGTCAGGGCCAGGGTCATCAACACCATGTTGCACAGGGAGGCCAACTGGACGGCGTGTAAATTCAACCAGTTGAGAGGTGTTAACCCCAGGTTCCGGAGAAACTGGATGATATAGCCGATGTTGCTGAGGCCGAAAGCCGCCAGATAAAGGACACCTCCCGGTTCTTTCCGCCGAACCGCCCTGATGCTGAGCCACGTCAAGAGACCGATGGTGACAAGTGAGCCGAGCTGCAGCACCGATACGGCAGGGCCGTAAAAGTCCAGGGGGACCGACAGTATGGTCGCTACCCCCAGGGCGAAGTAGAGGAGAAAATAGCGATGAACCCACGTTCCGGCTGCCAGTTGAAACAGGCGTATTGCAAACAGCGCAAAAGCGCAGACGATCAGGCCGAAGCCACAACCGGTCAGGTAATCGGACACCAGGTGGGCGTAATGAGGCAACCAGAAGGGAAGTATCCCCAGTAATCCGATAAAGTTGATAAACATGAACAGAATATACAAGGCAAACAGGAGATAAAGCCGATCCCGCAGCCGCAGATAGAGCAGCAGGTTGATCAGAACGATCACCAACGCAATGGCCAGGTACCCGCCATTGAAGAGAACACTCGTATTATTATGACTGATTACGTCCAGAGGAGTGTGGATCGCCCCATCCAGGGCGACCGTGCTGGTGGAGTGTACCCGGAGATAGATCATCCGTGGCTGGTCCTGGGGAAGCGCCAACGGGACCACATAATCCGTGGAATGCGCCGCTCCGGGGAGAGGAGGAATGTGGTCACCCACCAGGAGCTGACGGTAGGCAGCCGGGTTCTGCGGATTGTCGCCGGTCTGGATATGAATGGCAATGCTATCAAGATACTGGGGACCCAGCAGCAGATAGGCGTCCGCCGGGAAGGAAGCTGTACGCACTGCCGGGAATCTGAGCCAGACGGCATCGCGGGTATAGCCCCGGTTCATGGTGCCCGGAATAGGAGTGAACCGGGCAGCCGTCGCCGGGGAGAGGAGGTCGGCAAAGGTCATGCTACCGGTGGTATCAACGTACTGCTCCAGATGACCGGCCAGGGGGTAGGAGGGGGCATCCCCCAGCAGCAGCGGCGAAGCGGCCTGGGAGGCGAGGGGATACAGTCCGGAGAGGAGGAGCGCCACCAGAACGGTAAGCAGAAGTTTCATGTTAATCCTAAAAAAAGCAGTTGCACACGGGTGGGTGCGTGGGTGCGAGGTGTGACGGAAAGAGATGTTTTTTTTGGGGGGGGGAAGGCGAAGGTGGTTATCGTAAACCTCAACCGCTTTTCAACACCTGGCCGCACTCTCTCCAACCAACTACCCGAACGCCTTGATGGCGGTAGGCGTCATCTCCACCGTAAAGAAGAACCGGTTCCCCGCTAAGCTCTCCCGCCAGGTTCCTCCATTTTTCAAGACCGGAAAACGAATCTCGGACCACGGTTTTGCCTGACTTGATCTCCACGGGCACCAGCTTTGTTCCCTGTTGCGCGATGACATCCACTTCATTGCCATTGCTGTCTCGCCAGAAGTATAGGTGTGACTGTTCCCCCCGATGTAGTCGCGATTTAACCAGTTCGGCAATCACAAACGTTTCAAAGATGCTCCCTCTCAGAGGATGTATCTCCAATTGCTCGGTTGTTCTGATTCCCAGCAGCCAGGAAACCAGACCGGCGTCATAAAAATAGAGTTTCGGCATTTTTACTAGGCGCTTATTGAAATTGGCATGGTGCGGGCGAAGCAGAAAAACGAGGTAACTGGCTTCAAGAACCGAGATCCAGGCTTTTGCCGTGTTATGGGTGATCCCACATTCCGTGGCAAGCGCCGAGAGGTTGAGCAGTTGCCCGCTACGACCGGCACAGAGGCGAACGAATCGCTGAAAAGTCTCCAACTCCTGGATATTAAGAAGTTGCCGCACGTCTCGTTCAATGTAGGCCGTTACATAAGCGGCGAACCATGCAACCGGCGACACCGCGCGATCATAGAGCGGTGGATAACAACCGGCCAGTAACATCGAGTCGCTATCGGAAGGCATCTTGCCCGCCAGAGAGAGTTCTCCGATGGAGAACGGCAGAAGTTCAACAAAGGCGGTCCGACCTGCCAGTGATTGAGTTATCCCCGACATTAAACCGAACTGCTGAGAGCCTGTCAAAATGAAGAGCCCCATGCGACCGTCGTTATCGACCATGGTTTGCAGGTAAGAGAGCAATTCCGGACAGCGTTGGACTTCATCCAACACCGCGCCATCCGGGAATCTCTCAAGAAATGATCGAGGATCATCCCGAGCCGCCATCCGTTTGTCCGGATCCTCCAGGGAGACGTAGGGGCGATCCGGAAAGACCGCCTTGGCCAAGGTGGTCTTTCCGGATTGTCTCGGCCCCGTCAAGGTAACAATGGGGAAGCCACGTAATAATGTTTGGATAATCTGCTCGCTATCACGTTTAATCATACGCCATCGTAGGGGCGGACATGCAAAATGTCAATAGCTTTTACAAATTACATAATAAACGCCAAACAAAACGAGGCAATTACGGCGCAAACTTCCTTCACCTGACCGGTGCAGACGCCACGTATCATAACATCTTGAATTTCCGCGCTTTATCCGCGGATCCGCGTGATTGACCGCCGTTTTCAGTTAAAGGTAGATTCGTCGGTTGTACCGCACCGTCATGTCGATCCGCCCCTTGTTGGTGGCGTCCTCCACGATTATTTCCAGTCCCAGCGCGGCGAAATAGCTGTAGAAGATACTGGCGTAATACCCCTCGTACCCTGCCAACTGATTTTTCCGGTACCAGTCGTAGGGGATGGAGGCGAAGAAGGAGTGGAAGAGCTCCCGCAGGGCCGGAAGATCGTCGGCCATGAGGATACCTGATTACTACCAATCTGCAGCGACCTGAATCTCCCTCCCCTTCAAGGGGAGGGCTGGGGTGGGGATGGGGAAAAAAGCAGAGCCTGAGCCCCCATCCCCCTCCTGACCTCCCCCTTGAAGGGGGAGGAACGAAAAAAGCCGGAGATTAGT
>CAIUUR010000039.1 GCA_903902345.1 uncultured Geobacteraceae bacterium | reverse complement strand
CGATCTATGAAGAAGACACCTTTTTTGAAGACCATCATGTAGAGACCGTGGACGCTGGAAAGCCCTTCCTGCTTGCCGATGACCTCCAGAGCCGGTCGGATGGTTTCCGGGTAGTGGGTGTCGATACCGGAGAGGAGGGTGTCGGCATCCCCCATCCGGACCATCATGCAGCCGAAATGGGTGCGGGACTTGCGGCGCATGATCCGTCGCGCTTCGGAGAGAGTCAATCCCTTGCGCTGGCGGAGTTTGTAGAGCTCCTGGGCGTAGTCTTCGGTCCGCTCCCAGGTTTCAGGATTGATGATGGTGACGCCGTTCAGGTCGATCCCCAGTTCCGTCATGGCTCCCCGGATTTTCTCATCGTTCCCCACCAGGATGGGAATGGCGATTCCCTCCTCGATGAGGTTCTGGGCGGCACGGAGGATCTTCTCGTTGTCCCCTTCGGGGAAGACGATCCGCTTGGGATCGGCCTTGGCCTTGTTGATGATGGCCCGGAGGGTCTCCTTGGATTTCCCCTGGGTCGATTCCAGCTGTTCGATGTATTTGGACATATCGGCGATGGGCTGGCGGGCCACGCCGGTGTCCATGGCCGCCTGGGCGATGGCCGGCGCTACGTGTAACAGGACACGGGGGTCAAAGGGTTTGGGAATGATGTAGTCGCGGCCGAAGGAGAATTTCACGTTTCCATAGGCCTTGCAGACCGAATCGGGCACCTCTTCCCGGGCCAGCCGGGCCAGGGCGTGAACGGCGGCCAGCTTCATCTCTTCATTGATGCAAGTGGCGCGTACATCCAGTGCCCCCCGGAAGATGAAGGGGAAGCCGAGAACATTGTTCACCTGGTTGGGATAGTCGGAACGGCCGGTGGCGATCATGACGTCGCCGCGGACGGCATGGGCGTCTTCCGGGGTGATCTCCGGATCCGGGTTGGCCATGGCGAAGATGATGGGATTGGGGGCCAGGCTGGCGACCATTTCGCGGGTGAAGGCCCCCTTGGCGGAGAGGCCGAAGAGGACATCGGCCCCTGCCGCGGCTTCCGTAAGAGTGCGGAAGTGTGTCTCAGCGGCGAAGAGTTCCTTATATGGATTCATCCCCTCGACTCGTCCCTTGTAGATGACCCCCTTCGTATCGCACATGATCATGTTGTTGGGTTTGACCCCCAGGGCGATGGCCAGCTTGGCGCAGGAGTTGGCCGAGGCGCCGGCCCCGTTGACCACGATACGAATGTCTTCGATCTTCTTCCCCACCAGCATGAGTGCGTTCAGGAGCGCCGCCGAGGAGATGATGGCGGTACCGTGCTGATCGTCATGAAAGACCGGGATGTTCATGGTCTTTTTCAGCTCTTCCTCGATGTAGAAGCACTCGGGGGCCTTGATGTCCTCCAGGTTGATCCCGCCGAAGGTCGGCTCCAGCAACTGGCAGGCCTTGATGATCTCATCGGGATTTTCCGTATCCAGTTCGATGTCGAAGACGTCGATGTCGGCAAAACGTTTAAACAGAACCCCTTTTCCTTCCATGACCGGTTTGCCGGCCAGGGCGCCCAGATTCCCCAGGCCGAGAACCGCCGTGCCGTTGGAGACTACTGCCACCAGGTTTCCCTTGGCGGTATATTTGTAGGCGTCTTCCGGATTTTTCTGGATCGCCAGGCAGGGTTCGGCCACTCCCGGCGAATAAGCCAGTGAAAGGTCCTTGGCGGTGGCGCAGGGCTTGGTGGCGACAACCTCAATCTTCCCCTTGCGTCCCATGGAGTGGTATTCAAGGGCGTCAATTTTTTTGGACATTCGTTTCTCCTTTTTTCATTTTAGGTAAAATCCGGGTTGTATAACAGGCTGATTATGGACAGATAAGGATGGTTCAGTTTACAGTGACTAAATACGATAGTGATTGCTCACAATAAAGTCAATAACGTTTTCAGACTTCTCAATTATTTCAAAATGTTAGGTTATTTTCACGGTAAGAGGAAGAGCGCCCGCAGCCGGTTCTGCCGGAACGTATGACAAACCGAAGTATTCCTGCTATACTCAACTGCCCGTAATCTACAGACGCTTCTTTCCCCCGGCAGGGGAGGGGGCAGGGAGGAACGACATGGAACGACTCTGGGCGCCGTGGCGGATGGAATATCTGCTGGAGGAAAAAACCGACGGCTGCATCTTCTGTCGTGGTCGGGAGGGGGGGGGGGACCGGAACTCTCTGGTCCTTCATCGCACTGCCGATTCATTGGTGATGATGAACCGCTATCCCTATGTTAACGGTCACCTGATGGTTGCACCCCGGCTCCATACCGGCTCGCTTCACGACCTCTCCTCCGGGGAACTTCTCGACCTCATGGAGACGGTCCGTTTTTGTCAGACGGTTCTGACTGCGGATATGCATCCCGCGGGTTTCAACATCGGTCTCAATCTGGGGAGCGCTGCCGGAGCCGGAATCGCCGATCATCTCCATGTTCATATAGTTCCCCGCTGGCCGGGGGACACCAATTTCATGACGGTGCTGGGAGATGTCCGGGTCCTTCCGGAGGCGCTGGCGGCCCAGTATGACCGGTTGCTGCCGCTGTTTTTAAACGGTGAACGGTGAACGGTGAACGGTGAAAAAAGTCTTTGAACGTTATACTTTCCACGGATTCTGAAAGGGTTGAATTAGTGATACATAAGCGGCTCATGCTCCATACCCGTGCCATTCTCTACCTGGTGAGCGGTTTTTTTCTCGGCAGTGGAGCTCCTCTGGCGTGGAGTTTCATTCGCCTGGTGCTGTTCCGTGAGCCGGCCCTCTCCCCCTGGGCTCAGGTCCTCTCGGATCTCACCAGAAACTCCCAGAATATGGCGTTGTATTCCTACATGGGGTTCGGTACCGCCATGGTCCTGGGAACTCTCGGCTTCATTGTGGGGAGAGGGATCGACCAGCTCCGGGAGCGGGGTGAAGAGTTGGGGCGTCTCAACGGTCAGATCGATTCCCAAAAGGAGCTCTTCGAGAACCGCTACAAGGTTCTGGATAACAACATCAAGAACTTTCATCAGATCAGCAGCCGGATCCAGCGTTCCATTAACGGCCGTGAAGTCCTGCAGCTTTGCGCCGAGGGGTTGCATGACATCCTGGGGTACGAGCGGATCAATATCCTCATGGCCTCGGATGATCGCCGGACCCTGCATTTCGTTACCGCCACCGGAACAAAAGATTTTGATCCGAAGGGGGTGACCATCCCGCTGGACAGCCGGAGCGGGGTTATTCATAAATGCTTTGTCGACCGGAAGCTCTATTACATCGATGATATCGGTCGTTATCCCTACGAGTTTCATCTTCAGCCACCTTATGACTCTATCCGGCCGCTCCGTTCGCGTAGCTTCGTCATCTGCCCCATTGTGGTCAAGGGGGAGGCTGTGGGGCTCTTCGGCATAGACAACCGCTTCAGTCACCGCTCCCTCAACGATACGGATGTGGATACCATCCGACTCTTTGCGGATCAGGCCGCCTCGGCCCTCACCAAGATCGACCTGATCGGCGCCATCGATACCCTGACGGTGGAACTGGAAAACAGCTTCGCCGGGCTCCTGAAAAACCGGACGGAGTATACCGTTACCCTGGAACGGTTACAGCAGGCGGTGCGGACCGTGGCGGAAGGGACGGCCCATATTGTCACCGCGGCGGGGAGTGTCATGACCTCTGTGGACGACACCGGGAGCGAGGTTGCGGGGATTTCGTCCGCAGTGGATCAGGCGGCCCACAACCTGGATGACCTCTCCCGGACCATCGCCACTTCGGCCTCTGCCGTAGAGGAGATTAACGTCTCCATCCGGACGGTGGAACGGCTGACGGAGGAATCCCACGAACGTTCCAGCCAGGTGAAGGTTCAGGCCGACCAGGGGCGAACGGTGGCGGCCGAGGCCATCGGCACCCTTGACGAGCTTCACCGGGCGGTGGAACTCTCCTACAAAGGGATAACAACCCTCAGCGAGAATAGCGGCCGGATCGACGGGATCATCACGGTCATCAACGAAGTGACCAAGCGGACCAACCTGCTGGCGTTGAACGCATCCATCATCGCCGCCCAGGCCGGTGACCAGGGGGCAGGCTTCGGGGTGGTTTCCCAGGAGATCCGGAACCTCTCTCTGAAGACCGGCGCGTCCACAGGGGAGATCACCGCCATCATCCAGCAGCTCCGCTCCGAATCCCGGCAGGCGGCGGAGCAGATAGCCCTCACCAAGGAACTGGTTCACCGGGGGGTAGCCTCCGGTCAGCTCATGGCCTCCGCCCTGGAGATGATTCATGCCCGATCGGAAGAGTCCATGGCGATGACCCGCGAGATCAGGAATGTTACGCGGGACGAGGTCAAGAATGTCCAGTTTGTGACCAAGTCCATGGAGGAGGTGAGCGCCATGACGGCTCGCATCGCCGACACCTTTCAGGAGCAGAACGCCTCCTTGAAGCGGATCGTTTCGGCCATGGAGGCGATCAAGGGGCTCTCCTACGATATGGTCCGTTCCTCCAACCGCCAGGCGGAGGGAGGGGATGAGATCGGCCGCTCTCTGGAGTCGGTGAGCGTCATGTTGGAGGAGATGCTGGAGACTATGGAGAAGCGGCGGGTACAGAGCGCCCAGGTGGTGGCCGAGCTGGAGCAGTTGCGGAAGTCGGCGAAGTAGATATGCGTTCTAAGTTCTAAGTTCTAAGTTCTACGTTGCAGGTTGGCGGTGAAAATGCGGAAATGGCTGTTTTGACCTGATACCTAGAACGTAGAACATAGAACGTAGAACCTGTTCCCCCCGGTTTTGCCTTGTCTTGCCGGTTTGTTGTGTGCTATAGAATTTTCGTAGGTGGCCCGCTACGTGATCGAGTGGAGCCGATATCTACAAACAGTGCAACTTCATACCGCCTGGATTCATCCATTTGAACCGGGACGGGAGGCAATAGCCGCTCATGCGGATGGCCATGGCGCCCTTCGCTGACGTATATGCGCGCCCTCCCTTCCCGGCGCGTTTTTTTGTTCAGGGAGCTAAGGTGAAAAAAAAGAGCATCCCCTCGATTCTGGCCATGAAGGCCGACGGCCGGCGGATTACCGTTCTGACAAGTTACGACTATCCTTTGACCAGGATCATGGACGGCTGCGGCGTTGACATCATCCTGGTGGGGGATTCCGTGGGGGTGGTGGTGGCGGGGCACGGTACGACCCTTCCGGTCACCATGGATGAGATGATCTATCACACCCGATCGGTGGTGCGGGCAGGGCCCCTGGCGCTGGTGGTGGCCGATCTCCCCTTTCTTTCCTATCAGATCAGTCTTGACGAGGCCCGGCTCAATGCGGGGCGTCTTGTCAAGGAAGGGGGGGCCGAGGCGGTGAAGCTGGAAGGTGGGGTGAACTGCGCGGCGACGATCCAGGCCATCACGAACATGGATATCCCGGTCATGGGGCATATCGGATTAACCCCCCAGTCGATCCATCGGATGGGAGGGTACAAGGTTCAGGGGAGGGAGGAGGCGCAGGCCGAGCGTCTTCTGGCCGACGCCCGGGCCGTGGAGGAAGCGGGAGCCTTCGCCCTGGTGTTGGAGGGGATACCTCGTGACCTGGCCAAACGGATTACCGCCGGGGCAGGGATACCCACCATCGGCATCGGCGCCGGTCCCCATTGCGACGGCCAGGTGCTGGTCATCCACGACATCCTGGGGCTCTGCGAGAAGTACTCACCCAAGTTCGTGAAAAAGTACGTCGATCTGCGACCGATCATTACCGATGCCGTCAACCGGTATCTGGAGGAAGTTCGCTCCGGAGATTTCCCGTCTGCGGAGCATTCATTTAAGTAATATGATACTTATCCAGTCGATTACCGAGATGCAGCGTATCGCCCTGGCCGCACGCCGGGAAGGGAAGCGGATCGCCCTGGTTCCCACCATGGGATTTCTCCACCAGGGGCATGCCTCCCTCATGGTGGAGGGG
>CAIUUR010000038.1 GCA_903902345.1 uncultured Geobacteraceae bacterium | reverse complement strand
AGGTCGATGGCGGCGGTCTTGAAAACCGTTGAACGAAAGTTCCGTGGGTTCGAATCCTACCTCTTCCGCCAATTTATGGTTTAACGAAGTCCGGCAACATCCGAAAGCCCTTGAGAAATCAAGGGCTTTTTGTTATATGGGATGAGCGGGACGGGGGTGAGCGGGACGTATACCGGCGTCGTGGAGGGGGTGAGGTGAAGGAGTATCCGGATGTAAACCCGCTGGGACTCGTCTTCGTTGATAACCTGATTTATCTGATCGCAAGTCTAAAAGAGTATGGGAATCCTCTGCAATTCCTGCTGCATCGGATGGAATCGGTTGCACTGCTGGAGAAGGATGTCAGTGCCCCGGATAACTTCACCTTGCAGGGGTACATCCAGAGCGGGGAATTCAGTTACCAGTTGGGAAGCGAGACGATACACCTCAAGGCACTGTTTGCCCGCGAAGCAGCGGCGTATCTTCAGGAAACACCGCTACCGGGGATGCTGAGCCTGTCGGATTACGATGATGATTGCGTATTGTTAGAGGCAGAGACCGCCGACAGTCGGCAACTCCGGTGGTGGTTACGCGGTTTTGGTGACGATGTGGAGGTGCTTGAACCGGCAGTATTGCGTGAGGAATTTGCAGAGATGGCGAAGAATCTTGCCGAGATCTATGGTGGTTGAGACCCATTTAGATAAAAATCACTTCTTGTCAATTTGTAGCTTATAGGCTAAAATTTGTCCATGCAAGTATTTCCGCACGAGATCAACTATTACAAAACCGAGAAAGGCATTGCACCTTTCAAGGAATGGCTTGAGGCGCTGCGGGACACAAACGGACGGGCTAAAATTCGTGTCCGGCTTGACCGTGCCCGTCTTGGGAACCTCGGCGACCATAAGCAACTTGATGAAGGTGTCTGGGAGTTACGAGTTGACTACGGGCCAGGCTACCGCGTTTATTTCGCTAAAGAAGAAAACCGGCTTATCCTGCTGCTAATTGGCGGTGACAAAGATAGCCAAAAACGGGATATCGCGCAGGCAGCCTGTTACCTTCAGGATCACAGAAGGAGAAAATAGCATGGCACACGTTACCGAATATCAAAAAGACCTGATCGAGGCACTGAAAGATCCGGCTGAGGCAGCGGCTTATCTGAATGCAGCGCTTGAAGAGGGAGATCGTGAGACCTTCCTGTTGGCGTTTCGCAATGTTGCAGAGGCAAATGGTGGTATGGCAGCAGTCGCGGAGAAGGCCCAACTGAATCGCGAAAGTCTGTATCGCACCTTGTCACGCCGGGGAAACCCGGAAATTCGCACTCTTTTCAACCTGCTGCATGGAGTCGGCTTACGACTGAATATTACGCCCGAAACGGCTCCGGCATAACTCCCCTTTCAAGTAGGAGGTCAGGTGAGGGATGAGGGCAGCGAGCAACTTTGACCAGAATTCCCCTGTACGCTTAGCTATAGAGGTATTTCCATCTTGCCGGTTCCTTTAGCCCGGAACTGATCATAAGTGACACCATAAAAACTGTCTGCGCGGTATTCCGGGGACAGTATACAAAACTATTCCGGGACGAATCCAGGTAGTGAATACGTCAATTGAATATACTGTCCCCGGAATACCCCGGAATGCCCGTCCCCGGAATACCCCGTGACAAGGTGTCACACGTTGATCACACCACCTGCCAGAAAACAGCTCACCAACTGCGACAGTTATCCGTGTGATACGGTTTTTTATTTTCAAGTTTGCTTAGAAATTGTAAAGACTGAAGTTGTAAGAGACGAAACTACACCTTTAGCACTCATGATCGGTTTGCCGGCACCGGCAAAGTGATAACCAAGATTATTACCAGCCTGAGATAAGTTGTCAGATTCT